>DASWBL010000332.1:0-1835 GCA_036390615.1 Steroidobacteraceae bacterium | reverse complement strand
GGAACTGGCCTGGCGCGTGCTCGAAACCAGCCTGGTGCGCACGCCATGCTGATGCGGCGACGCAATAAGCGCAAACGCACTGAGCCGGCGGCGCTGCTGCGCTGGCAGACGCTGCCGTGGCGGGCGCTGCTGCAGGCCGCGGCGGGCGTTGCAGCAGCGGCACTCGCCGGCTGGGCGGTGCTGGCCGTGGTCGATCAGCCGATCGAGCACGTCGAGGTCGACGGGACCCTGCAGCACATCACCGCGCTCGATGTTGAAAAGGCGGTCCGCGCCCGGCTGCATGGCGCCGGATTGATCACCGTCAACCTCGATGAGGTGCGTCGCAGCCTGCATTCGCTCCCGTGGGTCGACGAGACCAGTGTGCAGCGCGTCTGGCCGCGGGGCTTAAGCGTGCACATCACCGAGCAGCTGGCGGTGGCACGCTGGAACCAGGCCGACGTTGTCAACGCCCGCGGCGAGTCGTTCGTCAGCGAGTCGCGCTTTGTGCCGCCGGAACTGCCGCAGCTGTCAGGCCCGCCTGGCTCGCAGGCCGAGGTGGTGGCGCGGTACCTCGCCGCCAATGGCCGCATCGCCGAGGCCGGCATGCGTCTGGTGGCCGTGCGCCTCGACGCGCGCGGCGCCTGGGAGCTGCTGCTCGATAACGGCGTTGGCGTGCGCCTCGGCAGCCGGCAGGTCGATGAGCGCTTCGAGCGCTTCGCGGACGTGGCGCTGCGGCTGATCGTCCAGCGCCCGATGGATATCGCCTACGTCGACATGCGCTACACCAACGGCTTTGCGGTCGGCTGGCGCAACGGCGCCTCAAGACTGGCCGGCACCCCCGAAAACAAGGCAGGCAGAACCAGTGGCTAAGCGTCCCGAACGGCATTTGATGGTCGGTCTCGATGTCGGCACCTCCAAGGTGGTGGCCCTGGTCGGCGAACTGGCCGCCGACGGCTCCATCGAGGTCATCGGCCTTGGCTCCCAGCCCTCGCGCGGCCTCAAGAAAGGCGTGGTCGTCAACATCGAATCGACCGTGCAATCGATCCAGCGCGCGGTGGAGGAAGCGGAGCTGATGGCCGGCTGCGAGATCAACGCAGTGTTTGCCGGCATTGCCGGCAGCCATATCCGCAGCCTGAACTCACACGGCGTGGTGGCGATCCGCGATCGCGAGGTCGCCCACAGCGACGTCGAGCACGTCATCGAAGCGGCCAAGGCGGTGGCCATACCGGCCGACCAGCGCATCCTGCACGTGCTGCCGCAGGAATTCATCATCGACGGCCAGGAGGGCATCCGCGATCCGATTGGCATGTCCGGCGTGCGCCTCGAAGCCAAGGTGCACATCGTCACCGGCGCCGACAGCGCAGCGCAAAACATCGTCAAGTGCGTGCAGCGCTGCGGCCTGGTGGTCGAGGACATCGTGCTCGAGCAGCTGGCCTCGAGCTTTGCAGTGCTGACCGACGATGAAAAGGAACTCGGCGTCTGCATCGTCGATGTCGGCGGCGGCACCACCGACATCGCGGTGTTCAGCGGCGGCGCGATCCGCCACACCGCGGTCATTCCGATCGCCGGTGACCAGGTAACGAACGATATCGCCGTGTCGATGCGCACGCCGACCCAGTACGCCGAGGACATCAAGATCCGCTATGCCTGCGCGCTGTCGCAGCTCGCCAATCCCGACGAGACCATCGAAGTGCCGAGCGTCGGCGACCGGCCGGCGCGGCGCCTGGCGCGCCAGACGCTGGCCGAGGTCGTCGAGCCGCGCTACGCCGAGCTTTTCAACCTGATCCGCGAGGAGCTCGCGAGGAGCGGCTTTGAGGAAGTGATTGCCGCCGGCGTCGTGCTGACCGGCGGCAGCG
>DASWBL010000331.1:0-6459 GCA_036390615.1 Steroidobacteraceae bacterium | reverse complement strand
GATCGAAACCGCGACAATCATGTTCGCATCCTCGAGATCCTTGGTGTTCTTGCCGTACAGCGGGCTGCTCTCGGTAATCTTGTGCATCACCGTCCAGCTCAGGGTAAAGGCGGCGGAGCGGTGGCGAACCAGCGCCAGGTCGTGCTGATGGCGGAAGATTTCGCCCTCCAGGGTCTGCTTGCGGTAGATCAACGTCATGTTCACCGTCGCTTCCAGTATCAGGTTATGCCGCTCGTTGGCGGCCCGCATCATCAGCGTCGGCACGCCATTGAACGGTGCGACGACCATCACGTCGCTGAACTGAATGCGGGCCGTCGGGCGTGAGAACCGCGCGAACACCAGCCCAGTGGTCAAGGCCAGGATCAGCAAGCCGATAAAGATCTCGAGCGAAGCGAGAATGTGGCCGTAAATGGTGACCGGATACATGGTGCCGTAGCCAACCGTCGACAGGGTCTCGATGCTGAAGAACAGCAGATCGAGAAAGCCTCGCGGTGTGTTGGCCACGGAGCCGGGCGACAGCCAGAAGCCGACGGCGAACAGCAGATTCACGATCGTATAGCTGACCACCAGTACGGTGAGGAACCCCAGCCAGCCCATACTCAGTATCAGGTGGTAGCCGTCCCGCCATAGGCCCGGCCGGACGCCAACCTTGGTGAATTGGCGGTTGCCGAGCACCAGCCTAACCTTGCGTGGGCCGCGCGCCTTCATCGGTGCGGCACCGCAGTCTCGAATTTCAAACGCACAGCAACTCCAAAGATCGGCGCAAGGGCCCGTACGACCCAGTGTAAGTGGCTTGCGAAGACAAGGAAATAACAAGAGCAGATCGTCGCTTGCGGCGCTGGCCACGTACCGACGCGGCAAGATTGCCAGTATCATGAGCGGCGCAACCTAGCGACCGCAACGCGGTCCGGATGCAACTCCAGCAGGGGCGCCAGGGTCGATGCAGCCTTTAGTCAGTACCGATTGGCTGGCCGGGGAACTCGGCGCCGCGGATCTGCGCGTCCTGGACGCCAGCTGGTACATGCCGCGCGAGCAGATCAACGCGCGCGAGCGGTTTCAGGGCGCTCATATCCCCGGCGCCCAGTTCTTCGACATTGATGAAATTGCCGATCCAGAAGCGACACTGCCACACATGGTGCCGACCCAGGCGCGGTTTGAGAAACTGGTCAGCGCGCTCGGCGTCGGCAACGGCGACCGCGTCGTTTTCTACGATCAACAGGGAATATTCTCGGCCGCCCGGGGCTGGTGGATGATGGGCCTGTTCGGACACGACCGCGCAGCGGTGCTCGACGGTGGCCTGCCCAAGTGGCGTCGCGAGGGCAGGGCGATAAGCGGCGACGCGCTCGCGCCAAAACCGGGCCAGTTTATTGCCGATTTGCGGGCCCACCGGCTGCGCGGCGCCGGCGATCTACTGGATAACCTCAAGGATCGGCGCGAGACGGTTCTCGATGCCCGCTCGGCCGATCGTTACCATGCGAGGGTGGCCGAACCGCGGCCCGGCCTGCGGGCAGGGCACGTGCCCGGGGCGCTCAGCCTGCCGTTTACCGAATTACTGAATGACGATAAAACGCTGAAGGCGCCGGAGGATCTGCGGGCGCGCTTCAAGGCACTGCACATTGATAAGGCCAGCGCGGTGGTGACGATGTGCGGCTCGGGAATTACAGCGGCGGTGCTGTCCCTGGCGCTTTCCGTTGCCGGCTTGCCGAGCGGCGCCCTGTATGACGGCTCCTGGGCCGAGTGGGGCGCCCGCGCCGACACTCCAGTGCAAGCCTAGAAGCCGGCCTCAGTCATCCATCAGGAAGCTGCGCAGCTGCTCGCTGCGGCTCGGGTGGCGCAGTTTGCGCAGCGCCTTGGCCTCAATCTGCCGGATGCGCTCGCGCGTGACGTCGAACTGCTTGCCGACTTCCTCAAGCGTATGGTCGGTGTTCATGTCGATGCCAAAGCGCATGCGCAGCACCTTGGCCTCGCGCGGCGTCAGCTGCGCCAGCACCGAGTGCGTGGTCTCGCGCAGCGATTCCATGGTCGCCTGATCTATCGGCGAGGACACCGAGGTGTCTTCGATGAAATCGCCCAGGTGCGAATCCTCGTCGTCGCCGATCGGGGTTTCCATCGAGATCGGCTCTTTGGCGATCTTCAGCACCTTGCGGACCTTGTCCTCCGGCATCTCCATGCGTACCGCGAGTTCCTCGGGCGTCGGTTCGCGGCCCATTTCCTGCAGCATCTGCCGGGAAATGCGATTGAGCTTGTTGATGGTCTCGATCATGTGCACCGGAATGCGGATGGTGCGGGCCTGGTCGGCGATCGAGCGGGTAATCGCCTGCCGGATCCACCAGGTGGCGTACGTCGAGAACTTGTAGCCGCGCCGGTATTCGAACTTGTCGACCGCCTTCATCAGGCCGATGTTGCCTTCCTGGATCAGGTCGAGGAACTGCAGGCCGCGGTTGGTGTACTTCTTGGCAATCGAGATCACCAGGCGCAGGTTGGCCTCGACCATTTCCTTCTTGGCGCGGCGCGCCTTGGCCTCACCGATGGAAACTTCGCGGTTGATGCCCTTGATCGCATCGATGCTCAGGCGGTATTGCACTTCGAGCAGCGTCAGCTTTTTCTGGCGCCGCTCGATCTCTTCCTTCAGGCGCCCGAGCGGGGCCGAATACTTCTTGCCGGCCTTGATGTGCTTGGTCAGCCACCTGGCGCTGGTCTCGTTCTTCGGGAAAGTGCTGATGAAGTCCTTGCGCGGCATGCCGGCATCGCGCACGGCGATGACCATGATTTCCTTCTCGATCTGCCGGATCTCGCCGATATGCGCGCGCAGCTGTGCCGTCAGCGCCTCGAACATGCGCGGCGAGAGTTTCAGCTCCATGAACTCTTCGGCCAGCCGCTTGCGGACCCGGTGCGTGCGGGCATCCTCGATGCCGTTCTTGGCAATGGCCGCCAGCGCCTGCTGCAGCATCTTGTTGATCGCGGCCATGCGCCGCGCCACTTCCTCCGGATCCGGGCCGGTATCGATCACCGTCTCTTCGCTGTCGCCATCCTCGCCCTCGGCCTCATCGCGGGCCTCTTCCGGCGGCGGCGCTTCGATCTCGAGCTTGGTCGGGTTCTGGGGTTGGGCAATTACGTCCGGCGCATTCGGATCAATGAAGCCGACGACCATGTCCACGAGCCTTGCCTGGCCGGCCTTGACCAGCTCATAAGTGCGCAACAGGTGCTCATGCGTCGGCGGATAGTTCGCGAGCGCGAGCCGGACCGCGTCCAGTCCTTCCTCGATGCGCTTGGCAATGCGGATTTCGCCCTCGCGCGTGAGCAGCTCCACGGTGCCCATTTCGCGCATGTACATGCGTACCGGGTCGGTCGTGCGCCCGAGTTCCGCATCCAGGGCGGCGAGCGCCGCAGCGGCCTCCTCGATGGCCTCCTCGTCGGCCGGCGTGGTCGGATCGGTGGCCAGGAGCGATTCGGCATCCGGTGCCTTCTCGTATACCGGAATGCCCATGTCGTTAATGGTGTTGACGATGTCTTCGATCTGCTCCGGATCGACGATCTCGGAAGGCAGGTGGTCGTTGACCTGCGCGTAGGTCAGGTACCCCTGTTCCTTGCCGCGCGCGATGAGCAATTTGAGCTGCGACTGGCGATCTTCTGGCAAGCCGATCGCACGCGGCCCCGGCATGATCACCTGCGCCGACTTGCCCTTGGCAGCGGGTTTGCCCGCGGGCGACTTCGCAAGCGCCACCGGCGCCACGGCTTTGGCGACTGGGGCAACTACCGCAGCGGTCTTAGACGCGCGCGCAGTGGCCGCGGCCTTGGCAATTTCGGCTGGCTTGGCGGCTTTAGCCTTGGCAGCCACCACCGGTGGCTTGCGGGCAGCCGCGCTCTTTTTCTGAGCGACCGCCACTTTGGCGGCTGCTTTCTTGGCCGTAGCCGGGGAGGATTTCTGTTTCGACGTCATTGGTTCAGCAGTCCTGTCAATTCAGGCAGATACGAGTCCGCTCCGGGAGCTTTTGGGGAGCCTCGGACGGAGGATCGAAGGATTGCGGAAAAGCCCACTATTATACCTAATTTGGGTTGCTTTTTGCCAGCTTCAAGCCTCGGCGGCCTGGGCCTTGAGCGTACCGCCGACGCACCGGCGGGCCTGGATAAGGGGTTTCTGAGCAAATACTCAGCGGGGCAGCGGCCCCGGCTGGATCTGGCGCGACAAGGATTTGCTCAGCACCTGCAGTTCTGACCGCTCCTCGGCGGTGACGGTTCCCTCGCGCGCTTTCTCGATCAGCTGGTCCATCCGGCGGCGCAGCTGTTCATCCAGCAGCCGGCTGATCGCATTCCCCAGTTCGTGAGCCGCGGCGCCGGTATCCGTGGCGAGTATCGGTGCTGCGGCCAGCTCTGATAGACGCTCGAACTCGGGCCGGTCGCGCCAGCGCTCCAGGATCTGACCGGTAGTCGTGCCGGGCGCTGCGCTTTGCTCCTGCAGCAATTCGCGCAGCACCGCGATGCCGGGCTGCTCAAGGTGCTCAAGGGGCGCCCACAAAGTGGCCGGAAGGTCCGCGGCGGCGGCCGGAAAATGCAGCAGGGTCTGTATCGCCTGGGTCAGCAGCGCGCCACGCCCGATGTGCACCGGCGCCGCCCGGATCTGACTTTCTGCAGGCGACTGCGGCGCCGGCTCGGCGAGGCGCAGCAGATCGCGCAACCGGTCGGCCGCGAGACCAATCTCCTGGGCGATCCGCTCGATCAGCAGCTCGCGGTAGATTCCCGCCGGAATTTTCTCCAGCAGCGGCCGGGCGAGTGCCGCATAGCGCGCCCGTCCATCCGCATGCGTCAGTTCCACCTGGCCACGCAGCTGGCCGGTCAGGTACTCGGACAACGGCACCGCCGTGCCGAGCCGCTGCTCGAAGGCTTCCTTCCCCTCCCGGCCGACCAGCGAATCCGGATCCTCGCCTTCGGGCAGAAACAGAAACCGTATCTCACGCCCCTCGCGGACTTCCGGCAACACGTTCTGCAGCGCACGCCACGCGGCCGCGCGACCCGCGCGATCGCCGTCGAAGGCAAACACCACCTCGCTGACCAGGCGAAACACGCGGCGCAGGTGATCGGGCGTCGTTGCGGTGCCGAGCGTCGCCGCGGCGTACTGGAGGCCAGCCTGGTGCAGCCGCACCACGTCCATGTAGCCTTCGACGACGATCAGTCTTTTCAGGTTCTGGCGGGCGAGCCGGATTTCATGCAGCCCGTATAACTCGCGGCCCTTGTGAAACAGCTCGGTCTCCGGCGAGTTGAGGTACTTGGGTTCGCCGCGATCGAGTATCCGGCCGCCGAAGCCGAGCACGCGGCCGCGCGGATCCCGGATCGGGAACATGATGCGGTCCCGGAACCGGTCGTAGTAAGGCTCGCTCCCCGCGCGGGGCGTATCGCGCTCAATGATGAGCCCGGCCGCCAGCAGCATCTCGCGCGATTCGTCGGTGGCGCCGAAGCGGCGCAGCACCTCGTTCCAGCTCTCCGGCGCATAGCCGATCATGAACCGCTCGATGCTGGCCGCGTCGAGGCCTCGTTTACGCACATAGGCGCCGGCCCGCTCATTTTCGCGCAGGCACTCCTGGTAGAAGCCGGCGACCCGGGCGAGCAGCTCGCTCTGCCCCTCGGTCGTTGCGCTCGCAGGTCCCGCGCCGCCCTCGTGCGGGACCTCAAGCCCGATTCGCCCGGCCAGTTCCTCCACCGCCTCGGGAAACGGCAGCTGGTCGTACTGCATCAGAAAGCCAAGCGCCGTGCCGTGCGCGCCGCAGCCGAAACAATGGAAGAACTGCTTGTCGGGGCTCACCCAGAACGACGGGGTTTTCTCGTCGTGAAACGGGCAGCAGGCCTTGAATTCACGGCCGGCTTTTTTCAGCGGCACGCGACTGCCGACTATCTCGACGATGTCGGATCGGCTGATCAGCTCATCGATGAAGCTTTGTGGTATCCGGCCGGCCATGTTGCCAAGTCTAGACTTCTGCAGCCCGGCTGACCGAATTTACGCGGCGCCGGCCGCGACCTGGTCAGCTCAGCCTGGCCTTAATGCGGGCGCCCACCGCGCCCATGTCGGCACGGCCCTGTGCCTTGGCCTTGATCAGGCCCATGACCTTGCCCATGTCCTTGATGCTTGCGGCGCCGCTTTGCGCGATCGCTTCGCTGATCAGCGCATCGAGCTCCGCATCGGAAAGTTGCGCCGGTAGGTAAGCCTGCAGCACTTCGAGCTCGCCGGTCTCCTTGGCCACCAGGTCGGCGCGCCCGCCGGCCTGGAATTGCACAATCGATTCGCGCCGCTGCTTGACCAGCTTGTCGATGACGGCGAGCACCTGCGGATCATCGAGTTGAATGCGCTCGTCAACCTCGCGCTGCTTGATCCCTGCCATGATCATGCGGATGGTGCCAAGGCGATCCTTGGCGCCGGCGCGCAGCGCCGCCTTCATGTCTTCCTGGAGTCGGGCCTTGAGGCTCATG
>DASWBL010000330.1:0-16051 GCA_036390615.1 Steroidobacteraceae bacterium | reverse complement strand
CTGCCGGCGCCGGCCATTAAACCGCCGTAGCTGCGGGCCGCTTGCCGGCGTCCCAACCTGCCGCAGCCCGGCTTGCGCCAAGGGCCGGCGCAGCGCGCTGTACAGGCAATAGAGCCCCGGTATAATCGCGCGTTTCTTAATGCCCGCCTCGGGCTATTGATGTTCCAGGAGCGCGTAATGGCCGTGAAAAAGCCGGCTTCCAAGAGCCGCAAAGCGAGCAAGACCCCGAGCCGACCGGCAGCGCGAAAAGGCCGCGCGCATCGAGTCGAGCCGCGCCGGCCCGCGGTGGCCGAGCGCCGGGTGGCCAGCCGCGACGGGAAGGAATCGAAGAAGGCGCCGGCGCCAAACGTTGTCGAGCTCAAAAAGCCGTTGCTGCGGCCCGTACCGCCGCCGGCCAAGCCAGCCACTGGTGCCGCGCCGGGCCGTACTGGTGCCACTGAGCCGGATGATGCCGACGGCGTCGAGCCCGGAAGCCTGCTGGCCGGCCCGCGCAACGTCAAACCGTACATTGCCAAGCGCGGCGAGCAGTACATGGGCAAGGAGCAGCTGCGCCACTTCCGGCTCATCCTCGCCAGCTGGAAGCGCGACCTGATGGAAGAAGTGGACCGCACCGTCACGCATATGAAAGATGAGGCCGCGAATTTCCCCGATCCGAATGACCGGGCGACGCAAGAAGAAGAGTTCAGCCTCGAGCTTCGTACCCGGGACCGCGAACGCAAGCTGATTCGCAAGATCGATGAGGCCCTCAAGCGCATTGATGACGGCAGCTACGGTTACTGCCTCGAGACCGGCGAGGAAATCGGCATCAAGCGCCTCGAGGCCCGCCCGGTGGCAACGCTCAGCATTGAGGCCCAGGAGCGGCGCGAGCGGCGTGAACGCCAGTACGGCGAGCGGGACGACCGCTACCGCTGAGCGCGCCAGCGGTTACGTGGGCCGCTTTGCACCGTCGCCCAGCGGACGGCTGCACTTGGGCTCGCTGGTCACCGCCGCTGCCAGTTACCTCGAGGCGCGAAAGCAAGGCGGCAGTTGGCTGCTGCGCATCGAGGACCTTGATACCACCCGCACCCAGACAGGCGCCAGCGACGAGCTGCGCCGCACGCTCGAGCGGCTGGGCTTTACCTGGGATGGCCCAGTGCTCCTGCAAAGCGAACGCACTGCGCTGTACGAGGCTGAGCTCAAGCGCCTCGATGTGGCGGGCCTGATTTACCCCTGCAGTTGCTCGCGGGCTAGCCTCTCCGATCGCGCCGAGGGCTATCCGGGTACCTGCCGCAACGGCGTGCAGCGGGCTGGGCCGACTGCCCTGCGCTTTCGGGTTAATGATGCCGGCGCCGAGCGCTTTGATGACGGCCTGCTCGGCCCCTGCGTGCTCGAGCTCAAGGCGCTCGGCGATCCGATCTTAAGGCGCCGCGACGGACTGATGGCTTATCAGCTGGCGGTGGTCGTCGACGATGAGGCTCAGGGCGTCACTGACATCGTCCGTGGCGCCGATCTGCTGGTCAGCACCGGCTGGCAGCGCGCCTTGCAGGATGCGCTCGGCTACCGCGAGCCTCGCTACCTACACGTACCGCTGGTGTCCCGTTCCGACGGTCAGAAGCTGTCGAAGTCGGCGCATGCGGTTCCCGCCGACGGTTCTGGCGGCTCGGCACTGCTGGTGCGCGTGCTGGAATTGCTGGGTCAGCAGCCTGAAGCGTCGCTGGCAGGCGAATCGCTGCAAGTGGTCTGGCAATGGGCTTTGGCCCACTGGACGATCGCGCCGCTGCGTGGTGTAGGACAAATCAAAATCAACGCCTGATCAGCCTCCAAAGGCTGATTTCTAAAGGTATTTTAATGAAGGCGGCGCTGGCGGAGCGCTAAGGTAGTTCTCGCCGGGCGCCGTCACGCCTGCTTGGTTTGCGGCCGATATGTGGCTTCGCGGAGCGACACTTGTATGAGAGGCGATCAGGCGTAATATCGGATTGGTCCCAGCCTAAGCCGCCCGCTCTGCGTAGGCCTTTATCGTCCAGTGTCGAGTGAGGCGCAGGAGAGGGAAATATGCTCATGAGCGAGACGCGGGTCATCAAGAAGTATCCAAACCGGCGCCTGTACGACACCGTACTGAGCCGCTATATCACGTTGCAGGACGTACGCGATCTGGTCTCCGGCCAGATTGACATCAAAGTGACGGATCAGCGAAGTGGTCAGGACATTACCCGGGCGGTGATGCTGCAGGTGATCGCCGAGCAGGAGCTGAGCGATAGCGCCAGGCTCAGCAAGCCGTTTCTGGCGCGTCTGATCGGCAGTTATCGCACCAGTGCGCCGGGTCCGACTTCAGTTGCACTGGAGCAGTGCCTGGATCAGTACCTGGCCGGCGTCACGCGCTCGGCTGATCAGTCCTAGAGTCGGGCGCGGCGGCCGTTAAAGCCGCCGCCAGTTAACGCGCGGCCTAGGCGGCGTCGACGTTGCGCATTGACAGGCGCACGCGCCCCTGACGATCCACTTCCAGCACCTTGACGCGGATCACATCCCCTTCCTTGAGCTTGTCGGAAACGCGCTCGACGCGCTCCTCCGAAATCTGCGATATGTGCACCAGGCCATCGCGCCCCGGCAGGATCGTTACGAAGGCGCCGAAGTCCATCAGCTTGACGACGCGGCCCTCGTAAATCCGTCCGACTTCAACATCGGCCGTAATCAGTTCGATGCGCCGCTGTGCCTCGCGGCCCGCCGCGGCATTGACGGACGCAATTTTCACCGTGCCGTCATTCTCAATATCGATCGTGGTGCCGGTCTCTTCAGTGATCTGGCGGATCACTGCACCGCCCTTGCCGATTACATCGCGGATCTTCTCCGGATCAATTCGCAGCGTGATGATGGACGGTGCCCATTCCGACATCTGCGCGCGTGAGCTCGATATCACCTTGGCCATCTCGCCTAGGATGTGCAGCCGGCCTTCGCGCGCCTGCGTCAGCGCCACGCGCATGATCTGCGGCGTCACGCCCTCGACCTTGATGTCCATCTGCAGCGCCGTGACGCCTTCCTGCGTGCCGGCCACCTTGAAATCCATATCACCCAGGTGATCTTCGTCACCAAGAATATCGGTCAGCACCTGGAACTTGCTGCCTTCGAGCACCAGACCCATCGCGACGCCAGCCACGGGCGCCTTGATCGGCACGCCCGCATCCATCAGCGCCAGGCTCGTGCCGCAGACGCTGGCCATTGAACTCGAGCCGTTGGACTCGAGGATTTCCGAGACCACGCGAATGACATAGGGAAACGTGCTCATGTCGGGCATGACCGCGCCGATGCCGCGACGGGCGAGATTGCCGTGGCCGATCTCGCGGCGCTTGGGCGAGCCCATCATGCCGGTCTCACCGACCGAGAACGGCGGGAAGTTGTAATGCAGCATGAAGCGCTCGCGCCGTTCGCCCTCCAGGGCATCGATGATCTGCGCATCGCGCGTAGTGCCCAGCGTCGTGGTCACCAGCGCCTGCGTCTCACCGCGCGTGAATAACGCTGAGCCGTGAGTGCGGGGCAGCACACCGACCTTGACGGTGATCGGCCGTACGGTCTTGGCATCACGGCCGTCAATGCGCGGCCGGCCAGCGAGGATCGCGTGACGGACAATGCGACTTTCAAGCTTGAAGAACTCGTCACCGACCTGCTCGCTGGTGAACTGCGGCGCATCGCCGCTGCACAGCGCCGCTTCCAGCTCGGCCTTGATGGCGCTGACGCGCAATTGCCGCTGCTGCTTCTCGGTGATCACGTAAGCCTCAGTCAGCGCGCTTTCAGCGCGCGAGGCGACGGCCTGCGCGAGGGTTGCATGCGCGGCCGCCGGCTTCCAGTCCCAACGGGGCTTGCCGGCTTCGGCGGTCAATTCGCGGATGGCGCGGATCGCCACCTGCATCTGCTGGTGGCCATACTCCACGGCTCCGAGCATCACGTCTTCGGAAAGGCCTGCGGCCTCGGACTCGACCATCAGCACGGCGTGTTCGGTGCCAGCGACGACCAGATCAAGCTGTGAGGTGGCCAGATCCGTGCGCGTCGGATTGAGCACATACTGCCCATTGATGTAACCGACCCGAACGCCGCCGATGGGTCCGTTGAACGGCAGGCCTGCGAGACACAGAGCCGCCGAGGCGCCGAGCAGCGAGGGAACGTCGGCAAACACATCAGGATTCAGCGACATTACCGTCGCCACCACCTGCACTTCGTTGTTAAAGCCGTCCGGGAACAGCGGCCGGATCGGCCGGTCGATGAGCCGCGAGGTCAGCGTTTCGCGCTCCGAGGGCCGGCCTTCGCGCCGGAAAAATCCCCCGGGCACGCGGCCGGCGGCATAGGTCTTTTCCTGATAGTTGACCGTCAGCGGGAAAAAATCGCGCCCGGGCACGGCCTTCTTGGCCGCGCAGGCCGTGACCAGCACGACGGTCGAATCGACCGTGACCAGCACCGCGCCGTTGGCCTGGCGGGCCAGCTCGCCGGTTTCGATGGTGACGTTATGGGAGCCGTAAGCAAAAGATTTCTTGAAGACAGTCACGCTTCAATCCTCGGAAATTCGGTGGGAGAAAAAGGAACGAGTGGCCGCATGCTCGATACTGCCCGTGCGGCGACGGGGCGGCTCAGCGGCGTAGTCCGAGACGTTCAACCAGCTGCTGGTACGCGGCCGCGTTGGTGCTCTTCAGGTAATCAAGCAGCTTGCGCCGCTGGTTGACCATGCGCACCAGACCACGCCGCGAGGAGTGATCCCGCTTGTTGGCGGCAAAATGATCGCCGAGCCCATTGATGCGCTCCGACAGCAGCGCGACCTGTACTTCCGGTGAACCGGTGTCTTTCGGATCACGCCGGTATTGCGCGAGCACCGCGCCCTTCTTTTCCGTGGACAAACCCATTACGCGACAAGCCTCTGATGCGAAACCAAAATTTGAGCCCGTTTTTGCAAGCCGCGCATTGTAGCGGCACCCCTTTCAATCCTCAAGCCGAACAGACAGTTACGCGACGCCCGAGCCCGAGGATGGCGGCGACAGGTTAAATAGCCGCCTCACCCGCACGCGGCCGCCTTCCAGCACCTCGCCCAGGCCGAAGAAGCGGCCGGCCGGGTCGTATAGCCGCACCCGGCCAGGAGCCAGGCCGGCTGCGCTGACCGCCTGCTGACCGCGCTGCAACGCGAGCGTGTCCAGGGCAGTGAGGTGAAGTGCAGGCAGATGCGGGACCGCCCGGTCGGCACTCAGCAGTACCAGCGCGCCGCCACGCTCGAGTTCGTCCAGCGTCTGCATCGGCTCGCGCTCAAAGGGCTGCACCGACTCGCGGCGCAAGAGGTTGACGTAGCCGCAGGTGCCAAGCTTGCCGGCAATCTGCTCGGCCAGCGTTCGCACGTAGGTCCCCTTGCTGCAGCGGACGCGTATGAGCAGCGGGTCCGGCGGAGCCGACAGCAGCTCGAGCTCGAAGATCTCCACCTGGCGCGCGGCGCGCTCGACCGACAGGCCCTGGCGGGCGAGGCGGTACAGCGGCTGGCCGGCACGCTTTAAGGCCGAGTACATCGGCGGCACCTGCCACTGCGTGCCGCAAAGTTCCGCCAGCACCTTTGCGATCGAGGCGCGCTCGAGCAGCGGCACCGGCAGGCGCTCTATTACCTGACCCTCGGCATCGCCGCTTTCGGTTCGTTCGCCGAGCGCAATACCGAAGCGGTAGCACTTCGTACCGGCGAGCAACTCGCCCGCGAGCTTTGTCGCCTCCCCGATGCAGATGGGGAGCATGCCGCTCGCGAGCGGATCGAGGCTCCCGGTGTGGCCGGCCTTGGCGCCGCCAAGCAACCGGCGGACGCGCTGCAGCGCCTGATTGGAGGACAGGCCGAGCGGCTTGTCGAGCAACAGGATGCCGTCCGGCACGGCGCTCAGTCGGCGTCGCTCGGCCCGCTGCTGCGCTGCCGATCGGTTGCCACCGCCTGCTCGATCAGCTTGGATAGCGCCTGGGCGCGCTGCAAATCGGTATCGAGCACGAATTCCAGCCGTGGCGCATGGCGCAGGCCAAGCTCGCGGGCCACCTCGCCGCGCAA
This sequence comes from Steroidobacteraceae bacterium, assembly GCA_036390615.1. Classification (GTDB taxonomy): domain Bacteria; phylum Pseudomonadota; class Gammaproteobacteria; order Steroidobacterales; family Steroidobacteraceae; genus FEN-1191. The sequence goes on along the minus strand of DASWBL010000330.1, from coordinate 10,026 downwards.
AAATCCCGCCGCACTACGGAGCCCGGCGCTGAGGTCGGCGGCCGAGGCCTGCTGACCGAAAGGCAGGAAAAAGATCCTGGCCGTGCCCAGATCCGGCGCCAGGTTCACCGCCGTGATCGTCACCGACCGTACCCGCGGATCCTTGACCGCACGCGGCAGCAGCTCGGCCAGCGAGCGCTGCAGCTGGGCCTCGATGCGCTGGTGCCGGGTATTGGGTTTGGGCATGGAGGTCCCCGCGCCGCGGCGTAGCGGCAGTCGTTACTGGATCGAACGGGTCACTTCAGTACGGAAGTAGCACTCGATCTGATCGCCGACGCGCACGTCCTGATAGTTCTTCACGCCGATGCCGCATTCGGTGCCGGCCCGCACTTCGGTCACGTCGTCCTTGAAGCGGCGGAGCGATTCGAGGGCGCCCTCGAAGATCACCACGTTGTCGCGCAGCACGCGGATCGGGTTGTTGCGCTTGACGGTGCCTTCGGTGACCAGGCAGCCCGCCACGACGCCGAACTTGCTAGAGCGGAATACCTCGCGGACCTGGGCGACGCCGACGATCTGCTCCTTAATCTCGGGTGCCAGCAGGCCGCTCATCATCTGCTTCACGTCGTCGATGGCTTCGTAAATGATGCTGTAATAGCGCACGTCGACGCCGGTTTCCTTGACGGCGTCGCGCGCCCCCGCATCGGCACGCACATTGAAGCCGATGACGACGGCCCGCGAGGCGGCCGCCAGCTGGATATCCGAGGCGGTAATGCCGCCGACGCCGCTGGCGATGACGCGCGCCTGCACCTCTTCGGTCGATAGCTTGGTCAGTGCATCGCGCAGCGCCTCGGCGCTGCCCTGCACGTCGGTCTTGATCAGCACCTGCACGATGCCGGTCTTGGCCTCGCCCAACTGCGAGAACGCATCCTCGGCGCGGGTGCCGGACTTGGCGAGCTTGTTGTCGCGGAATTTCCCCTGGCGGTACAAAGCCACTTCGCGCGCCTTGCGCTCGCTCTCGACGGCGAGCAGCTCATCGCCGGCGTTGGGCGCATCGGAGAGGCCAAGCACGACCACCGGCACCGACGGGGCCGCTTCGGTCACGGCTTCGCCCGCCTCATCGAACATCGCGCGCACGCGTCCGTATTCAGTGCCGGCCAGGATCGCATCGCCTAAGCGCAAGGTGCCCTTCTTGACGATTACCGTCACCACCGCGCCGCGACCCTTCTCGATGCTCGATTCGACCACGAAGGCCGAAGCCAGGCCCTGGGTCGGGGCACGTAATTCGAGCACTTCAGCCTGCAGCAGGATGGCTTCGAGGAGCTTGTCGATGCCTGCGCCGGTGCGCGCCGAGACATTGACGAAGATCGAGTTGCCGCCCCACTCCTCGGGAACGACCTCCTGCTTGGCCAGCTCGCTTCGTACGCGTTCCGGATCTGCATCCGACTTATCTATCTTGTTGACGGCAACAACGATGGGCACGTTGGCGGCGCGCGCGTGCTGGATCGCCTCAATGGTCTGCGGCATCACGCCATCGTCGGCGGCGACCACGAGCACCACCACGTCGGTCACCTTGGCGCCGCGGGCGCGCATCGCGGTGAATGCGGCGTGGCCGGGCGTGTCCAGGAACGTAATCATGCCCTTGTCAGTCTTGACCCGGTAGGCGCCGACATGCTGGGTAATGCCGCCGGCCTCGCCAGCCGCTACCTTGGCGCGCCGGATGTAATCGAGCAAGGACGTCTTGCCGTGATCGACGTGGCCCATCACGGTCACGACCGGCGCGCGCGACTCAAGCTGCAACTCAGTGCCCGAGGCCTGCAAATCGTCCTCGATCTGGTCCTCTTTCACGGCTTTGGCCGAGTGGCCGAGCTCCTCGACCACGAGCGTCGCGCTCGCGCGGTCGATCGGCTGGTTGATCGTCGCCAAGACGCCAAGGTTCATCAGTACCTTGATCACTTCAGTAGCCTTGACCGCCATCTTCTGCGCCAGTTCGGCCACGGTGATGGTCTCGCCGATGCTCACTTCGCGCTTGACCGGCGCGGTCGGGCGCTCAAATGCGTGCTTGGGCTCCAGGTCTGCCGGGGCCGAACGGCTCTTGATGCGCTTTTTCTTCTTGTGCTTGGCGCTGACGTCGCCGGCGATATGCAGCTCCTGGCGTCCGTACTTGGTCGGGCCCTCTTCCTTGTCCGGGATCGGCAGGTGCGCCGCGCGCGGGCTTTCCTCGCGCTTTGTCTCCGGCGCCGCGCGCCGCTGCCGCTCGGCATCGTCGGCGCTGTGCCGTTCCGCCGCCTTGCGGGTCTCTTCCAGCAGGCGCTTACGGGTCTGTTCTTCCTCGACGCGGCGGCGGTTCTCAAGTTCGATGCGCTCGCGCTCCTGCCGTTCCGCCTCGGCTTTCTCCAGCTGCTGGCGCTGCGCTTCCTCGACATCGCGGCGATGCTGGTCGACCTGCTCCTGCTGCTGGCGGGCCTGCTCCTCGAGCACGCCACGGTTCACATAAGTGCGCTGGCGGCGCACCTCGACGTTCACGGTACGCGCGCGGCCCTGCACGCTCGCGAGCTTCAGTTCGCTTTGCGACTTGCGCTTCAGGGTGATGCGGGCCGGCGCCGAGCCTTCCCCGGCACTGCCATGCGAGCGACGCAGATGGGTCAGCAACTCGAGCTTGGCTTCTTCGCTGATCATGGCCTCCGGTCCGTCCACGGCGATACCGGCCTGGTCGAGCTGCGCAATCAGCTTTTCGACCGAGACCTTCAGCGCATTGGCAAACTGCGTAACCGTCACATCAGCCATAATTCATCACCTCGCGTGGCACCGGCGGCTCTAGCGCTGAGCCTCAAACAGATGCGCCCGCGCCTTCATGATCAGGCTGCCGGCCTCTTCGGGCGAAAGTCCCTGGATATCCGCAATATCGTCGATCGCCTGGTCGGCCAGGTCATCGCGCGTGCGCACCCCGCGACGGGCGAGCGCCAGCGCCAGATCCGGGCTCATGCCCTCGAGCGTCAGCAGATCGTCGGCCGGCATCGATTGATCGAGCGATTCCTCGCTGGCGATCGCCTGGGTCAGCAGCACGTCGCGGGCTCTGTTGCGCAGCTCCTTGACGATGTTTTCGTCGAACTCCTCGATGCCCGCCAATTCACCGGCCGGCACGTACGCCACCTCTTCGATGGTCGAGAAGCCTTCCTGCACCAGGATGTTGGCGACGTTCTCGTCCACGTCCAGCTGCTTCATGAAGGTTTCAATCAGCGCCTTGGACTCAGACTCGCTCTTGGCTTCGGCGTCGGACTCGGTCATCACGTTCAGCTCCCAGCCTGTCAGCTGGCTGGCGAGCCGGATGTTCTGGCCGCCGCGGCCGATGGCCTGCGACAGCTTGTCCTCGCCGACGGCGATGTCCATGCTGTGCGAGTCCTCGTCAACGACGATCGACTGCACCTCGGCCGGCGACATTGCGTTGATGACAAACTGCGCGGCATTTTCATCGAATGGGATGATGTCCACGCGCTCGCCCGAGATCTCGTTGGACACTGCCTGCACCCGCGAACCGCGCATGCCGACGCAGGCACCGACCGGGTCGATGCGCGGATCATTGCTGCGCACGGCAATCTTGGCGCGCACGCCGGCATCGCGCGCGGCACCTAGGATCTGGATCAGTCCCTGGCCGACTTCCGGCACTTCGAGCTTGAACAGTTCGATCAGGAATTCCGGGGCCGTGCGGGTCAAAAACAGCTGCGGGCCGCGCGGCTCGGCGCGCACCTCACGCAGGAACGCCTTGACCCGATCCTGCGGCTTGAGTTGCTCGCGCGGGATCATGTCGCTGCGCGGCACATAGCCCTCGGCATTGGCGCCAAGATCAACGTAAATGCCATTGCGGTCGATCCGCTTGACCACGCCGCTGACCAGCTGGCCGGTGCGGTCCTTGTACTGCTCCACTACCTGGGCGCGCTCGGCCTCGCGCACTTTCTGCACGATGACCTGCTTGGCCTGCTGGGCCGCAATGCGGCCGAAGCCGACGGATTCCATCGGCTCCTCGACGTACTGGCCGGGAGCAGTGTTCGCATCGAGCTCGAGGCCGTCCTCGAGCCTAAGTTCGGCGTCCGGATTTTCAATCTCGCGCGAATCATCGGCGAACACCTTCCAGCGGCGGAAAGTGGAGTAATCACCGCTCTTGCGGTTGATGGCGACGCGCACATCCCACAGCTCGCTGTGCTTCTTGCGCGTCGCCGAGGCGAGCGCGGCTTCCAGCGCCTCAAAGATGATTTCCTTGTCGACGCCCTTCTCGTTCGAGACCGCGTCAACCACCATCAGAATTTCTTTGTTCATCCTTTGCCACCTTTCCTGTCGGTATCCGGCCATTGCGGTACCAGTCGCGCCACGCTGATGTCCTGCAAGGACAACGGCACCACCTCTCCATCGACGTTCACTTCAATGCCGGCCGGGCCGGCCAGCGTCAGCTTGCCCTGGAAACGGCGCCGGCCGTCACGCGGCTGGCGCAATTCGGCCCGGATGATCGAGCCTACAAAACGCTCAAAGTGCTGCGCCTTGCGCAGCACCCGATCCATGCCCGGCGAGGACACCTCGAGCCGGTATGAGCTCGAGATCGGGTTGTGCACATCCAGCAGCGCCGAGATCTCGCGGCTCACCCGCTCGCAGTCCTCGATCGTTACGCCGCCTTCGCGCTCGATATACACGCGCAGCTGCGCGTTGCGGCCCCCGGCAAAGAACTCGAGGTCGGCCAGCTCGTAGCCCAGCTGACCGAGCAAGGGCTCGATCAATGCCACCAGGCTTGCATGTAATCCCTCGGCCATAGTCCTCAAGGTCCACCGGGCGCCAAAAATAAAAAAAGGGCCAGAGGCCCGCCAAAAAACAAAAAGCCCCATGGGGGGCTTATAAATCAAGCACTTGACCGCACAATCTGCGGCTTTACGGGCCTTAGCGCATGCGCCAAACCCCGACCACGGCGGCGGATTCTAGTGCCTTAGCACCAGAATATTCAAGCACCTACGGATCGGGCAGCGGCTGCGGCCGAAAGTGGCCTGGCCGGGGGCTGGCAGCTAGTGCTTCTGGCCCGCCGCGTCCTCGCTGCGATCGGCCGCCTGGCGCACGGCTTCATAGTTCTCAAGGTGCCTGCGCAGGTCGAGCAGCTGGTCCTTCATGACGAAGTGATCGGCGCCGGCGCTCTGGGCGCGTTGGCGCAAAGCGTGGCCGTCGTATTCGGTCACGACCACCAGATGGGAATGCGGGTGAATCGCGCGGATCAGCCGCAGCGCGGTCAGCCCGTCCATGCCTTTCATCTGCAGGTCCATGGTCACGATGTCCGGGCGAAAGTTGCCGCAGGCCTGAATCGCCTCCTCGCCGCTCGCGCATTCACGCACTTCCGGGCTCAGATGGGCAATCAATTCGCGGATCATGGCGCGCATCAGCGCGTGATCATCAACTACTAATACTTTCATGCGACAGCAGTTCCATTGGACTTGGGGCCTATCCGCCAGTGTCCGCCGGCGCGGCCCCGGCGTGAATGCCGAGTGACACCTAATTGCGGCTACGTAGGGGGCCGGTAATTAATACGTGGTCCTACTTACGTAATATGGGCGCTTCGGGCGGCGCATCGGTAAAGTATGATGGCTCGATCGGCCGCGTTCGGCACGACGCGGTTGGTGCCGGAGGGCGTGCTGGCAGGTGGTCCGGGGGCAAACGAAGACACATGAATAAAGACAATCGCATGCCACCGGGCATTCCTTTTATTGTCGGCAACGAATTTGCCGAGCGCTTCTGCTACTACGGTATCAACGCGATCCTGTCGATTTACATGACGACGTTTCTGCATTACGGGGATGCGAAAGCCACCACCTGGCAGAGCCTTTTCAAGACCGGGGCCTATTTCTCGCCGCTGATCGGCGCGATCGTATCCGATGTCTTCTGGGGCAAGTACCGCACCATCCTCACCTTTTCAATTGCCTACGTTCTGGGTTGCGCCATCCTGGCACTGGGACCGCCGTCCGCGTTAACCCTCGCGGTCGGTCTCGGGTTCATAGCTCTCGGTACCGGCGGCATCAAACCATGTGTGTCAACCAATGTAGGCGATCAGTTCACCAGCAAGAACCAGCATCTGATCGAGCGGGCGTTCAGCTATTTTTACCTCTCGATCAATGCCGGCTCGTCGATATCGATTTATTTCTGCCCAGTACTACTGAATAACTACGGCCCGCGGCTGGCCTTCGGCATGCCGGCGGCGATGATGGTGGTGGCGACGATCGTATTCTGGGCCGGGCGGAATCGTTTCGCGGTGGTGCCGCCGGCGGGCAAGCAATGGCTGCGCGATGTGTTCTCGCCCCAGGGCCTGCGGCTGGTCGGCAGCCTGCTGATCATCTATTTTTTCGTTGCATTGTTCTGGTCGCTTTGGGACCAGAGCAACGGCCAGACCTGGACGCTGCAGGCGCGCTCAGACCTGATGGATAAGAATCTCGGCTTTGGCTTTACGGTGCTGCCAGCCCAGATCCAGGTGGTCAACGGTCTGTTCATCCTGGCGATGGTGCCAATCTTCACGTTTGGCGTGTACCCGTTGGTGGGCCGGTTTTTTAAAATAACGCCGCTACGCAAGATTGCGACCGGATTGTTTGTCATTGCCTGCTCGTTCCTGATTGTCAGCTGGATCGAACAGCGTATTCAAAGCGGCCTGCGGGTTTCGGCGTGGTGGCAGATTCTCGCCTACGTGGTGCTGACCGCCGCCGAGGTGCTGGTATCCATCACGGCGCTGGAGTTCTCCTATAAACAGGCGCCGCTGCGGATGAAGAGCTTCATCATGGCCTTGTTCCTGTTTTCAATCAGTCTCGGCAATGCGATCACCGCCGTCGTCAATAGCGCCATGGTGCTGCCGCTGAATGTCAGCACGGTGCAGACCGGGGCCCAGACCTGGGTGGAACTGCCGCCCGGCACACATTTCATTGTCGGCCAGAAGATTGATTTTTCCGGCAACACCGGCGTCAGCGTGACAGGTGACAGCGGCAAGCCCGAGCCGCTCGCCGGCACTTATCTTGCTGCGGAGGTGAGCGGCTCGATGGTGCGGTTGATGGACAACGAGCACCGCAAGCCGCTGGTCAGTGCCGGCGTCTGGGATGCCGAGCACGGACAGGTCAGCACTTATAAGCTCGTCGGTCCGCAGTACTTTAATTTCTTCGCCTACGGCATAGGTGGCTTTGCGGTGCTGTTTATCTTTGTGGCCATGGTGTATCGCGAACGCACCTATGTGCGCGCCGACAACGCCGCGGCGCCAGCCACCTGAGAACCGCTTTGGATCATCAGGGCCTGCAGTTCGTGAGATAGCAGCCGGCAGAACGTGCCAGGCGCCGCAATGGCGCCCGGCACCGCGAACGTCCGGCTATGGCCTCAGTGACCCTTCTTGCCGCAGGGGTAAGTGGCTTTCAGCGCCAGCGTGACAAGTGTGGCCGGCTCGGAGTCGTACTTCTCCGAATGGTCTGCCAGGTACTTGGCTACGATCTTCAAAGCGTCGTCATTGGTCGTCTCAGTGCCCGCCGGATTGCACCAGGACAGGTCTTCATTGAGGGTGCGGATGCCAGCGACGTAGTTCTGAAAACCGCTGGCCTCCCAGGCAGTCTTGGTGTTTTCGACCTTGTTGCCAGCGTCGGTCATGGCCTGCCAGCTCGCTGCGCACGCGGCCAGCGTCTTTGCATCCACGTAGCAGATATTCATCTGTGTCGTGACCGTGGTCATCTTTGGCGGCGGTGGCGCGGGTGGCGGCGCTGGCTCGGCGGCTAATATCGGCAACGATACCAGTGCCGCGGCGGTAAACAGGGCTAAGGCATTTATTGATTTCATGGAGTAGACATCCTGTACTGGCCCGGCCGGCACCGTACCAGAGGCCGGCAGGCGGCGCCAGATTGGCCTGCAGGCGACCGGGCCAATCAGGCGCTGGCGCCAACGCCCGGCCATCCAAGTCATTCGGTGAACGGCGGATCGGGGTACCCGGCCATCCGCCAGCGATGTTTTCGGCCGCCGGCAGCAACAGCCGGATCGGCAAAGCGTCGCGGTCTACAATAAGCCGCTATCGTGCGCGTGCAGCGCGCGCAACCGTCACCATATATTGAGGAGTGGCCATGGCCGATCCCACCGATCCGACGCAAGTCCCGTATGTGGATCTGCCGGATCTAGCCGAGCGCTATGTTGACCAGGTCAGATTGACGCATTTTGACGGGCAGACAGTGCGGGTCGAGTTTGCGGTATCCCGGCCGCATGTGGTGCAGGCCAATCGCTCGGAGAGCGCGCTCTACCCGGTTGCCCGGCTCGTCATGTCGCCGTTTTGTGCCCTGGCATTGCAGGAGCAGCTGTCACAACTGCTGCGGGTGATGGAACAAAGCGGCGTCATCAAGCGCGTGTCGCCATCGCCGACCGCCAAGCAATAGCAGCGGGGACCGGAAAGAAATCTATTGGCGCCCCGTCAGCGGGCGCTCACGGTTTGGGTTTCTTGAGCGGCGCAGCGCGCGGGATATTTTCGGCGCAGATCGCCTTGATCAGCAGATCAGCCAGCGTGCCGGAATCGACGTCAAGGAGTGTGGCCGGCGCTGTGTCCGGCAGCCACGGCGTGTCGGCAAATAGCGAGCTCTTCACCTGCGGGCCGCTGCCGGTCAGGGAATCGTACTTGCCGGTGCCCCGCCCCTGCCAGCGGTGTTCGCGGCAGTTAATCCACACCAGCCACTTCTCCGATTGCCACTGCGGCAGTTCCGCGTCGCCAACGTTGAATTTCTGATAGTAGGTGTGCAGCACCCAGGCGGCGCGCACCTCGTCGGTCACTGGCGCCAGGCCCCGATAGAAATAATCCATGCCGGAATCGGGAATGTCGGGGTGGCTGACCGAGGTGATGAATTTCCAGCCATCGGCAAGAATTGTGGGCCAGGCCGTGCGGCGAAAATCCTGCGCTGCCTTGATGGCAGCGGTATCGGCGGCCGCCGGTCCATTCGCCCGCACCGCGTGGTCCGCGGCGAGTACCATCAGGGCTGTCGCCAGCCCGTTGAGCGCTATCTTGCGCATGGCTCGTGAATTTACCTGCATCGCGGAACCTGAAGTGGCGCCAGGCAGTCAGACCGCGGCGATGGCATGCGGTTCAATCCGGCCATTGCCCGGCAGTGACGGCCGGACATTGTGGGCGTAAGATCCGCGCGACTGGGCCCCGCTCTTAAAACGCCAATACCGGGAGTCGCTATGTTAATCCTGTGCACGCTGTGGCAGCCCATCCTGCTGTCGGCCGTCATCGTGTTTATCGCCAGCTCCATTATCCATATGGCACCGCTTTGGCATAAAGGCGATCTTCCGCGGATACCCGATGAAGATAAGTTTCGCGATGCCGTGCGGCCGCTCGCCATTCCACCGGGCGATTACATGGTGCCGCGCGCCGCCAGTATGGAGGAGATGAAATCTCCGGCCTTCAAGGAAAAGGCCAATCAGGGTCCAATCATGATTATGACGGTCCTCCCTCCGGGCCAACTGTTTTCGATGGGCCGGAACCTGCTGCTGTGGTTCATCTATGTACTCGTCATCAGCATATTTGTTGGCTATATCGGTGGACATGTGCTGCCGCCCGGCACGAACTACCGGCACGTATTCAAGATAACGGGCCTGATCGCGTTCATGGGCTATGCGCTGGCCCTCTGGCCGTTGTCGATCTGGTACCGGCGTTCTTGGAGCCTGACGATCAAGGGGACCTTCGACGCCATGATCTACGGCGGGCTGACGGCCGGAACATTCGGGTGGCTTTGGCCACACTGACCTGAGCGACGTTAGAATCGCTGGCCGGTCCGTTTCCGGCCCGCGAATCAATGCATCAGCTGCTGGGTGAAATAGCTCATCTCCAGTGCCGTGATTTGCGGGCTTTGCGGGATGCCGGCTTGCTCGGTTACGCCGCACTCGTTCTCGTCGAAGAACAAGTGGCCGCCCTCAGCCACCTCGAAAAACAGATAAGGCACCCCTAGAGCCGCCAGCTTGGCGGCGAATTTTCGTGCGTGTTGGGGACCTACCCGATCGTCGTCGGTGGCGGTCCAGATAAAA
>DASWBL010000329.1:0-21592 GCA_036390615.1 Steroidobacteraceae bacterium | reverse complement strand
CCTTCATGGACTCCAGTAGCGCGCGGTCAAACCCCTCGATCTGCGAGGCCGCCGGATCCGCGGCGGCCAAAAGCAAGGGCGCAGGCAGCAAAATCGCAATGGCAATAATGGTCCACCCGGCAGCCAGCGATGTAAATGTGCGCTGCTTTCGTGATCGCTTGCCAGCTCCAAACATAACCCGAATCTCCCATTTGACCGCAACAAATTCCGGCGCTGCGCTATGATTGCTTTATTGGCGGCCATCATGGGCCGCACGCCCGTTTGCATTATAGATGGCCGACCGAATTCAAGCGATTGACGTGTTACGCGGCGTCACAGTCGCACTGATGATCGTCGTCAACACTTCGGCTGTTGAGAGCACCGCCTTTGCCCCCCTGCTGCACGCCGATTGGAACGGGCTCACGCTTGCGGACTTGGTCTTTCCGACGTTCTTGTTCGTAGTCGGCGCGGCCCACAGCTTCGTACTCGACCGCTACGGTCGGACCGAACCATCCGCCGTACTGCGGAAGATCGCCATCCGAACGTTACTGATCTTTTTGTGCGGCTATCTGCTGGAATGGTTTCCGTTCTTCAGCGTCGACTCTTCGGGCCATTTGGCGCTGGTAACAATTGCTCACACGCGCATCCTCGGAGTTCTTCAGCGGATCGCCCTTTGCTACGGGTGCGCAGCGCTAATAGTGCATGCCTGGCGGATCCGCGGCGCTGTGGTGTTTGGCATCGGCGCGCTACTCGGGTACTGGTGGTTGTTGTACATGTTTGGCGACTACACTGCGACGGGCAACGCAATTCTGAAGGTAGATCGATTGGTGCTCGGGGAGGAGCACATGCACCACGCAGCGGGCGTTGCATTTGATCAGGAGGGGCTCCTGAGTACGCTGCCGGCCATTGTTAATGTGCTTGCCGGTTATCTGACCGGACGCTTCCTGGTAGTTCGCGGCACCGGACCAAGCACAATTACCCGGTTAGTTTTGGCGGGGGCACTCTGCGCGCTGATCGCGCTCTGCTGGAACACGATTTTGCCTTTCAACAAGAATCTCTGGACAAGTTCCTACGTTCTGTGCGCAACAGGAATAGACCTGGCTGTCCTTGCCGTACTCATCCACTTCGTAAGCGTCGGTACCAATCGCGCCTGGGTGCGATTTCTCGGAGTTTTCGGTCGCAACGCTCTCTTTGTTTACATGTTTTGCGAAGCCGGTAATTCGATAATGAATGTCATTCAGCCCCAAGGCGCGAATTTGTTCAGCGCCGCTTCCAGCCCCGGCATCGGAGCGTGGCTAGCCAGCGAGCCCGGGTCGTTATTCGTTTCGATCATCTGCATGTTGCTTTGCTGGTGCCTGACCTACGCCGTGGACAGAAGCGGCCTGCGCATCAAGATCTGAGGTTGAGCTGCTCGCTCGACATGCGACAATGACCCTGCAAGGTGGCGTAATAGCGTTGCGCCCTCCTCCAATCTGGCGAAATCGACTTGTATTCGAAAAGAACTGCAAACAATTGCTACCACTGGCTGAATTATCCGTTGGCGTTTGTGCTTGTGGCGGTGCCGGTGTCCGCGTTTGCCCAGGCCTCCGACCTGAGTGAAATCATCATTACTGCTGCGCCGCTGGATTCGGGAGTTCAATCGCTGGCAGCGGCGCGTGTCGCAACCAGTGATGCCGCCTCGCTGTTAAGTGGTTACCCCGGCGCCAGTGTCTATAGCGGTGGTGGAGTTTCCGGTCTGCCGGCAATTCATGGCCTGGCCGATGATCGGGTCAAAGTAGTAGTCGACGGCATCGAAAGCACGCCGGCTTGTCCCAATCATATGAACCCACCGCTGTCCTACGCCGATCCGGCCACTATCGCCAATGTTGCTGTGCTGGCCGGCATTACGCCGGTTAGCCTCGGCGGTGACAGCACGGGCGGCTCCGTCATTATTGATTCGGCTGCGCCGGAATTTGCGATCGACGGGCAAGGATTAATGATGGCGGGCAGCGCCTCGCTTTTTGCCCGCAGCGTTAGTTCGAGTTCCACCGCTGCGGTCGCTGCCACGGTGGCCAACAGCAATGCCAGCTTGGGCCTGACCGGGAGCACGGATCGTGCCGAGGATTATTCCGATGGGCGCGGCGACAAGATAACGTCGACCTATTATGAATCCAACAATCTGGCGCTGACCCTAGCCGCCAAGGACGATGCCAATTTGCTCATGGTCAAAATTGGCCAGCAGGTTGTGCCGCGACAGGGTTTCGTCAACCAGCAGATGGATATGGTGCAGAACCGGGCGACCTTCTTCGACGTCGGTTACAGGGGCGTCTTTGGCTGGGGCAAACTCGACGCCAAGCTCTACGGGCAGAACACCCATCACGAAATGAACATAGGTGAAGATAAGGCTACGTTTCCCAATCCGTTTTATATGCCGGTAGACAGTCATGGCCGGGACTTTGGGTATTCCCTGAAAGCCGGGTTCGAGCTCGGCGCCGGCAATATCTTGCGACTGGGAAATGACTTTCATGCCTTTACCCTCAATGAAAGTTTTCCTCCGGTTGCGGGAACTGCACCGTTTACCGCGCCTAACACTTTTGTCAGCATCGACAATGGCCGTCGCGACCGCCTCGGTACCTTTGCCGAATGGGAATCAAAGTGGGGTTCAAGGCTGATAACGCTGCTGGGCGCGCGCAATGATGAAGTTTGGATGACCACCGGTAATGTTCAGGGCTATTCGGACCTTTATGCGACCGATGCGGACGCATTCAACGCGCAGGCACACTCACGCCACGACGATAACTGGGATCTGACTGCGCTATCCCGCTTCGACGACGGCTCGACGGGCACATATGAGCTTGGCTATGCCCGCAAGACTCGCTCGCCAAACCTGTACGAGCGCTATGCCTGGTCGACTAGCTTTACGACCAGCGGGATGATTAACGCGTTTGGCGACGGCAATTACTATGTCGGCAACCTCAACCTCGGCCCGGAAACTGCCAATACGCTAAGCGCCACAGCCGACTGGCACGATAGCCTTCGTCGGCTGTGGGATATTAATGCGACGCCCTACTACACCCGCGTGCAGGATTACATCGGCGTCAATCTGATCGGCACCACGACCTTTGGCGCGACAACTTTCAATCAACTGCAATTTGCCAATCACGACGCCGAGCTCTACGGCTTTGACATGTCCGGCAAATTCCAAGTCTGGGACGACAACGGTTATGGCCAGGCGGAGTTAAAAGCCATCCTCAGCTATGTTCGCGGCAAGACGCGTGACAACGGCAACAGCCTTTACCATCTGATGCCGCTGAACACGCGGTGGAGCCTCGAGCAGCAGTTGTCGGCCTGGACCAATGCGCTTGAATTGCAGCTCGTGGCGAGGAAGAACGAGGTCGATCCTTTGCGCGAAGAGCCACGGACCCCGGGCTATGCGCTGGTCAATTTGCGCACGACATACGTGTGGCACAATCTGCGTTTCGATGCCGGCATTACCAACATTTGCAACCGGTTTTATTTCCTGCCTTTGGGCGGCGCTAACTATGACAACTTTCTGGCGAGCGGCGCCACTGGCAAGATCGGTCCGCTGGCAGGACAAGGCCGGTCGGTTAACGCTGGGATAACGTACAAATTCTGATGAGCCGCGTCTGGCTCGGGGCCGATGATTCCACGCGTGAAATACGGGCGGGAACCGCCCGCCAATCAGTATTCGACGTGAAATCGGAGCGCCCAGAATCGAACCGGACCGCGATCCTGGTTGTAGCTGGGATTGCGCACGTACTGAAAGTCAGGGCTTAGTTGCCAGCGCAATGCGGGTTGCTCCGGCCAGTTCAAACCGATGCGGTAGTAGCTTTCCAGAATCTGTTCGTGGGAATAATTGAGCCTACCGTCGCACAGCACAAAACTGCAGCCGCCGGCGACCAGGTACTGCCGGTGCGGTTCAGACAGGCTTTCGCTGACAACTGCAACTCCGAGGCGATCGTCGCTGCGATGCCAATGGCTGCCCGCGACTTGTCCGCCGAGGCTGATGACCTGGTCTACGTCGGTAAACACGAAAGTCTGGGCCTTGCCATTGTCCCAACCCAAGCGCATGAAGAGCCCGGTTTCGCCGTTATCAGCCAGTGGCTGCTCGGCGTTGATGCCAAAGCCGGTTTTGCGACGGCCATCTCGCGCATCGGCGTCGACATTTGGCGTCGATCCAGTAGCCGCCGCAATGGCCAGAGCTTCCTGGTAAAGGCCCATGCGTGCCGTATTTAGATAAGCGAGAAGCCTGACGATTGTGCCTGTATCCCAGGGCGAAAGTCGCAGTTCGAGATTCTGACCATTCGCGTGACCGATCGAATAATCGAGTTCCTGCTGATTGGGCTGCAACGGCATCAGGTAGATGCCGTACTTGAGGCTCCAGCTCGGGCTGATGTAACCAACTACAACGCCGTTCGTATAGCCGCGGGTATTGGCGGCATAGTCCCAGGCAGTATTAGCCCACAACGACCAGTTCATAAACTCCGTGCGAGCCTGTCCGGCATACCGGTTTTGATCAAAGTCGTCCGGGAGTGCTACGCGGCCAATCTTCAGCTCCAAACGGGTAGTGGCTTCTGTGCCGGGGATCTGGTCCTGGCCGCGATCAACCGATTCGACAGCGTCTCCCAAAGGCAGCATGAAGCGCGCGTACAGACGCGCAACGTAGAATTCCTTCTTGATACCCGATACGCCTTCACGCACGACGTCACCGTTGGTCAAACCGGCCAGGCCGGTGGCGTTGCTCACGCCGTCGCCGTCGAATTTCTCCACGTCCATGTACACCTGACCCCACCTGACCGGAGCCCAGCCGGTGTAGACGCCTACCGTGTTGGTAGCCTCAGTATCGCCGCGTGGATTGAGGCTCAGGGGACCCGCATAAGGTGAACGAAGCGAGGACTGATTCTGGTCGATGAACGTGTACTGAGCACCCAGCAAAATCGGCCAGAAGCTTGCGGGCGCTGGCACGGCAATCGATCCATCAGTTGGGTTCGGACCAGGGCTGTTGCCTGAATTATCCGTCGCCCAGCACGACTGAATTCCGGAGACGCACATCAGCCAAACAAGCGGTTGGCGCAGGCAGCTCCAGACATATCGTCTCAAATGCATCGCGTAATTGTCCTGGCTCGGATCGCAAATTAGCTGCGTTGCTGAAACAACTCGCGGACCGTGATCGCACAATAAATCATGCCCCTTCGTGATGTGGAGTGCCGGTCGGGTAAGGAGAATGCGCGCAAGGGCCCATCGATACCTTGGTTGCAATCGGTAAGTCCACGGCCGCTTTGAGGCACGGTAAATCGTTACTGCTGCACCGATTACATATAATTTACAATCAACAGGTTAAAGGCTCTTCTTAATCCTAATGATTGGCAGCGGGCCCAGGCGAAGCCCGTCCCAGGGTACCGGGCCCCGCGATAGAAATAAGCAATAATGTCATGGCACCGACTGGTCCAGCCCCTGCCGCACTGGCGACGGGTCGTGGGTTCGGTCCAGCTTGGTTTAGATTGGGGGGAAATCGCGCATGAAAGTCCGGCCAGTAATCGCCTTGACGGCGCCCGCCGGCGTGATCAGTCGGATCGCCGCCTCCTGCACGTATTTGAACTTCTCAGCTACTTATTGGCGCCGCTGATGCGCGAGAGGCTCCACGGTGCTTACCTTTTCGGCAAGACTGCTGCACCCGGGCTGGCTGCTACGATTGTCGTCGCGCTGGCCGCGACCTACCTGGCCGATCACTACCGGACTCCGCCCGTAATATTCGCGCTGCTTCTGGGCATGGCGCTGAATACCCTGTCTGCCGAACCGCGGTATGCCGCTGGTATCAGCGTGTCGGCGCGTACATTGCTTCGCATCAGTGTGGCGCTGCTGGGCGTGCGCATTACCTTCAATCAAATTGGAGATCTGGGCTGGTCGACCGCGGCGATGGTCGTTACGGCGGTCCCGCTGACCATCGGGTTCGGCTGGATTCTCGCCAAGGTGTTCCGTATCGACGGTAGATTTGGCGTCCTGTCGAGCGGTGCAGTTGCAATCTGCGGAGCATCGGCAGCCATGGCTATCGCGGCAGCATGGAATCGCAAAGACTCCGAGCGTGACACAGTGCTGGTTATTGCCTGCATAACTACCTACAGCACCATCGCCATGGTCTTATATCCGGCGTTACTCGGGCATCTACATCTCGATGCAGTACAGACTGGCCGGTTTCTCGGTGGATCGATTCACGATGTCGCTCAAGTGGTTGCGGCCGGCTACGCCTCTTCACCCATCGCAGGCGACACTGCGACCATTGTCAAGCTGATGCGCGTGGCCATGCTTGTGCCGGTGGTATTGATTATTTCGTTGGCGACTACTAGGCAACATCGAAAGACCGGTGCTGCCAGCGAGCGAGTCCCGCTACTGCCGGGATTCTTGCTCGCATTCGTCGCATTGGTAGCATTGAACGGATTTGATCTGATCGCCAAGCCGCTCGCGACGGCGCTGGCGGATATCTCCAGGTGGCTATTAGTGATTGCCGTCGCCGCGCTTGGCATGAAGACTTCGGCTCGCGAAATCATGACCGTCGGCGGCACGGCCGTGGTTCTAATTGCGGCCGAAACCATCTTCCTTGGCCTATTGGTCCTGACCTGGATTTTGGTTGGAGGCTAGTGGTCTTCGAGGTAAAGGTCGGAAGGATCTTCAGGGGGAAAACTGCGCGGCGCTTGGCTTAGGAGAATTGCCCATGCAACCAGATTCCCGCCAGTTAAAACGTGCTCTCGCGTTGATGTTGATATCGCTTTGCGGCTGCTCGGTTCTACCGGAGACCAACCACTTCGACTGGAGTGGCGCTCGCCCATTCACGGTTAGTAATCGCGTTCCAGTGGAATTCAATCGAGACGTAACTTTGTGGGGCGTGCAATACGAATTGGATGGAGTATTTAAGGCAGACCTTTCGACGGGATTAATTCATTTTCGGATTGACAAGCTTGAATTAAACAAGAATCCAAAGTATCCCCAATATGAGTTTCATCTCACCTCCCTTCAGATCGGGATTTGCCACCATCTCGCGGACGGTCGCAATTTCGGTATGTCCCCTAATCGGCCTTTGGGGAAAACCAATTCAAAAGATCTATTCATTACAATTAAGCCCGATAAGAACTACAGGATCGCCGACTTCGAAGCGATGTCTGTCCTGAGTGACGAGACATTCAATCTTCACGAGTCATGGCCTTGTAGTCAGTTATGGGCTACCGTCACTCCATCTAAGGAATGGACCAACGAGCGCATCTTTCCCGCACACGAGATAACTCATGCTGCAATTCTTTAGGCGTTAAGGCCCTTTTTTTTCCCTCACCATTCTGCGGCTAAATCAGCTTTGTCAGAGCCCCTCCCCCGGCACGAGTTGCGTGCAATCGCACAAGTACCCTATCCAGGGTTGATCAGACTGGTAGGTGGTTAGCCGGCGGCTCAGTAAAACATCGTCCCGCGCCAACAAGTTGGCCTGCTCCAATGCGCGTTCCTCAGTTTTGGTCGCCTCGGCGTACTGTGCGTTCGCGGCTTGGGCGGCGGCGAGCGCTTCGAGCTCGTCAGGGTCACGGGAGTCTTTAAAGTCCTGCGCCATTTGCAAGGCGAACGGGGCGTCTCGGATCTCCGACACGGGCGAAGTGGCCAGCAGGCCAGTTGCCCACAGCTCCACAGCAGGGCTCTTCGAATTGGCCGCACCATGCAACAGGATCCCGATGTCATGGTACGAAGCAGGATCTCCGGCCTCCAACAGTTCAGTGGCTAACATAAGTTCGGCGGCGGAAAAGCCCGCCCAGGCCTGTTTCCGCAACAACTCCTGAATCCGCGGGGGCTTAGTACAATAGGTCGGACTTAGGCGTTGGGCGACCTGTAGCTCAGCAGTGTGCGATCCCGCTAGCGCGACCTCGGCGAGATAGCGATCCGCCTCCACCTGGGGAATCGGTACGTCCGGATTCGCCACATAGTACAGATAGAAAACGGCGGCTCTGGCTTTTAAGTCCCCTTTGCGCGCTGAAATTATGTACTCCTGCATCTTCTTATCGTCGAGAATATTGCCAAAATGTCCCGTCCCGCTGACAAGGAAATTGAACTTGAGACTCTTCCAGGAGGCAACAGGCTGCCCATCTTTTATGGCCGCCTTGAAACGCATGTCGCGGACAGCCGCGATAGCGGCCTGTGCAAATGCAGATTGGGGATTCACCGGCAGCGCGCGCAGTACTTGGACAAAGCGCGCGTTCCCAGTGGCATCGATCAGCATTTCCATTAGCACTATTGCTTGATGGCCCTTTCGTAGCTCCTCATTGGGATAATATTTCTCCAGTCTGGCTGGTTTTATAGCCAACGCCGGCTCAAAGTTCACTTTCTTCTGTCCGACTGCTGCATTTACGCGGCGAGCGTGATCCATGCACTGCGCCAGCGAACTTGCTAACAGATCCACGAGCCCTGCGGGGGCGCCACCGGTATCCGGCGATCCTGCTTCGGCCGCCGGGGCGGCAGAATTCTCGTTGGCCGGAGCGCTCTGTGCGTTCAAGCTTGCGCCGCAAAGAACGATCGCGATTACAATTGCTCGCCGCATCGCCATCCTTATCGACCCCAGTAAATGGTTTTACCAATCCAGGGCAATGCCAGATATTTGAACGGGTTCATGTCTATGAGCTCGCCTTCCAGGCGCCCATTTCCATCGTACTGCAACTGTACTCGGATAGCCGAGTCCCGATAGAAGTGGCATACACGATTCTTGACCGGGACTTTGATGTAGATCAGGTCTCCATAGCCGCATTCGTCAACAAACCTCGGCTTGACCATGCGGCATTGGCTGGCCGAGATGACTTGCATCGACACCGGCATGGCGCCCCAGAAGGCCTGCGCGCTCGCGGAAGTTGCCAGGTCTTTTTTGTGCGTCTGCAGCTGTGTAGAGACCTGATCGAATTCGGCCGTGCAGGCACCCTCCGTGAAAAGCGGCGGCATTAGGATTAACCAGACCAGAATGACCACACCAATAACCCTGATCATCTCGCGTCCTTTGTAGCGTAAGCCCCGGGCCGAGGCTCAATATTTTTTGACCTCAAGGAACTGGAAATTACGCGTGATAGCAGCATTGCCCATCAATAAATTCAATTGCACGCGCGTCCGGCACCGCGTACTCCCGTCTCACGGTGTTGGCCATGCTGGTGGAAGCTTGAGAATAATTCATTTGCTGGGTGGCCGGAGATATTAAAGTCCCGGCGCATTGCTTTCGGCAATACTGTTTACAACGCGTTTTACACCGGGGGCTGCCTGTGCAACAGACTGCGCCAGCAGCCGCTCTGTGCTGGTGTCTACCATGCCGCTCAGATACACCACGTGGTCCAAGGTCTGCACGTAAATCAAATTAGGCGGCTGCAGCGCCGGGTGCTGCAAGATCAGCGCCTGCACTTTGGCGCTGAGCTCGGCGTCGCCCGGGCATCCCTGGAAACCACATTTCTCGTATACAGCGCAACCAGCCAGGGTGTGGGCCAAAAAAATGCCGAGGGCTAGCCCGAAGAACTTGCCCGGTTGATTCATGGTGCGCGGCGTTGCAAGTGTCAATTTGACGGCGCGCACAATGGCCCGGCTGCGCCGCCAAGCAAACACATTTACTCGGGCAGGGTGACCCCTGAGCCGCCCATTTCCTTCGGAAAATCCTTCAGCTTGGGCAACCCGTCGCGGATGCTGACCGCCTTCTCACCGTAATTGACGTGCAGGGCCGGCTTAAAGGCGAGAGTCGGCAATACCGCGGCATAAACATCAACCAATTTCATCGGTGGATGATCTGAAAAGATGTGACCGCCGCAAGTCTTACACCACTTCCGGGCACTGTTTGCCGTCTTATTGTAGGTACCAATGTTGCTGGCGCCCTTGGTGACCTTTAAGGCGGACGGATCCCACAGCGTGAAGGCGTTCACCGGCCCAGCCGACCAATGGCGGCAGGATTCACAATGACAATATCCCATCGCCACCGGCTCGCCGCTCACTGAGAATTCGACCGCGCCGCAGAAGCATTTGCCTTTATGTTCGGACATCGATAGCTCCCAATTGTTCTTGGCTTTTGATAGAAAAATGTCGCCAGGCAGTTCAGGTAGCCGCTGCCTGCCGCTCAGCAACTTTGGGAGCAAGTATGCGCCGCGACCCAGGCCGCGGGAAATTAACCTGCGTTTTTCGGCCGGCGCTAGCCCGTGGAGCCAGCCTTTGCTTTACGTTGCTGCGTTACCTCGACCTTGCCAAGGTCCTCAAGCACGTGCCGTGCAGTCGACCGGAACCGCTGCGGGTCCCCATAGGACCTGGCCACCAACATGGCGCCTTCGAGCGCCCCCAGCAACACTTGCGCCCGTTCCTTCGGTGCTTCCTTAAACCCAAAGCGGCCGGCGCGGCTGCCCGCCTCCAGCACTGCCGTGAGCCAGCGCTCGTTAGCGTCAAAAAACAGCTTCAACTGCGCCTGCATCGGGCGCGGCAACGTGGCGTACTCAGCGGCCAGCATGCCGCACAGGCACATTCGATCGTCGCTCATCACTGCGTCATACAAGGCGACATAGCGCTGGAGTCTTTCTGCCGGGTCGCGCTCCTGCTGTTCTATGGCCTCCAGCGCTTGAGCAAAGACCACTTGGTAACGGGCGATCAACGCACTGCCAAGGTCGGCTTTCGAGGCAAAGTGATAATGCAGGCTCGCCTTGGTCACGCCAAGCCGCTCTGCAATATCCGCGTAGCTAAAGCCGTTGTAGCCAAGCGTCTGGGCCAACTGTTCAGCAACGTCCAGAATGCCTTGCGCCGGGTCGTTGCTGGATAACTTTCCGGCGGCATTTCGATCAGCTTTAGCTGTTTGCGGCATAGACGCTTGAATTTAACCTACTAGTAGGTAAAATACCAGTTGCAAGGGGCGGGCACCAATCTTAAACGGGGATCCAAACGCCGGTCAGCCCGCAGGCAATTCGTTTCCACACTCACCGCGGAGCATGCCATGCACAGTCATGAACAACAGACCGAGCATAAGTCTTTTACCAAGCCCGATGAAGTCCGCAAGTTTCCCAATGGCAGAGCGGAGATTCTAAGTGTCGGCGGTGCCGAGGTCGGCCGCCTTGTGTTCGAACCCGGCTGGCGCTGGTCAACCCATGTGGCGCCCATTGCCAAGACCCACAGCTGCGAGGCCCCGCATTTTCAGTATCACGTGGCCGGCAGGCTTGCCATCAAGATGGACGACGGCACTGAATTCATTGCCGGGCCGGGGGATATCACTTCCCTACCCAAGGGTCACGACGCCTGGGTGATCGGCAACGAGCCCGTCATTGTCGTTGACTGGTTTGGTGCGAGTAACTACGCCAAAGGCTCCTGAAGCTCATCGGCCGACGACAACACGGCAGGTACTCTCGGTGTCAAGATTGTTTGGCAAGAGCCACCGCCAGCTGCAGCGCGAGTTTGACACCGAGCGGCTGGCGGACCGGATCGAAGGACAGTTGTTCCGCGAGTTCATTAATGCGGACGATCAAGCCTTTATCGAAGGTCTCAGCATGTTCTTTCTGGCTACTGCCGACGCCGCGGGTCGGCCCAACTGCTCCTACAAGGGCGGCGCGCCGGGGTTTGTGCGCGTTTTGGACCCGCTCACCCTGGTCTTTCCCAATTACGATGGCAACGGCATGTACATCTCGATGGGGAACACCTTGGAAAATTCGCACATCGGCATGCTGTTTATCGATTTTGAGAACCAAAAGCGATTGCGGCTCAACGGCACCGCCAGCATCGTAGCGGCGAGTTCGGTGTCGCCAGCGTACGCTGAAGCACAATTCGTCGTGAAGGTTGCCGTACAGCAGGTCTTCCCAAATTGCCCGCGCTACATACATAAGATGCAACTGGTCGAGCGCTCCAAATTTGTCCCGCGATCCGGAATCAAGACACCGGTACCGGGCTGGAAACGCGCGGACTGGGCCTGCGATGTGCTTCCGGCTGGCGACCCGGCGCGATTACCCGGTGATTCGAAGGGCAGCTAATCCGCGTTGATTCGCCGGCCGGTGTCGGCTGCCGGCTTTCTCTCCGGGGAGTTATTGCGAACCTTACGGTGCGCCGCGATCCATACTGGCGTCCACCACGGCCAGTGCGGTCATGTTTAATATGCGCCGGACGCTCGCGGTCGGCGTCAGAATATGGACCGCCTTCGCGGCGCCGAGCAGGATTGGCCCGACCGTGATACCTCCACCGGCCGCTGTCTTTAGCATATTGAAGCCAATATTGGCGGCATCCAGGGTCGGCATAATCAGCAAGTTGGGCTCACCGCTCAGCCGGGACTTGGGATGCACGATATCCAACAGCTTCTTGGACAGCGCCGCATCGCCTTGCATCTCACCTTCAATTTCAAGTCCGGGCGAAGCAGCCAAAATAATCTTTAGGGCCTCGCGGACCTTTCTGGCCGAGGCACTGTCGGCTGACCCAAAACTCGAGTGCGAGAGCAACGCTACCCGGGCCACCAGGCCAAATCGGCGCACTTCCTCGACAGCCAGCAATGTTATTTCGGCGAGTTGCTGAGCGTTTGGCTCCTCATTCACGTAGGTGTCACAGATAAATATGATCCGGTCGGGCAGTGCCAGCGCGTTCATGGCGGCCAGATTTTTTACCCCTTCACGGCGACCTATCACCTGCCGAATACAATCTAGATGGGTTGCGTAATTTCCGGCGATACCACATAGCATGGCGTCCGCTTCGCCGCGGGCGACCTGCCGTGCGCCGAGCAGCGTCGCCATAGCTTGTTGGCGTTGTAGCTCCGGCAGCTGCTGTACGGCTTTGGCGGCCATCAGATCCTTTACCGACGGCGCGGCCTCACCTGGATTTAAAACTGCGAATTCGCGCCCGACGTGCATCCGCAGCCCGAGCGTGTTACACCGGGCCTCGATGACATCGGAGCGGCCAATCAGAATCGGACTGGCGAGTTGCTCATCCAAGGCGATCTGCACCGCCCGCAATACCCGGTCGTCCTCCCCTTCAGCGTAAATTACCCGCCCGCGTACTTTCTTGGCGGCGTTGAATACCGGCCGCATGATCATGCCGGTCTGAAACACAAACCGGGTCAATTGCTGTTCATAGGCGGCCAAATCCGTGATCGGTAATGTGGCTACGCCGCTGTCCACGGCCGCGCGGGCCACGGCCGGCGCAATCTTGATGATTAGCCGCGGATCAAAGGCTCTTGGGATCAGCGAGTCCCTGCCAAAGCAAACTTGTTGCTCGCCATAGGCGGCCATGGCCACGTCGGATTGCTCGGCCTGACCCAATTCCGCAATGGCATGTACCGCGGCGAGCTTCATTTCCTCGTTGATTGTGGTAGCGCCGACGTCGAGCGCACCGCGAAAGATGAACGGGAAGCAAAGCGAGTTATTCACCTGATTCGGGTAATCAGAGCGACCGGTGCAGCATATTGCGTCGGGCCGGACGCCCTTGGCGATCTCCGGCCTAATTTCCGGCTCCGGATTGGCCAGCGCCAAGATCAGCGGATCTCTGGCCATGGTCGCCACCATTTGTGCCTGCAGGACGTTGGCCGCCGACAAGCCGAGAAAAATGTCGGCGCCTTGCACGATTTCAGCCAAGGTTCGGGCAGCCGTCGGTCGCGCAAATTTTGCCTTGTCCGGGTCCATATCAACCACCCGCCCAGCGTAAACGACGCCGTGGATGTCGCTGATCGTGATATTTTCCCTGGGCAAGCCGAGCCTCACTAGTAGGTCGAGGCACGCCAGAGCCGCCGCTCCGGCTCCCGAGCCGGCGAGCTTTACGTTACGGATATCCTTACCAACAATCTTCAGCCCGTTAAGCACGGCGGCCGCGACAATAATGGCCGTGCCGTGCTGATCGTCGTGGAACACCGGGATCTTCATGCGTTCGCGCAATTTGCGCTCAATATAAAAACACTCCGGCGCCTTGATATCCTCGAGATTGATGCCACCAAATGTCGGTTCAAGGCTGGCGATCGTGTGAACTAGCTTGTCGGGATCGGTCTCGGCAATTTCAATGTCAAATACATCGATGCCCGCAAATTTCTTGAACAGGCAGCCCTTGCCCTCCATGACTGGTTTGGCGGCCAGCGGCCCGATGTCGCCAAGCCCCAAAACGGCGGTGCCGTTTGTAATGACGGCCACGAGGTTGGCACGCGAAGTCATGCTGCGTGCCTCTGCTGGCGACTGGACGATCAACCGGCAAGCCGCTGCCACGCCCGGTGAATAGGCCAGCGAGAGGTCGCGCTGATTGATCAGACTTTTGGTCGGCGTTACCGAGATCTTGCCCGGCGGATATTGGCGGTGATACTCAATGGCGGCCTCACTCAGTCGCTCATCCATCTGCTTGTCCTATTAAGTTGTCCGCAGCCATGCCTAGGGCGGGCAGAAAATCATCCCAACGATAATCCCACCAATACAAACATATTGCAGCAACGTGATTTTTTCACGGAGTACAAGAGCTGCGAAGGCGAGCGTTACGACCGGATAGGCGCCAGTCAACGGGGTTACGATTGAGATCGGACCTAGGCGTGCCGCGATGATGACCCCGAGATCGCCGCCGGCCATCATGCCCATCGGTACCATGGCGTGCAGCCACTCGCTAAACGAGTGCGATCCTTGCCGCCCCTTGAGCAACCCGTAAACTCCGAGCGACAGTGCGCCGCCGACAGTACTACACAGCGCCAGATTCACCTCGCTGGCTTGCGGAAATGAATATGAGTGCTTGACGATTGTCTGTGCGGTCGCCCAGCAGACCAGTGCCATGAATGACAATGGGATCCAGCGCTTGCTGATAATTTTGGTATCGCTGCCCGCCGGCGAGTACGACAAGCCTAGGCAACCCACGATTACCAGTGAAACTGCGGCATATTGCATCGGCGCCAGATCCTCGGCGAGGAAGAACCGAGCAAAAAGTACCGTTAGGGCCGGGTAAGCCGCCGACAAGGTACCCACGATAGTGATCGGCCCGGCCACAATTGACTCGAAGTAAAGAATCCAGCCGGTGCCGTCAAACAGGTAGGCCAGCACTCCGAGCGCGAGGAACTGATGGCCGTCAGCGGCCGTTAGCGCCGGATGGCTCCTGGTAAAGAAGAAACTGAGGTTGACGATCGATTTGGCCAGCACGAAATAAAGGCAAAATCGCGCTGGCGGCACCTCGGAGATCCATTTCTTTACCAGCCCCTGACCGATGCCGTAAAGGAACAACGCGATCAACGACGGCGCAAGCCACACGAACAGCGGACTGGATACTGGATTAGTTGCCATGCCCCATTCTGGCATGGTCCCGGATATCATTGCCTGACCGATCGCTGCCGATATCAGCGCGCGGCCTGGCACAGATACCCCTGCAGGACTGATGCGGGGCCGCCCAAATGGCTAGCAATGGATGCAGCGGTGCCTAAAGCAATGGGTCCGCCACCGGACCTGGGAACGGGTAGCTAATGTTTGCCGATGACTATGCGCCCAACTGTTATTGGGCATCCGCGGCTCCCATATTGTCGGTCGCCCCGCTCCCAGCAGCGGCCGACGTAGTCATCATCGGCAGTGGCTACACGGGCCTCAGCGCGGCTCGGGAAACGGCACGTGCCGGGCGTTCAACGCTGGTGCTTGATGCCGGGGCGATTGGCGACGCCTGCTCGGCACGCAACGGCGGCCAGGTCGCGTTCAGCATCAAACCAAGTCATGGCGAGCTGAGCCGCCGACACGGAGTTGCCATTGCAACGCGGATATACCAGGAAGGCTTGGAGGCGGTCGCAAACCTGCGCGACCAAGCGCGCGGCGACGGCCTTGATTGCGACTGGCGGGACGTAGGTTGCTTTGTCGGCGCACATACGGCCCGGCACTTCAACGCACTGGTCAGGGAGGCCGAATCGCAGCCGCCCGGCCTTGAGATCCCGTTCCAGGTCGTGCCTTATGATCGCCAGATTGAAGAGATCGACAGCCCGCTTTACCACGGCGGCGTCGTCTACCCGGATGAGGCGGCGATCCATCCCGGGCAGCTGGTGCGTGCTCTGCACGCCCGTGCCGTGGCTGCCGGCGCCGAGTTTCGGTCGAATTGCGCCGTTACGTCCATCGCCCGCACACCGGCCGGATTCGAGTTGCTTACCGACCGGGGCCGATTGCGGGCCCGGCAGGTGCTGATTGCGAGCAATGGCTATACCGGCGCGTTCTCGCCATGGCACCGCCGCCGGATCCTGCCAATCGGCAGCTATATCATTGCGACCGAACCGCTCGATCCCGCCCTGATCCGCCGCTTGATACCGCGCGGCCGCAACATAGGCGATACGCGACGGGTCATCGTTTATTACCGGCCGTCCCCGGATGGCACCCGGATCCTCTTCGGCGGACGCGCCGCAGCCCGCGAACAAGACGTTACGCGGTGCGTGCCCCGATTGCACGCGATGCTGCGCCAGATCTTTCCATCCCTCGGGAAAGTGCGCGTAAGCCATGCCTGGATGGGCTTCGTCGGATTTACCTTTGACCGGATGCCGCATTTCGGTGAGCACGACGGCGTTTTTTACTGCATGGGCTATTGCGGCCAAGGCATTCCGAGCGCCACTTACTACGGTCGCAAGATCGGCCTTACCATCGCCGGCCGGCCCGGCGGCGATACGGCGCTGGCCGGGCTGGATTTTCCTGATCAATCCCTCTACAACGGCAATCCGTGGTTCCTGCCGGCCCTGATACTCAGCTACCGGCTGCGTGATAGGCTCGGCATCTGACACTGTTTGAATCAGCTTTCCGGAGCCTACCGATGAGTCGACCGACGCCATTCGAGCTTGCCGTTCCGATCAGTGCGACAGACCATGTTCTGGGCCCAGAGCACGCGCCGCTGACGGTGCTCGAGTACGGCGATTTTGAATGCCCGAACTGCATGCAGGCTGCGCCGGCGATCAAGATGATCCTGAAGCGCTTTGAAAACCGGATCCGGTTCGCTTATCGCCATTTCCCGCTCGAGGAAATACATCCGCGAGCGCTGGCAGCCGCGGAGGCAGCCGAATGCGCTGGCGCCCAGGGCAAGTTTTGGCAAATGCACGACCTGCTGTTCGAGAGCATCGGCAAATTCAGTGACGATCAGTTGCTGGCCTACGCTAAACGGATGGCGTTGGATATGGCGCTCTTTACCGCAGAAATGGACGATGAGGTGTACCGTCAACGTGTTCGGGAACACCAGGCCGGCGGCCGTACCAGTGGTGTACGCGCAACCCCCACGTTTTTCATTAACGGCAAGCTATTCGATGTCTCCTATGGCATCCACACCCTGGCAGATGCGGTGGCGGCAGCGTTGAAATAAGCCGCAATTGGAGCTCAGCCAGCCCGAAAACCAATTCGTGCGTGTGTGCCGTCACAGAACGGTTTATTGCCGCTTCCGCCACAACGACACAGGTATGTCTGCGTAACGCGCGCCACGACCCGCCCGGTGCCACTCGTAACTTCGAGATTTCCCCGTATTTTCAGTGGCCCATCCAGTTGTGGATCGATCGTCAGCGGGCCGTCGCGCACCGGCAACGCATCTGCCACACCAGTCGGTGGCTCCCCAGTTGCCGAGAACTTGACCTCATGATGCGAGCCGTCGCAAAAAGGCTTGTTCTTCGACGCGCCACAGCGGCATAGCGTCATACGATAGGATCCGGCAACTCCACCAAGACGGATGTCTGCCCGGACCGCATACGGCCCGCCCTCGCGAACCGCGAGCAGATTGACCTCCGGTACGGTTTCGTCTTTGCCGCCATCTTTGCGCCGATAGCGGATAGCTCCTGAGGGACAAGCGTGGGCAATCTCAACCAGCCCCTCGGTATCCATTGCATCGGGGTGTATCCACGGGCCCTGCACGTTTGCCAGAAAGACCTTGGGTCCCCAAGTGACGCAAAAGCGCGAATGTATGCACTTCCTGCCTTCGTAAACAAGGGTAAGGTCTTTTCCTTCTATTTCATCCACCCCGTCGCGGGTCACGGGCGCAGGCGGCGCCGTTGCCGGTTCGGTGGCCGGCACTGCCGCCGCCGGCAGCGGTCCCGCTGCCGGGACGCCAGCAAAATCCGCCGCGGCCCGTTTTGCCAGCTCCGCGAGGATGCGGGATGCCGCCGAAACTCGCTCATCGCCGGGCGCGTTAAGCCGCGCGGCTGCTTGCGCCAGTTCGTGGGTCCGTTCTACGAAGAACCGCCGGGCGGCCTGCCCAGGCGGAAAGGGTGCGGCGTCGCGAAGCGCGACAAATGACATGCCCGCATTGCATTCTGGATTGGAGGGACCGGCGGGCAGCCGCGCGGCGCGCTGGCCAAGTTTGCTGATCGCCGTCATTAGCCCAAGCGCCAGATCGATTGCCAGTCCTTTTTCCGGCGACGGTCGCGGCAAAACGTAGGAGTAGGCAATCAAGCGCAGCATCAGGGCATAACTGGTGTTCGCCACGTCCACCGTCTCAGCTGCGTCCTCGTTTTCAATCCAAACGCGCCCGGACGCGCGCATCGGCGTACGCTGCACCGGATTCGTGGCTGCCGGAAACGCTGGCGAGAACGCGGGATTCTCCTTCTTGAGCATGGTTAGCTCGCGTCGGATACCGATAAATCTCTGATAATGCGAATCCGCAATGTCGAGGCGTGCGCCCTCGCCCTGTTCAATGATTGCGGTAAAGGCAGCAAGCGCCGTCTTGGAGCAGATGACCGGCTTGGCGCCGTTAAGGTTGACTTCAGCAGCCGACAACTGAAGTGCCGGATCCCCACAGAAAACCTGCTCCTCACCGATGAGGGCAACAAATTGACGCAGGTTTTCACTGAGCGTTTGGTAAAAAGTGCCGACCGTATCGTAATCCACGGCCATCGGAGTCAGGCGTGATAATCGGCTCGCGCGCTTGTAGAGAAAATCGGGCGCGTATTCCGCGCCGTCGGGCTCCGGCGAACCCTCCGGCCGCTCCAGATGGATGAAGTGCTGCAACACTTGCTCGTTGAACGGCGCGAGTTTCACCACCACGCTGGCGGGCAAGCCACCCGGGTCGAGCGGAAAATTGCCGCGCCCGAAGCGCGGTGAGCCGCCGAGAGCAGAGGTGATATTCCACACCGCCGCCAGATGGCCCATTTCGTCAACGGCAACACGAAGAATCGCCTGACGCCACCGCGAGACCGCCTCGCTCTCCCGCGCACTTAATCCCTCGCCGACCCCATCGCGCAAACTGAACGCGGCATAAAGATAGGTGCACATCAGATCGTGTTCGAGCTCTGCGGCCTCGTACAATGCGTGCAACAGGCGCTCACGCGTCGGCACACTGACTTCTGCATTCATCTGCGGTCTCCTCGCGAGTCCAACTGGCATCGAGCACTATAACTTTGAGCCTGGCAATTGCCGGTCAGCTCATCGCCGTGCAGACGCAACAGCACTTTACGTTCGGCGGGCGCGAATCGGCCAACCATCCGGATACCTTTATCTTATACCGGTCGTCAAGGGCAGCCATTGTCGGCCCGGCCCGGACTCGCTCGCGCCCCAAGGCGCCATCCTGCGCAGCACGCAATAGCTCGTCACCATTGACAATATTTGCTAATTTGCCTTGCGATGGAACGCCATCGTTCTATATCAACCGCCGGCGTCACGACGAAGCTCCGGCTTACAAAGAGCTTGACGATGCGATGGACCGGGCCCTGACTTCAGCGAGCGATTAGATCTGGGGTATTGAGCGCTGGGCGTCTGCGGATCCCACTGGCGAGCACTTCGACACCGACAGCTCTGTGAGCTCGTTCACAGTTTGCCATCTCACCTTAATAAGCCCTCGGCCGGCTGTCTGCACGCCACTTGTAACCGAGACTTGAGACCGGAATGCGCTCCTCCTGTAATTGACAATATGAGTATTGGCCAGGAAGGAGGTCAAGGCAGCCGATCGGCAAGTAACCTGCCACGTAGCTGCCAGCAACCGCGTGAAGAATCGTCGGCAGGCTTTTTTCGAGTCGGTGAGTGTCTCTGTGGCGGCGCTGATTGTGGTCGGCTCCGGCATCATCGGGCTGTGGGTGACTTCGACCAACTCGATTCGCGCCAACTACCGCGATTACTTACTCGCATTGGCCCAAACAGCTTCCCGGCTTGTGGATCCTCAGCTGCACAACTCGATCCGTCAGCCAGAGCAGCGCAACGGACCTGACTATCAGCGGGCCGTAGATCCATTGCGTCGCATGCGCGCAGCCTTGTCTGAAGTCCACTACATATATACCGTCGTACAGGACGGCACCGAGGTGCGCTTTGTGCTCGATGCCGCCGACCCGGGCAAACTCGGGCCAGACGGAATCGATGATCAGTCCGGTGTCTGGGAGGTCTACGACGAGCGCGATCCGGCCATGCTACAGGCGCTGAACAACGGTCAGGCCGCGGTAACGGACCGGCCTTACAGCGACAAGTGGGGCACCTTCATGACGAGCTGGGCGCCGTTGAAGGACGAGTCCGGCCAACAGATTGGTGCCGTAGGCGTGGATGTGGACGCCAGCGTCTTTGTAGCGCGCCTCGCTTCCGCAAGGCACTGGGCAATGTTCGGTCTGGCACCGGCCGGTTTGTTGATCGCAATTTTGGGTGCGGCCTTTTACCGCATTCGTCTGCGTGGGCTGACCGATGCCGAGGCTGCTAAATTGGCAGCCGATGTGCTTGCGGTTGAGCGCCAGCGGCTTAAGTCGGTCATCGAAGGAACCAATGTTGGCACCTGGGAATGGGACATCAAACGCGGCGTCACTACTATCAGCGACGGCCTGGCGGGCATGCTCGGATTCGAGCACGCGCAGCTGAGCACACTCACGGATGACCAATGGCAAGCACATTTTCACCCAGAGGATATGCCAGCCACAGAGCAGGCCATGGCTGTGTGCCTGGCCACTCCGGATATGGTTTTTGTCCACGAATTTCGCATGCGTCACCGGGAAGACCGCTGGGTATGGATCCTGGCACGCGGCAAGGTCATGGAGCGCGACCGCGAAAACCACCCGCTGCGCATGGCGGGAATTCACGTCGACGTGTCGGCGCGAAAGCTGGCGGAGCTAACACTGCTGGAAAGCGAAAATAAGTTCCGGTCGCTGTTCGAGCTCTCGCCAGTTGGCATTTGCCTCAATGATTTGCACAGCGGCCAGTTCCTGCAGGTGAACGAAGCCTTGGTAGGTCCGACCGGTTACACGCGGGAAGAGCTACTGCAGATGAGCTACTGGGACATCACGCCTGCCAGCTACACGGCTCAGGAGACGACGCAGATTGCATCGCTGGCGCAAAGTAACCAGTACGGCCCTTACGAAAAAGAGTATCAACGCAAGGACGGCAGCACCTATCCGGTGCTGGTGTCCGGAATTCGCCTGCGCGATGCTTCCGGTCGACCGGTAGTCTGGTCAATTGTTCAGGACATTTCGCACCGCAAAGCCATGGAATCTGAACTGGCCGCAGCCGCCTGGCAGGACAAACTCACAGGATTGGCGAACCGGGCACTTTTCATGGAGCGCCTGCAGAAGGCCGTGGCCCGCGTAAGGAACGGGAAGCAGTCGCTGTTTGCAGTGCTATTTCTTGATTTTGACCGCTTCAAGCTCATCAACGACACCCTAGGTCATGATGCGGGCGACGAACTATTGCGACAGATCTCAGTACGCCTGCAGGGAGCCTTGCGCGCCACCGACAGCAACAATGAGGACGTCAAC
>DASWBL010000328.1:0-2270 GCA_036390615.1 Steroidobacteraceae bacterium | reverse complement strand
GCACTGGTGCTGCGCGCCGAGGGGGCAGCCCCTGGCCCGTGGTCGCTGCTGGAGCTGCAGACGGTGGACCGCACCGGCGAGCCGAGCACCGCTACCGTGCGCCTGCGGCACAGCGACGGGCGCACTGCCGATTACCAGGCGAGCGGCGACGGGCCGGTCGATGCAACCTACAAGGCGCTCGCGCATGCCACCGGCGTGTCGGTGACGGTGCAGAAGTTTGAAGTCCACGCCGTCACCTTAGGGGAGGACGCCCAGGGCGAGGCCGTCATATATGTACTGCATGACGGTCGCAGCTATCGCGGTTCCAGCGTCAGCACCAATATAATAGAGGCTGGCGCGCAGGCGCTGCTGGAAGTCATCAACCGGATCGAACAGTCCCGCAACAGTGCCGCCCGCCAATTGTCGCTGCGCCGCAGCGAAGCGGCGCAGCGCACGGTACCGTCCGCGGTGTGAGAGCGCACCAGCGCACAGGAGCTTGAAGCCATGCCCATTCCGGCCACGCCTTACATCTGGTTCAACGGCAAGTTAGTCCCGTGGGAAAAAGCGACGGTGCACGTGCTGACGCATGCCCTGCACTATGGCTCGTCGGTATTCGAAGGTATCCGTGCCTACCAGACGCCGCGCGGACCGGCCATTTTCCGGCTGCTGGATCACACCCGGCGGCTGTTTGACTCGGCGCGTATCTACCGCATGGACCTGCCGTACACGCCCGATCAGATTAACGCCGCCTGCCGCGAAGTCATTAGCGCCAACGAGCTGGCGCGCGGCGCCTACATCCGCCCCGTCGCCTTCCGCGGCTACGGCGAGATCGGCGTAACCCCAAAGATCGAGCCACCCATCGAGGTGGCTATCGCGGCCTGGGAATGGGGCAAGTACCTGGGGCACGGCAGCGAGGACGAGGGCGTCGATGCGTGCGTTTCCTCATGGCAGCGCGTCGCCCCCAATACCCTGCCCGCGATGGCCAAAGCGGGCGGCAATTATCTGTCGAGCCAGCTGATCGGCCTTGAGGCGAGGCGCCTTGGATTTGCCGAAGGTATCGGGCTCACGCCTGAGGGGCTGGTCAGCGAAGGGTCGGGCGAGAATCTTTTTCTGGTCAAGGACGGCGTGTTGCTGACGCCGGGACTGGCGCATTCGGGGCTGACCGGGATCACGCGCGATACCGTTATCCGCCTGGCCCGCGAACGGGGCATTGAAGTGCGCGAGATGGCGGTGCCGCGCGAACTGCTGTACCTGGCCGATGAGCTGTTCTTCAGCGGCACGGCCGTGGAGATCACGCCGGTCCGCTCGGTCGATCGTATCCAGGTAGGCTCCGGCAAGCGCGGGCCTATCACCGAACGCTTACAAAAAGCCTTCTTTGGCCTCTTTGATGGCAGCACCGCCGATAAATTCAGCTGGCTCGACTACG
This sequence comes from Steroidobacteraceae bacterium, assembly GCA_036390615.1. Lineage (GTDB taxonomy): Bacteria > Pseudomonadota > Gammaproteobacteria > Steroidobacterales > Steroidobacteraceae > FEN-1191. Next base: position 865 of record DASWBL010000328.1, on the reverse strand, counting down.
TCGACATGAAGGCCAAGCCGCGGGTGGCTGCCGCCGTCTGAGGCCGCATGCGGACGCTGTACGACAAGATCTGGGAGCGGCATATCGTCGTTCCCGAAACTGCCGACGCGCCGGCGGTCCTGTACATTGATCTGCACCTGGCGCACGAAGTTACGACGCCGCAGGCGTTCGCGGTGCTGCGCGAACAGGGGCTGAAGGTACGCCGCCCCGACCTGACGCTCGCGACCATGGATCATTCCACGCCGACGCGCACCGAGCAGGTGTTTGGCGGCGCGCCCATCACCGTCGAATCGGCCGCCGCGCAGATCGAACAGCTGGAAAAGAACTGCGCCGAATTTGGCATCGAGCTGCTTAACCTACGTAACGCCGAGCGCGGCATCGTGCATATCATCGGGCCTGAGCTCGGGTTGACGCAGCCGGGCAAGACCGTCGTGTGCGGTGACAGCCACACCAGCACACACGGAGCCTTCGGCGCCCTCGCCTTCGGGATCGGCACGACCGAAGTCGGGCATGTGCTCGCGACCCAGTGCCTGCTGCAGCGGAAGGCCAAAAACCTGGCGATCAATGTCACCGGCCGCCTGCCGGCCGGGGTCAGTGCCAAGGACATGATCCTGGCCATCATCGGCCAGATCGGGGTCGGCGGCGGCACCGGACACGTACTCGAGTACCGTGGGCCGGCCGTCGCGGCCCTCGGCATGGAAGAGCGGATGACCGTGTGCAACATGTCGATCGAGGCCGGCGCCCGCTGCGGCCTGGTGGCGCCGGACGAAGCCACCTTCGCCTATCTCGAGGGCCGGCCCTATGCGCCCAAGGGTGCTGCCTTGGCGCAAGCGCTCGAGGCCTGGTCGGAACTCAAAACGGACGA
>DASWBL010000327.1:0-3372 GCA_036390615.1 Steroidobacteraceae bacterium | reverse complement strand
AGTGCGTAGGCACCCGGATACGGCGGCGCAACGGCGCGCACGAGATTGTGCACGGCCCGGAACCCGAGTTGCCAGTCAATTGCGCCGTCGCGCGCCGTCCGGCGGCCGAAATAGCTGCCGTGGGTCAGGTCCTGGGCTTCGAGCACGGCCGTGCCGGCGAGCAGAGCAGGCAGGCACCTGTTGAGCAGCAGCTCCGCGGCCACGGTCACTTTGCGAAATACCTCAACGGCCGTGTCATCCGGCAGCACCGGCACCGCCTGGCGGCCGACGATGCCGCCGGCGTCCGCCTTGATCGTCATGGCGTGCAGCGTTGCACCGGTTTCGGCTTCGCCATGCAACACCGCCCAGTTGACCGGCACGCGGCCACGGTACTTGGGCAGGAGCGACCCGTGCATGTTGTAAGCGCCGCGCGGCGGTGCCTGCAGCAGTTCGGCTCCGAGCAGATGGCGATAATAAAAGGAGAACAGAAAATCCGGCCGCGCGCCACGCACCTGGTCCATGACTGCCGCCGTGTTCGGCTCAGGCGGCATAATCAGCGGCAGCCCGTGCCAGCGCGCATGCCTGGCGACGCTGTCAAACCAGATTTGCTCGCCCGGCTGATCCTCGTGCGAGACCACCAGCGCCACGTCCACGCCGTGGGCGAGCAGCACGCGCAGGCACCGTACCCCGACATCGTGGTAGGCGAAGACAACCGCCCGGGTCACGGCTGGTCCGGGCGCCGCTCGAGCACGGCGCCGACAATGTACCGCGGCCGGCGCCGCACTTCTTCGTAGATTCGCCCGATGTACTCACCCAGCAGCCCGAGCCCGGCGAGCGCCACGCCAATCAGGAAAAACGCAATCGCAAACAGCGTGAAAACGCCCTGCACATCCGGTCCGTGCAGCAACCGGTCCGCGACCAGTATCACGACCATCAACCCGGCAAAGAGCGACACCAGAAAGCCGAACGCACTGAATATCTGCAGCGGCACGGTCGAGAAGCCGGTCATCAGATCAAAATTCAGTTTCAGCAGCCGCAGGAAGGAATACTTCGACACCCCGGCGGCCCGCTCCTCATGGCTGACGCGGATTTCTGCCGGATCGCCGGAAAAAGTGTAGGCGAGCGCCGGCACGAAGGTATTGTTTTCGCCGCAGGCGTTGATCGCATCAACCACCTGCCGGGCGTAGCCGCGGAACATGCTGCCGTGATCGGTGATGCGTACCTTGGTGGTGCGCTCGCGCAGCACGTTGATGAGGCGCGAGGCGTAACGGCGCCAGGCCGAGTCCTGGCGCTGCTCGCGTATCGTGCCTACATAGTCGTGCCCGGCATCGAGTTCGGCGACCACCTTGCCGATCTCCTCGGGCGGATTTTGCAGGTCGGCATCGAGCGTGATCAGGTAGCGTCCGCGGCTGTGCTCGAAGCCGGCCAGTATCGCCCGGTGCTGGCCGAAGTTGGCGGCGAACAGGATTACCCGCGTGACGTCGGGTCGCAGCTCAAACTGCTGACGCAGCAGCGGCACGGAACCGTCGCGGCTGCCATCGTTGACAAAGATAATCTCGTAGCTGCGCTTAAGCGCATCGAGCGCCGGGTAGAGTCGCGCAAACAGCGCCGGCAGCACAGCCTCTTCGTTGTACACCGGGATGACCACTGAGATCTCGGGAGCTGGCGCGGCACTCATGAAGATGGGCTCCGCAATTGTTGGATGACAAAGGCGGCTGCGCCGCAGACCCGCGCCACATCCTGATCCTGCATCGCGGGAAACAGCGGCAGCGTCACCAGGCCGCGGCCAACGCGTTCGGCATGCGGGAAATCCCCGTCCTTGTAACCCATGCGCCTAAACAAGGTGAACAGGTGCATCGCCGGATAATGCACGCCAACGCCAATGCCGCGCTCGTGCATCCGCGCGATAAACGCGCCGCGCTGGATATCCACGGGCAACAGCACCTGAAACATGTGCCAGTTGCTGTGCTTGAAGTCGGCCACCGGCAGCACGCAGCCTGTGGCGCGGTCAAAGTGTGCAAAATACAGCCGCACCAGCGCATGGCGCCGCGCAGTAAATGCCGGCAGCTGCGGCAACTGACCAAGTCCGATGGCGGCGGCGACGTCGGTCAGATTGAATTTGCCGCCCGCCAGCGTCGCGTCCATACCGCCGTCGGCAAAGCGCTCCACGCCCTGCAGGCGATGCAACTCGCACAAGCGCGTCTCGGCCTCGTTATTCATCACCAGGCAGCCGCCTTCGGCGGTCGTCAGGTTCTTGTTGGCGTGGAAGCTGATCGACACCAGGTCGCCAAAGGTGCCGATCTGCCGGCCACCCCAGTTAGCGCCCATCGATTGCGCGGCATCCTCGATCACGCGAAGCTTGTGGCGCTGGGCGATGCCGTAGAGCCAGTCGCGGTCCACCGGCAATCCGGCCAGATCCACCGGCAGAATCGCCCGCGTACGCTCCGTGATCGCGCCACTGACCTGCTGCAGATCGATATTGCGGGTCTGCGGATCGATGTCGACGAACACCGGCTTCGCGCCGGCGCGCAGCACGACATTGGCGGTGGCGACCCAGGACAAAGGCGTCGTGATGACCTCATCGCCGGCGCCGATGCCGGCGATGGCGAGGGCGACCTCAAGCGCCGCAGTGGCCGAGTTCATCACGCGCACCGGGCGGCCGGCGAATAGCTTGGACAGCTGTGCCTCGAACTCGCGCACTTTGGGTCCGCTGGTGATCCAGCCGGAGCGCAACACGTCGGCCACGGCGGCGATGGTCGGCTCGTCGATGCTTGGGCGTGTAAACGGCAGGTAGGGGAGGTTCATGGTGGATTGCTGCTCAGCTTCGCGCGACCAGCCAGACGCCGACAATGATGATGGCGATGCCGGCCATCCGCGCCGGGCCGAGGTTTTCCCCAAACAGGTACCACGCTGCCAGCGCATTGACGACGTAGCCGATTGAAAGCATCGGGTAAGCAACGCTGACCTGCACGCGCGACAGCGCCAGCACCCATACCACGACGCTGATCGCGTACAACAGCAATCCGCAGAGGATCGGCACGCTGAGAAGCGCCCGCTCGGCGATCAGCGCCGCGTTGCCAAGCGTGAAGGACAGCCCGGTGAGTGTGCGGGCGCCGGCCTTGAGCAACAGCTGGGCGGCCGCGTTGAGCAGCACGCCGGTCAGCACCAGCGCCAGTTCCACGCCTTTCATTCTGCTGACACCGCGACCATGGTGGCCGAAGTGTATATCACGTGCATCGGTGCGCCCATGGCCTGCAGTTGTGAAAAGTCTGCGGGCGTGAGCAGCGCCAGCGCATCGTGCTCCGTGCTCCAACGCGCCGCGAACTGCGACAGATCGGCCAGCCAGCGCTGCGGCTCCTGTTGCAGGCCAAAATCGAGCTCGCCGCGATATCG
>DASWBL010000326.1:0-37330 GCA_036390615.1 Steroidobacteraceae bacterium | reverse complement strand
TGGACGGTGGGCGCTTTCTGGCAGCTATCGAAGGAGCAGAGTATCGAGGAACTCAAGGACCCCAATATCAATCAGCTGTTCAATTTCCTATTTGGCGAAGACGCCTACGCGGTGTACGGCGGCAACTATTACACGTGCCCGGGGTACGCCGACCCGTTTGGGGTGGCCTATACCGCCATACCGGCCTGCGATATTTATTACAACAACAATCAGACAACCGATCGGCAGTTCGCCGTGTTCGGCGAAGTGGGTTACTCCTTCACCGACAAATTGCGGCTGACCCTCGGCGAGCGGATAGCGCGCACGTCGTATTCGATCACTCACTACGCCGATGGCGATGAAAACTACGGGCCGGAGACTGCGAGCGCAGCGCATTCGGAGACGCCGAATACTCCAAAGGTCAATCTGTCCTACCAGATGGACAATACTGATCTGTTTTATGTCACTTACGCCAAGGGTTTCCGCGAGGGCGGCGGTAATCCGCTACTGCCGAGCTATTGCGGTACACCGGCCGTACCGGGCAACTTGCAGCAAGAAGGATTTCCGACGGCGCCCCTGACCTACAATTCAGACTCCACGCAGAGCTACGAAATTGGCTCGAAGAACAGCTTCGCATCGTGGTTCAAGATTGCCACCAGCATTTATTACATTCAGTGGCATAACATTCAGCAAAATGTTTATATCGCCGGCGCCTGCGGCCTGCAGTTCACGGATAATCTCGGAACCGCCGTCGCCAAGGGTGCGGATATCCAGATAGAGATGGCCGCCGGGCACTGGAAATTCGACGTCGCTGCCGGCTACACGGACGCGCGCTATACGAAAGCAGCCTATCCTCCCTGCTTTTTCGATCCCACACCTTGCCAGCAGCCGGCAGGGACGATCTTCAAGCCCCTGTCCAACGTCGGTGATGCCATTTCGGGTGAGGCCGCAACCGAGTACGCGCCGGGACTTAACCCGCCGTGGACAGCATCCGTGGGTGGTGAATTCGATTTCAAGGCGGGCGATCATCCGGCGTTTGTACGCGCCGATTTTGAATTCCAGGCCCGCAATAATTGGCTTTCCGTTTTGCAGGATCCAGCCAATGCGCAGTTCAATCCGCTTGGCAACTCGATGACTGTTTCGAATACCTACGCGCTGCCGTCGACATTTTTTGGGTCGGTCCGCGGCGGAGTGACGCTGAACTCGTGGCTGCTGGCGGTATTCGTTGACAACGTGTTCGATTCACACACGGAAACGAACTATCAGCTGAGCCAGCCGGATTCCTACAACCCGAATGGACTGCCGGATCAGCAAAACGCCTACACGTTCCGGCCACGTACGATTGGAATCACGGCGACCTTGCATCTATGAGCTCGGGTGCGAACCGGGCGCGGGAGGACACGGTGCAGGCAGGGCAGCGGCTTGGCTCGGTTATGGAAAGACATGATCTGTGAGTACCCCGCTGCAGGCCGATACGCACGCATGGAATGGGCTGCGCAAGCTCGAAGCAGCGTTGCCTGCCTCCTGGTATGTCGATGCGGCCCAGTATGAGCTCGAGCTGCAGAAGATCTGGTACCGGAACTGGATCTATGTCGGCCGCGCCGATCAGCTGACTGAGGCGCTTGCGTATGTTACCTACCGGATCGGCACGCAGACGGCGCTGCTGTTGCGCGACGAGTCGGGCGAGCTGCGAGCCTTTCACAATACTTGCCGGCACCGCGGCTCCGCATTGTGCCTGGAAGGTGCAGGCCGCCTGCCGACGCGAGCGATCACCTGCCGTTATCATGGCTGGAGTTATAGTCTCAAGGGCGAGTTGCTGCGGACTCCCGCGTTCGGCCGAGCGGAGCCTGCCGGACTGCGGGAGCTCGGCCTGTACGGTATTCAGCTGCGCAACTGGAACGGTTTCGTATTCATCAATCTGGCGCCCACGGATGAGCGGCCGGTCGAAACAGGCTTTATTGGCGGCGCTGACACGCTGCGACACTGGCCTCTTGCTGACTTAAAGGTCGGCCACTCGCAAAGCCGGACTTTGCGCAGCAACTGGAAGATCTTCTGGGAAAATTACAATGAGTGCCTGCATTGCGCCGGTGTTCATCCTGCACTGAGCCGGATGGTGCCAATCTACCGGCGCGGCATTCTTGAAGAGCGGGACGATCCGAACTGGGCCGCGCACCGAGGCAGCGCCGATCCGAGCCTGCGCGGCGGACTGCGCGCGGGCGCCGTGACTTGGTCCATGAATGGCAAGGCCTGCGGGCCGGAGTTCCCCAATCTGTCAGCCGAGGAACGCCGGGTCGGCTATCACTACCTGACTCACTTGCCGTCGATGTACGTCGCCGGGCATGTCGATTATGTGCGCGTTGTGCGGCTTCAGCCTTTGGGTCCGGAATCAACTGAAGTATTTACGCAGTGGTTATTTCCGGCCCAGACCCTGGCGGCACCGGAATTTGATCTCCATAACACGGTTGACTTCGGTGCCGAGGTGATGGCCGAGGACGCCGAGATTTGCGAGATCGCGCAGCAGGGACAGCATGCGCTAGCCCATCGCGCCGGCGTGCTGATGCCCGAAGAATACGACGTCTTCAATTTTCAACAATGGGTGCGTGCCGAACTGGCACGCTGAGCCGCAGCACATCCGCCGATTAGGGTGTGGTCCGCACCGCCAGGCTGATCCTTATCAAGGCACGGGCACGTTCAATTGCAAATGCTTTCCCGACTGAGCAATAAGCGTGGCCTGACGATATTGCTAACGGTACTGTTAGCGCTCAGCCTGATTCTTTTTCTTCTGCTGGGATCGGGCCGATCGCGGACTCCCATTCGGCAGGTCAATATCTACAACTGGGCCGATTTCATCGGCAAGACTACGATCGCCGACTTTGAAAAGAAAACCGGCATCAAGGTTATCTACGATACCTACGATGCGGAGGAAACCAAGGAAACTAAGTTGATGGCCGGTGGCTCCGGCTACGACGTAGTGGTGTCGTCTACGGAGTATTTCAGCCGTGAAATCAAGGCAGGCGTCTACGTGCCGCTTGACAGGAGCCGGTTGCCGGGCTGGTCAAACCTGAGTCCGCACGCGCTGGAAATATCGCAGGCCGCTGATCCCGGCAACCTATACGCCATTCCGTATTTGCATTCGATCAACGGCTTTGCCTACAACATCGACATGATCCACCAGCGCATGCCGGATGCGCCGGTGGGCAGCCTGGACATGATCTTCAAGCCCGAGATCGTGTCCCGCTTTGCCGACTGCGGCGTCACGTTCCTGGACTCACCGGAAGACATGATGCAGCTGGCGTTGAATTACTTGCATCTGAACCCAAACAGCAGCGACCCGGCGGACTACAAGGCAGCCGAGCAGTTGCTGTTGGCTGTCCGGCCGTATATCCGAACCTTCGATTCGAGCGAGTACCTCAATTCGCTAGCCAATGGCGAGCTGTGTCTTGCAGTCAGCTGGTCGAGCGACTACGCCGTTTCGATGGCGAGGGCACGCGCGGCCGGGGTCGAATTGAAGCTCGCGTTCACGGTGCCGAAGGAGGGCGCTAACCGTACGTACTCGGCATTGCTGATCGCCGCAGGCGCCCCGCATCTGGAGGAAGCTTATGAGTTTCTAAATTTTATATTGGAGCCGAAAGTGATTGCGGCCATTACCAACGACATCTATTACGGCAACGACAATCTCGCGGCCGATCAATTTGTGAAACCCCAGATCCTGCACGATCTCATCCTTTATCCGACACCAGCAATGGAAGCGCAGCTGTATGTCGCAGATGAATCCGGCGTGGCGATTGAGCGCATCCGCACCCGAAGTTGGACCCGGATCAAGACCGCCCACTAGCCGGCGGCGGAACTGATCACAGGCTGCGCGCCTTCGCCGGCGTATTGTTATCTCCATCCGCTTGTCCTCGCACCGGTCGACATTCACAATCAACAGGTGCGCTGCGCGTGAGGAATCTATGCCGAACATTCCCGACGACATTTATACTGAATCGGAAGCGTCGCCAGATACGCTTGCCAATCTGGGTCCGCTGCGCCGCCTGGCAGGCGTGTGGGAGTCCGATCAGGGGGTGGATATCAACCCTAAGCCGGACGGCCCGGAACGGCGCGTGTTCCGCGAATACATCCGGATGGAGCCGATTGATGCGCAAAGTAACGGTCCCCAGCTCCTCTATGGTCTGCGTTACCACATTCATATCAACACTCCGGAAGAAGCCATCACCTTCCACGATCAAGTGGGTTACTGGCTGTGGGAACCGGCTACTGGATTGATCATGCAAAGTCTCGCCATTCCACGCGGCCAGGTAGTGCTGGCAGGTGGAACAGCAAGGCCCGGCGACAATCGGATTTCAGTGGAAGCACGCCGCGGTGATACGCGTTTCGGAATTTGCTCGACTGGATTCCTTGAAGAGGCATTTCGGACTGACTATTACCGCATCGACATCACGTTCAACAGTGACGACAGCTGGTCCTATGTCACGCGAACGGACCTGGCGCTGCGGGGTGCCACACCGCCATTTGACCATCGCGACGCCAATACCTTGCGACGGATCGCGGCCCCTGCACCGAACCCGCTTGCCGCTCTGCTGAAGAGTTAAAGAGGCAGGCCGGCAACGCCTCGGACAGCCTGATGCTCTTTAGACTTGATGCATGATTCACGGTAAGGTTTGAACGGCAAACAGGTTTTGGGAACGCCTGCGGGCGCATTGGTGTTTCATGTCTCGTAGCGGACTCATTGAAGTCCATTCCATTGACTATGTTCCGCTGGCAGAGCGACATGGCAAGGTCTGGCACCTTTGGCCAGTGTGGTTCATGGGCAGCGCGCACCTGGGCACTGTCGCGACCGGAGCCCTTGGAATCACGCTGGGTCTTTCTTTGGTGTGGAGCGGCGTCGCAATAATCCTCGGCTGCGCCTTCGGAACCTTTTTCATGGCGTTTCACGCGGCACAGGGCCCGCAGCTTGGATTGCCGCAAATGATCCAGTCCAGGCCGCAGTTTGGCTATATGGGAGCCTTGCTTGTATGGGTGGTCGCCATCATTACCTATATAGGCTTCAACGCGCTGAATCAGCTGCTCGCCGCGCAGACGTTGCCGCATCTGACCGGTGTCGACCCCACCGTGTCGGTCATTGTCTTCATCGTGCTGGCCGTGGTGCTGGCAATTGTTGGCTATGACTGGATTCATATGGCGCAACGGACCCTTGCATATGTTCTGATGGCTGCACTGGCGATTTTTTCAATCGGGCTGCCAATTCGTTTTCATGGACTGGCCGCGTTCCTGGTGCCGGGAATCTTTAAGAGCATTCCATTCCTCACGCAGTTCTTCGCTGCCGCTGCCTATCAGCTCAGCTGGTCCATTTACGTCTCCGATTATTCGCGCTACCTGCCAAAAAATGTGGGCGTGCGCGCTGCGTTCTGGTGGACGTACCTGGGCGCGCTGCTTGGCGGAGCATGGATGATGCTCGTCGGCGCTGTCGTGGCCGCGCTTTATTCCAAGGCTGAGCTGGCAGCGGCCATTGAACTGGCTGGCGATCTGCTGTTTCGCGGTTTTGGCAAGCTGCTGCTAATCGCGTCGCTCCTGGGTCTCGTGACTATCACCAGCCTGAATTGCTATGGGGCATCGTTGACCCTGCTCAGTATTGTCGATTCATTCCGGCCGCTTAAGAGTACGGTCGGTCTTCGCGTGATGAGTATGGTGATCGTATCAGGGTGCGGCGCCATTGCCGCCGCCGCGCTGACTGGTAACGTCGTCGAGCGTTTTGGCGACCTGCTGTCGGTACTGCTTTACCTGTTTACGCCGTGGACCGCGATCAACCTGGTGGATTTCTACTGGGTTCGGGAAACCCATTATTCAATTCGCGAAATCTTCAATCCGCATGGTATTTACGGCCGCTGGAGTTGGCGCGGGCTGAGCGCCTACGCCGCCGGTTTCGTTGCGATGATCCCGTTTTTCAGCACCGGTCTCTACGAAGGTCCGATCGCTAGGGCACTGGGCGGTGCGGATGTTGCCATGCTGGTCGGCTTGCCGGTCTCGGCACTGGTCTACATCTGGAGTTGTCGCTCGCTTGATGTTGCTGCGGAGCAGCAATTGGTAATTAAGGCCGACGCCGGCCTCGAAAGCCAGGCGGCCGCCAGCTAGATCCCGCGGAAAGCCTCTCACGGCTCAAAATTGCCTAACAGATCGCTTTCCAGGCAGGCATCGACCATCTATTTATTATATTATCTCCATAACATTACAAAGAAAATCGGTCTGCGGAGCGCTGCGGCTCATCCGGGGACCTCATGTAGGCGAGGTTGTGCACCGTGAGAGACGTCAAAACACTCGGCCTTTTGGGAACCGGAGTTATCGGGGGCGGCTGGGCGGCGCGCGCGCTTCATTTTGGCATCAATGTCGTGGCGGCCGACGTCAATCCGGCGATGGAGCGCTGGATACGCGACGCTGTCGCCAATGCCGAACCCGCCCTGGCCCGGCTTACGCTGGCGCCACTCCCGTCCAAGGGTGCGCTTTCCTTCACAACCGATTTGCACGCGATGGCGCGGCAGGTGGATTTCATCCAGGAAAACATCCCCGAAAAGCTTGAGCTGAAGCAGCGCATTCTGGCGGATGTGAGCCGCACGGCACCGGCTGACGTCATTATCGCCTCGAGTACCTCGGGATTGATGCCGTCGGATCTGCAGCAGCCCATGGTCGCACCGGAACGGTTCCTGGTCGCGCACCCGTTCAACCCTGTGTACCTGCTGCCACTGGTCGAACTCGTCGGCGGCAAGCAAACGGCGCCCGCGACCATCGAGGCCGCGGCTCGGTTCTTCACTTACATCGGCATGCATGCCTTGCATGTCCGCCGCGAAGTACCGGGGCATCTGACGGATCGGCTACAGGAAGCGCTGTGGCGCGAGATTCTCCACATGGTCAATGACGGCATCGCGACCACCGGCGAACTCGATGATTCCATCATTTACGGCCCAGGGTTACGGTGGGCAGCGATGGGCACGAACCTCATTTACCATCTCGCCGGCGGCGAAACCGGCATGCGACACATGTTGCACCAGTTCGGTCCGGCGCTGAAGTGGCCGTGGACCAAGCTTGAAGCACCGGAACTAACCGAATCGCTGATCGATAAGATGGTGGAGGGCACGCAAGCGCAGGCGGCGGGTCGCTCAATCCGCGAGCTTGAACGGCTGCGCGATGATTACCTGGTCGCTATCCAGCAGGTCCTGCGTCAGTACAACATAGGCGCCGGATCAACGTTGCGGGCGCTCGAACAGCGACTGTATGCCAGCCAGTCGGCAAGCGCCGAAGCGCGGGCATCGGAGGCCGCCGGTGCACTGCCGGCGTTAACCGGCTGCGTTCGTCCGGAGTGGATCGACTACAACGGTCACATGACCGACTCGCGCTATCTACAGGCGTTTGGCGATGCGATGGATGCGCTGTACCGGCGGGTCGGCGTCGATGAGGCATATCGCGCCGCCGGCAGCATGTTTTATACCGTTGAAAACCATAATACATATCACGCCGAGCTCAAGGTGAACGAGCCGTACGTCATTCGCACGCGCATTTTGTCTGTGGACGCCAAGCGCCTGCGCGTATTCCATGCCTTGCATCGCGGTCGTGATCAGGCACTTGCCGCAACCGGCGAGCAAATGCACGTGCACGTGGATCTGCCGACCGGTAAAGCCTCCCCGATAAAGGGGCCCGTCCATCGTCAGCTCGAGCAGCTTTGTCGCGCACAGGCCGGCGAGCCACTGCCGCCGCAAGCGGGCCGCGCGATCGGCCAGCCTCGCGGCTAGGATCTTTCCTTGCCTAAGAAAGTCGATCACGCCCAGCGCCGCGACGAAATAGCGCTTGTCGCCTGCCAAGTCGTCGCCACGCGGGGCTTTGAACAGGCCACGGTCGTGCGAATCGCCCGTGCCGCCGGCTATACGACTGGCATGGTGGCGCATTATTTTGACTCGAAGCAGGACATCATCCTGGCCGCGCTTCGGCTAATTCTGCATCGGATGGACCAGCGCCTGGCACTGCAGTCCGGGCAGTCGGCCCCTGATCTGCAGGGTGTGCTCAGCGAGGCGCTGCCGATCGATGCGCAACGGCGCACCGAGTGTGCTTTTTGGACCGCGTTTTGGGGACAGGTATCAGCCGATCGCCGGCTCAAACGTGTTAATGCCTGGGTGCATCGCGAATACCTGCGCCTTTATGATCGTTGCGTGACGGAGCAATGGCCGGAGTCGGGCTCCTGGCCGCCCGAAGTTCGAAATCAAGTGCTGCGCTCCATCGCGACACTCATTAACGGTATTACGGCCAGCGCCGTATCCAGCCCGGGCGACTGGCCGGCGAACGAGCAGACCAAGCAATTGCATCTGCAACTAGAGCTGTTGCGCGCTTGGGCGCGCGCCAGTGCCAAATAAGAGCGCATGGAGAATTCGGCATGGATTTCTCACTGACTGAAGAGCAGCAGCTCATCGTCAAAACAACCCGCGATTTTGTCGAGACTGAGTTGTTTCCGCATGAAAAGGAAGTCGAGACAACCGGCGTGCTGCGCCAGGAGCTGCTAACGGAACTCAAGCGCAAGGCCATCGACGCAGGATTGTATGCAGCCAACATGCCCACCGATGTCGGCGGCGGTGGGCTTGATACCGTCACCTGGGTGCTTTACGAAAAGGAGCTCGGCCGCGCCAATTACGCCCTGCATTACTGCTGCGTCGGCCGACCTTCAAATATTCTGCTGGCGTGTCGGGGCGAGCAGCGCACGCGATACCTTTTGCCGGCAGTGCGCGGCGAGCGCACCGACTGTCTAGCGATGAGCGAGCCGGCCGCCGGATCGGATCTGCGGGGCATGAAGACCACGGCGGTCCGACAGGGCGGGGATTTCATCATTAACGGCACCAAGCATTTTATCAGCCACGCCGATCACGCCGACTTCGTTATTCTGCTCGCGGCAACGGGGCAGGACGAGTCAGCCCGCGGTCCGCGTAAGAAAATGACTGCTTTTCTGATCGACATGGGCCATCCTGGCTTCGAAGTGTTGCCGGGATACAAGAATGTTTCGCACCGTGGTTACAACAATTGCATCCTGCAATTTAACGACTGCCGCATCAGTGCGTCCGCCGTGCTCGGCGAAGTCGATCAGGGGTTTGAAGTCGCAAATACCTGGCTCGGCGCCACGCGCCTGCAAGTCGCAGCCTGCTGTCTGGGACGGGCCGAGCGCGCTCTGGAGCTGGCCAAGCAATGGGCTGTCGATCGCATCCAGTTCGGCCAGCCAATCGGGAAATTTCAGGGCATCGGCTTCAAGCTGGCTGACATGGCGGTTGAACTGCGAGCCGCGGAGCTGCTGGTGTTGGAGGCGGCCTGGAAGCAGGACCAGGGCCTCGCCACCGATTCGGATATGGCAATGGCCAAACTTAAGGCAACCGAGATGCTGGCCATGGTTGCCGACGAAGCACTGCAAATTCACGGCGGCATGGGCCTGATGACCGACCTACCGCTTGAGCGCATCTGGCGCGACGCCCGCATCGAGCGAATCTGGGACGGCACCAGCGAAATCCAGCGCCACATTATCTCGCGCGCGATGCTGAGACCACTCGGCGGTTGATAACGGCCACCGCCTTTTAGCAGGCGATGCCCTGCACGCTAGGCGATCGGCGAGCCTACTTCACTCGCCGCCCGGCGGTCCCCAGAATACGACCCACGCGCCAAACCCTGTGGAGAACTCCTCAAACCGGTGTTCTACGCCTGAGCCTACAAAATAAATATCACCGGGTGAGAAGCGATGACGGACTCCGTCAATGATGATCACTCCCGTGCCGTGATGAATGATGTAAAGCTCATCTTGCTTATGCGGGCCTTGCGGGTCGCGGCCGACAGGTGCGTAGTAGCCCACCGACATGGTGCCGTGTTCGAACGCTTCAGCATAACGCTCGCCCTGCGGCCATTCATCGGACGGCGCCCCGGGAATGCGGGCGAGCAATTCAGCGAGAGAGGATTTCATATCTGGGCTACCTGCCAGTCCACTGCGGTTTGCGCTTTTCGGTAAAGGCGCGCGTTCCTTCCTTCAGATCGTCGGAACGGATGACCCGCTGCACCGCCTCCAGCGAATCATGCAATTCGAAGGCTTCGTGTTCAGGCACCATCTCGCTGTGACGCAGCAGTTGCTTGATCGCCGGGAACAGTAGCGGGGGACCGGCCTCAAGCTGCCGGGCGAGTTCCCAGGCGCGAGTCAGTGCTGCACCCTTGGGGACCACATGATTGACCAGCCCCCAGTGCTTGGCCTCGGTCGCATCCATCCAGCGGCCGGTCATCAAAAACTCGACCGCTACATGGTAGGGGATCCGGCGGCGCAACTTGATGGTGGCCGCATCGGCCAGCACTGATACGTTTATTTCTGGGAGAGCGAAGGTCGCGTGTTCTTCGGCGACGATCAGGTCCGTGCCCAGCATCAGTTCAAAACCTCCGCCGCAGGCGATGCCGTTGACGGCAGCGATAACCGGCTTGTTGAAATTGCGCGGATAGTTAAGTCCGCCGAAACCCGCAGCGCCCCAGTCCTCGTCGGACTCCTCACCGGCGGCCGCAGCCTTCAAATCCCAGCCGGCGCAGAAAAACTTTTCGCCTGTCCCTGTGACGATGGCAATCCGCAGCTGCGGATTGGTGCGAAACTCCTCAAAAATCTCATTCAGCCTGCGACTGGCGGCTAAATCGATGGCGTTGGCCTTGGGCCGGTCCAGTCGGACCTCGAGAATCGATCCGTTTTGTGTCAATTTTATTCCGGTGGACATTGATTAATGCTCCTTGGCCAGCCGAATCAGGGCATCGACCGCGACTACGCCGGCGCCGACTGGCCTGACGATAATCGGATTGACGTCCAGTTCGGATAACACATCAAGATTTGCTTCAGCGTAGCGGGCCACGCCCAGGATTGCGTCGATCAACGCCGGTACATCGCCAGCCGGCTTGCCTCGAAACCCGCCAAGCAGGCGGTTTACGGTTAACCGCTGCAGCGCTGCGCTGATGGCCGGCCGAGTGAAGGGCGGCAGCAGGCTGGTGCTGTCGCGAAGAATTTCAGTTAGCACGCCGCCCGCGCCGAGCAGCAAAGTGAGGCCGAACTGCGAATCAATTAGCGCCCCGACCAGAATCTCAGCGACCCCATCGACGATCATCGGCTCGATGAGTACGTTGCCGGCCAAGGCACCGAGTCGGCTTGCCGCGACGCCTGCCTCCGCCGGCGTCCGAATATTCAGCACTACGCCGCCCGCATCGGACTTGTGCTCGAGGCTGGCCGCACAGACCTTCATCACGACCGGATAACCAAGCTCCCCGGCCACCTCAACTGCATCGTGCACTGATGCCAGTTTGGAGCGGGGGACCGGTACACCATGGGCTGCAAGTGCACGCTTGCCTTCAAATTCCGACAAGGCGTGAATTTTAGTCGCTGCGGTTCCCGGTAGCAGCAACTTTACGTTGGCCCCCAGCTGCCAATTTGATCCGACGATCCCGGCCAGATCCATGGCTTCAAGCGCTTCGCGTTGCCCCTGCAGTGGGATGACGCCTGCTTGCAGGCACTGCGCACGCACCGACGGTGAAATAGTCTCCGGCAATGAAGCGAGCAGTGTAGCGCGTGCCCCGGTGGCTCCGGCAGCGGCCACGAACGCGTCGATCACGACGGTAAATGCCGAAAGGTCTGCCTTTCCCTCCGGCGGGCTGTCGAGCATGAAGGCCACGAGGTCAAATCCTCCGGCCATTACTGTGTCAAACAGGGCCCGCTGGCGGACGATGTCGAACCACGTATACGTGTGAAAATCGAACGGGTTGGCAATGGTGACTCGATCACCGAGAATCTCTCGCAGCCTCGCCGTCTGCGACGCGTCAAAGGGCGGGAAGGTCAGCCCGAGGTTTCGTGAGACATCTGCCGTCATAGCCATGTCACCGCCCGAGGCGCCCATGACCAGGACGCGCCGCCCATTGAGCGGACCGCCCGCGTGAAAAATCTTGAGCGTCTCGCACAACGTGCTTAAGGTCTCGCAGCGTGCGATGCCCGCTTGGAGGCAAAACGCGTCGAATACGGCATCGGTGCCGGCGAGAGCACCGGTGTGGCTCTGCGCCGTTCTCGCGGCCGCCTCGGTCCGGCCAGTCTTGACGAGCGCAATGGGTTTGCCTGCCGCCCGGGCGGTGGCGGCCGCCTGTGAAAAACGTTGCGGATCCTTAATGCCCTCAACATATACGCCAAAGGCGCTGACCCGTTCGTCCTCGCAAAGCGCCTCAATAAGATCCTCGACCGCGAGGCGCGTTTGATTGCCCACCGTAAATACATAGCCAATCGGCACCGAGCGATCGTTGAACATCAACGTCAATGCGATCGTGCCGCTCTGGCAAATAAGCGCGACGCCACGCTCAGGGCTGTCGCCGACTACTTGGTCCGGCCACAGCGCGCAGCGATCAAAAAAATTGACGACGCCGTAACAATTCGGCCCGAAAAACGGCACTCGCGAGGCCGCTGTGACTAACGCCTGCGTTAGTGCATGGCCTTGGGTGGTACCCAATTCCGAGAACCCCGAGGCAAAGCAGACAAAACCACCGGCGCTTCGGCGCTCGAGTGATCCGGCGACCCCAACTGCATCCTCGGCCGGAACCGCGATAAACGCCGCATCCGGTGATCCGGGCAATTCATCAACCGAACGGAAGTAGTGGCACTGCGGAGTGGACTGCCGGGTGGGGTGTACGCGCCAGACCGTGCCGTCGTATCCAATAGCGCGATTGCCTGCTGCAACGGCATCAGCCCAGGCACCGCCGATTAGTGCGATGCTCTTCGGCCGCAGCAGGCGTTCCAGTGAAAGACCGTTCATGCGAATACGAAAATGGGAAAAACTTTGCGGCCGTCCGGCTCGACCGTCAGCGCGGCCGCAGCTCCAGACGGCGGGACGTGGGACCTGGCGGCTTGATTCCGGACGTCGCGCCCAACAGCGACTCAATGGCGGCGCCGATCTGCGGCGGAAAGGCGACCGCTTTGGGCGAGGCGCCTTGCTGAACGTGCAGCAACATCAACTCCCCCATGGCGACGGGGTCAGGATACCGCGCACAATAAAAATCAAATGCAGCATGCAGCCGCTTGTTGTCGGCGGCTGAAAGCCGCACTGAGACCTCGACGGTGTCTGAACTTTTGACCTCGTGTAGGAAATGAATATGTTCCTCCAGCGTATAGAGCGTGCATTGCGTCTGCTGCCGGTATGCGACATCCATACCAAGATGGTCCATTAGCGCATCGCATGCGTAGCTCAACACCAGTCCATAATAGGCATCGCGCAGATGTCCGTTGTAATCAATCCACTCGGGCAAAACGGCAGTGGAGTAAATCCTTGGCGCATCCATAGCCAGCGTCGCTCAGCGCAGCTTCAGCCGTTCCCGGGTTTGCGCTGGCGTCAATATTTTTGCGCCCATGGCCTCGATGATGGTCCTTGCCTTTTCGACCAATTGTGCGTTGCTGGCATATACGCCACGGCTAAGATAAAGATTGTCCTCGAGCCCGACCCGCACGTTGCCACCCAGCAAAATGGACTGTGCCACCCATGGCATTTGCATGCGGCTGATGGCAAATGAAGTCCAGACGCAGTCGGCCGGCAGTGCGTTGACCATCGCCAGCAGGTGACCGGTATCGGCCGGCACGCCGTAGGGAATTCCGGCACAGAGCTGAATCAAGGTTGGCGCCGGGATCAGGCCTTCCTTGATCAGATGGCTGGCAAACCAGAGATTGCCCGTATCGAATATCTCAAGTTCTGCCTTAACGCCAAGATCCCGCAAAATCGCGGCGCCCTTGCGTAGGTAATTCGGAGTAGAGATATAAGCGCGGTTGCCGTCACCGAAATTCAGACTGCCGCAATCCAGCGTAGCGATGTCCGGTCGGTACAGTCCCTCATGGCACAGATCAATGACGTGCCGCATCCGGTCTTCCTGGGAAACGAAATCAGTCCCCGGCGCGGGCGTATCGGCCATGCCGTTATCGCCGACGCATATATAGCCGCCCATTCCGCAGGTGAGATTGACGATGACATCGACCTTGCTCTCGCGAATCCGTTTGACGACTTCCCGGTAGTGACGGGTGGCCATGCTGAACGCGCCGGTCTCGGGGTCGCGAACATGAATGTGGACAATGGCGGCACCGGCCTTGGCGGCGGCGATCGCGGAGTCCGCGATCTGCTCTGGCGTCACGGGACAATGCGGACTCTTGGTGACTTTTGTATCGTCTCCGGTAATCGCGCAGGTGATCATTACGTCATAGTTCATGGTTAACCCCGTTTAACTGTCGCGACCGGCAGGTCGGCCCGCGTGCCTGCAAATGCCTGGCCTGCCTTAGCTAGCGGTCTCCCGAGACGCCATTTTTGCCCCCTTTTTTGGGCCATTTCGGCGCATGGAATCCAGGGCATTTATATTATCGCGTTCATAATAAATAAGCCATTCACAGCATCGAAATTCGTGCTGTATTCGGCAACACGAAACTAAGGGCCATACGCGGGATATCTTAGAGAATTTATCTTATTAAACAATAACTTAATGACGATCGGAGGCGGCGCATTCAACCGGCAAATCGGTCAGGGCAGCGGGCTGCC
Organism: Steroidobacteraceae bacterium; assembly: GCA_036390615.1. GTDB lineage: Bacteria > Pseudomonadota > Gammaproteobacteria > Steroidobacterales > Steroidobacteraceae > FEN-1191. The sequence goes on along the minus strand of DASWBL010000326.1, from coordinate 22,769 downwards.
ACGAGCCGCCGTCAGCACCGCATACCATTCCTTGCGTTCCAACCTCAGGTCAAGGACAGCCATAGCCTCGCGGATCCGGTCCGGATTTTGCGAGCCGATGATCGGTACCGGCCGAATCGGATGTGCCACAAGCCATCCAAGAGCCGCCACCATGCGCGATACGCCGTGAGCGGTCGCAATGCTATCTAGTGCCGCAACCACCGCTGCGGCGCGCGCCTCACCAGGGGCAGGATCCATCAGCCGGCCACCTGCGAGTGGAGACCAGGCCAGCACCGCCAGCTCAAATTCCTCGGCGAGATCCAACGTACCGTCCGTAAGTGGCTCCGTCACCAGTGGCGAGAATTCCGGCTGAATACTGGCCAGGGCAAAGGGAAGGTGCGCTTGCAGCGCCCTAGTTTGCGCCGCCGTGTAATTAGAGACGCCGGCCGCGCGAATTTTGCCGCTGCGGCGCAGCTGTTCAAATGCCGAGGCCACTTCGGCAGGATGTGCCAGGTTGTCGGGCCGGTGAATCTGATAAAGATCGATTTGTTCGATTCCAAGGCGTCGAAGCGAGGCTTCGCAGGCACTGACCAAATAGCGCGCGCTCGAATCATAGGGCACGCCCAGCACAATCCCGCCCTTGGTTGCGATGGTCATAGCGCGGCGCAGGGCAGGGGTGTCCGCTAGTACACGACCGAGCTGTGTCTCGGCCGCGCCAAAACCGCCGTCAGGTCCTACACCGTATATATCCGCCGTATCAAAAAGCGTGATTCCAGCTTCAAGCGCCGCATTGATTTTGGTCTCGGTCAATTTGGGGTCTTCAGGCTGCAAGCGCCACATGCCCCAGGCCAATGGGGAGTGAGGAAGCGCCGCGGCCATTCCCGGCCGCCGCGGCCGGCTTTCTGACGGCTGCACGGTGATTACATCACGCGGGCTGCCGCGAGCGCGGGCAGTTCGTGCCAAGCAGAATCAATTTACGCCACTCCAATCGAGGATGACCTTTCCCGAAGAACCCGAACCCATCGTCTCAAACCCCTTGCGATACTCAGCGACCGGCAGTCGGTGGGTAATAACCGGCGTGATATCCAGCCCCGATTGCAACATTGCCGACATCTTGTACCAGGTCTCGAACATCTCGCGACCGTAGACACCCTTCATAACCAGACCCTTGAAAATGACCTGATCCCAGTCTATTCCCGTGTCCTTGGGCATGATCCCGAGTAACGCGACATTGCCACCATGATGCATGGTACGAAGCATGTCCCGGAATGCGGCCGGATTGCCCGACATTTCCATGCCTACGTCAAAGCCTTCCTCCATTTTCAGCTGGGACATGGCTTCCTCGACTTTCTGATTGCGTACGTCAAGGGCCAGTGAGGCGCCCAACTTGCGCGCCAGCTCCAGGCGATAAGGATTCACATCGGTTATCACCACGTGCCGCGCGCCCACAAAACGAGCGATCGCCACCGCCATGATTCCGATAGGACCGGCTCCCGTAATCAGCACATCCTCACCGACCAGATTGAATGACAAGGCCGTGTGCGTGGCATTGCCAAACGGATCGAGGATGGAAGCTATGTCATCCGTGATCGCGGCCGGCAGCTTGAAAACATTGCTGGCCGGCAGCGACATGTACTCGGCAAAGCAGCCGGGCCGATTGACGCCTACACCATAAGTATTGCGGCAAAGGTGACGACGGCCAGCCCGGCAGTTGCGGCAGTAACCGCATGTAAGATGCCCTTCGCCCGAGACCCGATCACCCACCGCAAGGCCGCGCACTTCGCTGCCAATGTCGACGATGTCACCGCAGTACTCGTGCCCGATCGCCATCGGTACCTTGATGGTCCGTCGCGCCCAGTCATCCCAGTGGTAAATGTGCATGTCGGTTCCGCAGATCGCGGTCTTCCGCATGTGAATCAAGACGTCATTGGGGCCGATGGTCGGCTCGGCCACGTCGGCCATCCAGATACCGGGTTCGGCTTTACTTTTAACTAGAGCTTTCATCCAAGTACTCCCGCGTTTTCGCGCGCAAAATCAGCTCAGCGCACCGAGCTCGCGACCTGCCGTCGTAAATGCCTCAACCGCTTGCTGCAGCTGCGCGTGACTGTGCGCAGCCGAAACCTGGGTACGGATACGGGCTTGGCCGTGGGGTACGACGGGATAGGAAAATCCGATAACGTACACGCCCAGTTCAAGCAGCCGATCGGCCATTCGCGTAGCAAGGGCGGCATCGCCAATCATGACAGGAATGATGGGATGATCGCCAGCAATCAGCTTAAATCCAGCCTTTGATAATTGACCGCGAAAGAACGCGGCATTGCCATGCAATCGTGCGCGCAACGCGTCACCTTGTGCTACCAGTTGCAGCACCCGCAAACTTGCTGCAGCAATCACCGGCGGAATGGAATTGGAAAATAGATAGGGTCTGGACCGTTGGCGCAACCAGGCGATGGCCGCGCGGCGTCCACTTACAAATCCTCCGGCCGCGCCACCCAAGGCCTTGCCGAGCGTACTGGTCACAAGATCAACTTGACTCTGTACGCCAGCGTGCTCCGGCGTACCGCGCCCCTTAGCGCCGATAAATCCCGTAGCATGGGAGTCATCGACAGCTACCAGCGCGCGGTGCTTTTTCGCCAGCGCGCAAATTCCAGCCAGTGGTGCAAATGTCCCATCCATTGAGAAAACGCCGTCGGTAATGATCAGCCGCGTGCGCGCATCCTCGGATTCCTTCAGGCACCGTTCCAGATCAGCGAGGTCCCGGTTGGCGTAACGAAACTTGCGCGCTTTGCAAAGTCGGATGCCATCGATGATTGAGGCGTGATTGAGTGAATCTGAAATGACAGCGTCTGATTCTCCTAGGAGGGTTTCAAACAGGCCGCCGTTGGCGTCAAAGCAGGAAGAATAAAGAATCGTATCCTCGGTACCCAGAAACTCGGCTACGCGGGACTCAAGCTCGCGATGAATTTGATGCGTACCGCAGATGAAACGTACCGACGCCATTCCGTAACCGCCACTGCCCAAGGCTGAACGCGCCGCTTCCAGCACAGCCGTGTCATTGGCGAGCCCCAGATAATTGTTGGCGCAAAGGTTTATGACTTCACGGCCGTCGGCGAGCCGGATTAAGGCGCCTTGGGCGCTACCTAACTGCCGTTCGGACTTAAACAGGCCTGTCGATTTCAGCGTCGTCAGTTCGCTGTCCAGCCGCTGGTAAAACGCCTCATCCATGGAATCGCCCGCCCTGATTACCGGTGGACGGCAATTATAATGAGGATCGCGAGCGCACCGACGATAGTCGGCAGCCAAGATCTGGCGCAAACTGGCTGCGCGGGTACCTTAAAGTGCGGTTTAACCTGGGGCTGGAGCGACTGCTGGCTGAGCGGGCTGTGTGGTCTGAGGCGGGGCCGCCGGTGCGGGCTTCTGGGGCCGGGGCGGGCCAAGGCTGGTCACAAAGCTGGAAAACGAGCAGTTGGTGTGGTTGACGCGCAATATTTCACCCCAGTGGTCCAACTCTCCCGAAGGACCGAATTTGAACCTCAGGCCTTCGCGAAATTGCAGACCAAAGCAGGGGGACATGAATTTTCCGTAGTACCACTTCCTGTCGGTCGTCTGTACCCAAAGCCCCTTGTCCCCATCCGCTTCCCACGTGTAAATGCGGTGCTCGGCGAATGGAATGCTCGCCTCGGTGCCGATCGGCGGTGGCTCTGGCGGCGAAGCGGCTGCGCCGCGACTCGCCAGTGCAACGAAGGTCACCGCGATCCAGTATGTAATCCTTTGGGGTATTTGACTCATGGATGTGCTCCGACGATTCAAGGTGGGAGTCGCGCCATGCTTAATTTAACGATTAAGGGGCCCATTAGTTACAGCACGAACAGGTCCGGGCTCGCCTAGCAGCAACAATACTTTAGAATGTTCTGTTGGTTTTTCAATCGTTTAGGGCTGTACAGCGGTGCGAATCCCGCTAGCGACCGCAGCCGAAATCCAAAAGCGAAAATCGACGCCCGATCGCACCACGACGTCAATAATTGACTTTAAATGTTGGCGAATCCTCGGGCCGACTGCGGCGCCGATCGTAGATTCGCGTGGTCGAAATATTGGCGTGCCCAAGCCATTCCTGGACCTTCGCTATATCCGCATCGTTGTCCAGCGCATTGGTAGCCGCTGTGGCCCGCAGCGCGTGCGCACCGAATCGCACGCCGAGAATGCGTGAGTAGTGCCTGACCAGTTTATATACGCCATCCGGTGTGATCGTGCCCGTCAATGTTCCGGTGCGATTGTTTCGCAAGGGTCGAAACAGGGCGCCGTTGCTATCGCCGGCGTGTCGGGCTGCCTGTAGATATTCGGTCAAAAGCCGCTGCGTATTGGGATGCAACGGCACATAGCGGGTCTTGCTCCCTTTGCCATGAACGCGCAGATGCGTCACGCCGCTTCGTGTATGGATGTCTTTGACCGCGAGCCGGCATAATTCTTCGCGACGCAGGCCGTGATACAACAACGTCGACAGCAGGGCCCGATCTCGTAATCCTTTTATGCCTTTGCCGGCAGGCAGACGCAGTAATGTCCGCGCCTGTGCATCCCCGAGCGCCGGCGTTTTACCTTCGTAACTGTCGACCTTGGGGCGCTTCACGCCCTTGACCGGATTGATCGCGACCGCGTTTTGATCCGTGAGGTAATCGTACAAAGACGATAGCGCCGACATCTTGCGACGCACTGAAGCATGCGCGAGCTCCCGGGCGTCCAGATCCTTGCGCCAGGCAATCACGTGGGCGCGGCCGATCAGACGCAACTCGTCCGTGGCCCGAATTCCGGCAAAATGCATAAACTCACGCAAATCGTTCAGATAGGCGCGTCGCGTATGCGGATTGTCAATATTGGCAAACCACTCGGCCTCGGGCGGCATTTCAGCGAGCCGCTGGAACTCTCCCACCGACAGGTTTCGACTCGCCAGCTGCCCGCCCACTGCCCGGCCCGTTCTTCGGACAGTCTTCATCTATGCATTGCTCGCCTACGCCGCTGGCCGCTTCGCAGCAAACAGCACGTTGGAAAGGATTGGCTAAGCATGGCCCCTATCTTATCTTGATAAAATATATTATCAAGATTAATGCGTGGGGAATGCCGGATCACCATGCGGTCAGCCTTGAAGACTATTTTTTTTCCCGGATTGAGCGCTACCACTGGGATACGGATCCCGCATCGCGATGGCACCGATCTCCAGCAAGGACTTGAGGTTGGAAATGATCTTCGGCCAGCCGCCCGACACTGCGTCGATAAATTTCGACGGATCGCGCTCGATGGTGTGCGTGATGGATAGCTTGACTGCGTTATCAGTGGGCTCCAGTTGCATCGTGCATTGCGAATCGCCTTCGGCTTTCAGTTCGGGCCGCTTTTGATGCTGCCAACGGATTACCAAGCGCCGAGGTGGTTCAGCCTCGATAATCTCGCCTGCGTCGAAGACCTCCCCATCGCCGGATACCAACTTCCAAGGAGACCCCGCGGTCCACTTGCTTTCGCAGCGCATACCAAACCAGTACTGCTTCATGAACTCAGAGTCGGTTAGCGCGGACCACAGCTTCTCCGGGGTTGTCTGAATATAGCTCACGTAAACAAACGTCGATCTAGCCATTGCTCTTCTCCAGTCTTTGCTTAAGTTCCGAAAGCCCCTTGAGGCGCGGCTTTTCAAATTTGGCGATCCAGCGCTCGTAAATCTCCTGTAGCGGTACCGGGTTCAGAAAGTGCAGCTTTTCGCGCCCACGCCGCAAGGTGGCAACCAAGTTGGCCGCCACCAACAGGTCTAAGTGCTGCGTCACGCCCTGCCGCGTCATGTCCAGATATTCACAAAGTTCGTTAAGCGTGCGGCCGTCGTGCGCGTGCAACAGGTCCAGCAACTTGCGCCGGCTGCTATCTGCCAGGGCCTTAAACAGCAGATCTGTATCTTGACGTTCAGCCATAAATTTAATGCAAGGAATTACTTGCCTATATATTAGGCAAGTATTAACTTGCATGTCAAGCGCCGTGTGCCGCGCCCGCTGGTTTCCGCACGATACCGTGCCGCAGCAGTAGGGACTTTTGCCCGAGCGCCACGAGGCTTGCGTTCGCGGGCCGCAGATCTGAGGCGATTGCGGATCCCCGCAATACAGCAAATTACGGTCTCAATATCTGAGATGGATGAAGCGTCTGCCAACGTATTATGACCAACGACAGAAGGTGGGCAATTGTCGGTACTGCGCTTGATCGAAAAAAGAAACACAGCTCGCCGATGCCCGAAATATTCGTCGCTGGCAATTGCCCGCTGCGGCTCGTAAGCTTTTCGGATCGACGTCAAGCCCCGACAAGCATTCGACCATCAAGGTGCGCTATGGCCGCGCTTGGACTCAATCGCAAAAGTCTTGCCCTGACTGTTTGGATGATTGCGTTGAGCCTGGCGCTCACCAACTGCTCAAGCTGTAGCAGTAATTCGGGCGCCATGGCGGTCACCGTGCCAAATGTCGTGGGCGACACCCAGGCGATGGCGACTACGGCGATCACTGGCGCGGGACTAACGCTTGGCACCGTGACGATGGCCAGCAGTGCGACGGTGGCCGCGGGCAATGTCATTAGCCAGATGCCGGCCGCAGGCACCAGTGTGGCCAGCGGAGCGGCCGTGAATCTGACCGTGAGCAGCGGCCCGGCATCGGTCAGCGTACCAAATGTCGTGGGTGACACCCAGGCGGCGGCGACTACAGCGATCACTGGCGCAGGTCTGAACCTTGGCACCGTGACGATGGCCAGCAGTGCGACGCTGGCCGCAGGCGATGTCATCAGCCAAAACCCAACGGCAGGCACCAGCGTTGCCAGCGGATCGGCAGTGAACCTGACCGTGAGCACCGGACCGACATCGGTCAGCGTACCAAATGTCGTGGGTGACACCCAGGCGGCGGCAACCGCAGCAATTACCGGCGCCGGGCTGACGCTTGGTACCGTGACGATGACCAGCAGCGCGACGGTGGCCGCAGGCGATGTCATCAGCCAAAACCCAACGGCAGGCACCAGCGTAGCCAGCGGATCGGCAGTGAACCTGACCGTGAGCACTGGATTGACATCTATCAGCGTGCCAAATGTCGTGGGTGACACTCAGGTGGCGGCGACCACAGCAATTACCGGCGCAGGCCTGACGCTTGGCACTGTGACGACGGCCAGCAGTGCGACGGTGGCCGTGGGCGATGTCATCAGCCAAAACCCAACGGCAGGAACGAGCGTTGCCAGCGGATCGGCAGTGAACCTGACCGTCAGCAGCGGCCCATCGAGCGATGTCGTCACCTCCCGGTACGACAACACGCGCTCGGGAGTTAATTCTCACGAGACCACACTGACCACCGCGAATGTCAATTCAACGACCTTCGGAAAGCTTGGCGAATTCACGGTGGACGGTCAGATTGATGGACAGATCCTCTATCTTAACCAGCTGAATATTCCGGGCACTGGGCTGAAAAATATTATTTATGCAGCCACAGAAAAAGACTCGGTCTATGCGTTTGACGCAGACAGCGTCAGTGGCATCACTGGCACGTTCCTGTGGAAGACGTCGGTGGTGCCAGCCGGAGAGTCTCCCGTGGATGCCGCCAGCCTGCCATGCGGGAACCTGCCCTTCAATGGCGTAACGGCGACGCCGGTGATAGATCGAAACCTCAACGCAATCTACGTCGTGGCAATGACCAAGGATGGGACCGGGAATATCATTGACCGCATCCACGCACTGGATCTGACTACCGGGAGCGAAATTTTTGGGGGGCCGACGACGATAACGGCGACGTATCCCGGGACCGGCGGCAACAGCAGCGGCGGCGTGGTGACATTCCTGCCGAACGTTCACCACGATAGAGCGGCATTGCTTGAGAGCAACGGGATAGTCTACACGGCATGGTCCGGATTAGATGGGGATTGCGGTAACTACTCGGCGTGGGTGATTGCCTACAATGCGTCCACGCTCGCGCCAGCGGGAGCCATAGATCTGGTGCCGAACGATGCCTGGGGCGGGATGTGGATGGGCGGTGGCGGAGCGGCAGCAGATGCCGCTGGCAATGTCTATGTGATCACTGGCAACGGCAACACGGGCCATGACACGCCGGGCACCAATAGTTACTACGGCAATTCGTTCGTCAAGCTTTCCAATTCCGGAAGCTTAAGCGTCGCGGATTTCTTCACGCCGTCGAACACCATCGCGGAAGACGATGCCGATGAAGACTTTGGGTCCGCCGGACCGGTGCTGTTGCCTGATCTCGTGGATGCAAGCAATGTGACGCAGCATCTGGCTATTGGGGCTGGCAAAGATGGCAACATGTACGTGGTCAGCCGCGACAACATGGGGCACTTCAATGCAGCAGCGAACCAAGTCCATCAGCAGATAAAGATCGCCAGTAGTGAAAATTTCTACTCGCCGGTGTACTTCAATGGCATGGTGTACGTCGGACCGTCGGGCACACCGATAGAGGCATACGCAATGACGAAAACCATGCTGCCTGCAACGCCCACATCGCAAACCACTCAAGCGATCGGGAGCGGAGTGACCATATCAGCGAATGGAACGAACGCTGGAATCGCGTGGGCGGTGAGTTTTGGTTCGAACGCAATGTATGCTTTTGACGCTAACAACCTGGCGACGCAGCTGTATAACACGAACCAGGCGGCGGCCCACCGGGACACGCCAACAGCGATCAGCGGCCACTTCATCGCCCCGATGGTCATGAACGGCAAAGTGTTCTTCGGTACCAGTAGTACGGTTGCAGTGTACGGCCTGTTGGGGCCCTAAAATTGATTGCCGTGGATTGCTCGCGGACTTTGAGTCCAGTTCAGATCCGGTTAAGCGGCAGCGGAGTGGCCGATTGCTGATGAGCTGGGTTTTTCAGCGCCTGGGCGGCATCGGCAATGCATTCCTCAGAATGGTATCGCACGAAAAGTGAACGGCCACCGTGACAATGGACAACGAACGCACTAACTAAGGTCGCGGCGCCCAAAAAAAGCGCAACTTTCGCGCGCCCGCCATCAAATTGTCGCAGACCTTGGGTACGCTCTGTGCTGAAGGGCCTGCCGCATTTTGTAGCGCCGGCCATGCCCTGCACTGCACCACGTGCTGATTGGAGCCGCAACGGATTTTTTTCCTGCGCCGCATCGTGACATTGCTGCAATTGCCGATTGCGCGAAGATTGAAAGAGGCACAGTATCGATGGTGTTGACGGGGGACGGTCGCAATTGTCCACTCCGCGCTGCCAAGTGATAGCAGCTCGGCTGGAGGTCGATCATGCCAGCACCTTCAACAATCACCGCAACCGGATCCGGGCCGGTGGAACCCATTGGCAAGGTCTCGGTATTAAGCAGTGACCTTTGGCCCACGGGCACATCGGCTGCTAGTGAATCGGCCCAAGCCGGGCACGATGACTCCTTACTGATTGAAGCCTTGGTGGAAGTACAGCGCGGGCGTCTGGCGCTAGATGAACTTATGGAGGCGGGTATTTCTGCGCAATGGGCCGCCTGAGCGCCAAGCGTAAAATTCCGTAACTGAGTTAGGCGCCTCCAGCCGGCGCGTTCTTCTTGTCCGATGGATCTCCACTCTTCCGTGGGGCACCAGCAAATCGCGACTGTCCCATGTACTCTTCAGGCCATGAAGATCGATCGCCGGCGCTCGCCGGCCAGCCGGCCGCTGCGCCAATCCAGCGATTCGCAGCTGAAATCGAATCTGTCGGCGGCTCTAGGAGCGGGTGACAGTTTGATTGCCGCTCACTGCATCCATGAGCTGTGGATGCGTGGCGAAATGGCCGCCAATATTGAACTTGCCTTGCGCCGGCTTTGGGCCGAAGCCCCCGCGTCAATACCCGAATGGTTGCCGATGCGCCACATCGAGTGGCTGCCTCTTGTTTACGATGTTGCCGCTCGGTTTCAGGCGTCTGCCCCGGGGCAAAGCAATATCTATCTGATCCTGCTGGACTATAGGGATAGCCGCGACGAGCCCTACGGAATCTATGTCGGCATGAGCCGCTATGCCCCCGCGCAGCGCTTTGATCAGCACAAAGCTGGCATTCGTGCTGCTGGCAGCGTACTGCGTCGTGGTCTGGAAGTGCTCACCGGCCCGACACTTCACCTGCAACACATTGCTCGGGCCGCTGCCGAGCGATTCGAGGAGCAACTGGCGGAGGCATTGCGTGCCGAGGGCTTGTTTGTGCAAGGCGGCCACTGACGCTTACACATCATCTACTAACGCCTTGGTGCGCCTTGTGTCTTAATTTGCCAAAGCTCCTGGTACATGGCGACGAATACGGCGGGAACGAACGGTCGCAAAATCACCAACGCCGCAAGTCCCGCCAGCAGTTGCCCGGCGCTTCTCGCATAATCGCTGACTCCGACCGCGCCGAGCAGCGTGCCCCCAAGGACGGCGGCAATCAACGCTGCCAATAGTGGTACAAGAATTACCGTCGACAAGATCGTTATCGCCCGCCACCAATGCCCCTTTAACAGCTGCTGGGATTTTCTGATGGCTGCCCACACGCCATTTGGCTCGACCACTGTTGGAACCCAAGCGAGCAGCAGGATTCCAGCCACATATGAAGTGAGCGCCACCTGAACTATCAGCCACAACATAAACAGGCCGCCATTGGCAGTGCTCGGCAAAAAATCCGTACTCGAGATCAAAATGATCAACAACAAAAGGGCCAGAGCTCCTGGAATCCTTCGCAACGACATTAGGAGGATCTCAGCCACGCGCGGCCTAGCCATACCGGCCGCGGTGTTGATTCGTAGCAGCAGCATGTTCCAACAGCCGATACTCGCCAGACAATATAAGGCGCACGGCAACCAGAAACTGGCCCCCGAAAAAAAAGCATAAGCCTGCGCCTGGGCCTTCAGAATATCGGCCGAGGCAAGCAGGCTTTGAGATTGCTCCTGCGCCTGCGTCAGATAATTCAGAAGCTCACTGGAATCTTCGCTCAGCAGTATCACCTGCACTCGATTTTCAATAGCGCGATACAGAGGACCGATTCCTGCCGCCAGCAAATGCCAAATAGCGGCAGTCAGTAGCGTGAGCACCAGTGACCACGGCAGGCAGTCCAGCAGTGCTGCTCGGTAATACCGAACGGCGGCTTTGATAATCCCCTCGGTTGGCCGCTGGGTCCCGGGCTGCGTGGTCAGCATCGATAATCCCGCATCTTCGCTTACTGCGACGTCGCCAAACGGTGCAAGGCCGCCTTGCATCGAACCGATCGCGCAAGCAACGACGTCACCGTAACAGATCGGCGCGGCCCTCGAAATCACTTCGCCAGAGAAATCCCCAATGATTATTCCGGCCGGACCAATCCAATCATTTTTGGGGAACTAACCGGTCGCTTCCCACGACTAATGAAGTCGGGCGCTGCAGGGCCTTCGACCTTAGGGAGGTCGTATGAGTTTCCGTCCGGCCGTGTTCGCATTCTGGGCGGCCCAGATTGTCTGGGCATCTGGATTAGCCGCAGCAGAACTGCCTGACCTTACCGTCGATGCGCCCGGGATGGAACGCAAGCCCCTGCCCAATGGCCAGGCCCAACCATGCTTGATATCCACTGCTAAATGTCGGGCGCTGAGTGCTAGACCACCAGCACCTTGCCTGGCAGGTACGGCGACCTGCGCCAAAGACGGCCACTTGAGCCCTGCGCAGCCGGCACCAAAAACTGTCCCATGAATCTTTGACTCGGCTGTCCGGCCGGACCGGCCGAGTAGCTACAGGCCGTTGTGTACAATGCCCTCCCCCGACTTCAACGGGCGTGCGGCGTGAATCTTCATTTTCTGCTCAAGGGCATTGCTGTCGGCGCGGCTATCGCTGCGCCCGTCGGCCCCATCGGCGTCATCTGTATCCGCCGGACGCTTGCCGAAGGCCGGCGCAACGGTTTTATCTGCGGACTGGGCGCCGCCACTGCGGACGCCGCCTATGGCTGCGTGGCTGGATTCGGTCTGACGGCGATCTCCAGCGCGCTGATTCGAGGGCAATTCTGGTTGGGCCTTGGCGGCGGAATATTTCTTATCTACCTTGGAGCGCGGACCATCTGGTCCAAACCGCCGTTGGCCGCGGTGGCCCCGGTGCGCACGACCTTAGCCTCGGCGTACCTGTCCACCTTCCTGCTGACACTTGCCAACCCAATGACCATACTTTCATTCTTGGCCGTATTTGCCGGTTTGGGATTGGCAAGCACGCCGGGGTATCAAGCTGCCACGGCACTGGTTGCCGGCATCTTTGTTGGCTCAGCGATTTGGTGGCTGACGCTGTCGAGTCTGGTTGCCATCTTGCGGGCTCAGCTCAACCAGCATTGGCTAAGGCTCATCAATCGCGCGTGCGGCGTTTTGATCGGCGCCTTCGGAGTCTGGGCGCTAGTGTCGCTGGCGCCGAGAACAGCGGGCTAGTCCGGTCGCACAGCGAAAATATCCACAGCACCGGAGCCCGAGGCCGATGATCCGAATCGCACTCGTCGGGGATTTTAATCCCGAGGTCATCGCACACCGCGCCATTCCCGCCGCCCTGCAACTGGCCGCCGCAGAGAGTGGCGCGGAAGCGACCTGGCACTGGTTGCCAACTGTTTCCCTAGTCGGAGATCTGGGGAAAGAACTTTCGAACTATCAGGCCCTGTGGTGCGTGCCGGCCAGCCCCTACCAGAATACGTCGGGCGCTCTGGGCGCAATTCAATATGCGAGGTCGACAGGACTGCCGTTTTTGGGAACCTGCGGCGGGTTTCAACACGCCTTGCTCGAATATGCTGCATCCTGTTGGCCGTTGGTCGCGCCAGCGCACGCCGAATCCGATCCGCAGGCGACCGCCCCATTGATCGCGCCACTAAGCTGTCCGCTGGTAGAAGTTACGGCCAGGCTTCATTTTGTAGCCGGCACACGCCTGGCACGAGCCTATGGGGTCGAATCCGCGGACGAAGCCTACCACTGCAGCTACGGCCTGAATCCCTTATATGAGGAGCGGCTGCGAACCGGTCCGTTACAGGTTTCGGCGCGCGATGACGCCGGTAGCGTCCGTGCCGTGGAGCTCAATGGGCATCCGTTCTTCGCGGCCACATTATTTCAGCCCGAGCGGGTTGGTTTGCGGGGCCAAGTGCCTCCGATTGTCCGTAGCTTTCTTGCTGCAGCGGCTGGTCACTAACTGAACTGCCGGTGTGCGAGCGGCTGGCCACGCCATATTCAGAATAGAACGGCGCCCAAGGGGCGCTCTGCCGGTCATCCCAATCAGGCCGTTCGAGCTTTAAGGTCGCAGACGTCGCGCTACACCGGTAAGCTGCAGGATCCGGCTGGAAATTTCTTCGACCGAACAGTGTGTGGTATCGGCGTATGGCACATTGAACCGGGCATAGAGCCGCTCCGCAGCACGAAGCTCAAAATCAACTTGCTGCGCCGAGGAATAACGGCTGTCCGGACGACGGGCCTGGCGGATTTGCTGCAGCCGCTCGGCCTCGATGGTCAGGCCAAACAGCTTGGCCGTGTAGTTACGAACCGAGGCCGGTAGCTGTTCACTATCCAGATCCTCCTCCGTCAACGGAAAGTTGGCCGCATAGATGCCATAGTGCAACGCCAGATAAAGGCAGGTGGGTGTCTTACCGGAGCGCGATACGCCTATCAGCACAACGTCAGCACGGTCATAGTCCTGCACCCTGCCGCCATCATCGTTCGCTAACGCAAAATTAGTGGCATCAATCCGCGTCATATAAGAGGTCAGGTCAAACATGCCGTGGGCGCGGCCTTGCGCGTGGGAGCTCGGTACTCCCAGTTCGGATTCAAGCGGGGTCACGAATGCATCGAAGAAATCCAGAAACAAAGCGCTCGAGCGCTTGACGATGTCCCGCTCCGCTTCACGCACAAGGGTGCTGAAAATGATCGGCCGTAGGCCGTCGGCGATGCCTGCGGCATCAATCCGCTGCCGGGCTTCCTCAGCCTTTTCAAGAGTGCTGACGAACGGAAGCGTCACTGCCTGAAAATTCAGGCCCTCAAACTGCGTCAGTAGGCTATGCCCAACCGTTTCTGCTGTGACGCCGGTCTGATCTGAGACAAAAAAGACCGTTCTGGTCGGCGGCTGATTCATAATGCGTATCTTGCCTCCACGGGGCGGATCCGTCGATCATAGCCTTACCTATGCGCGGCGACCGGTCTCGCAAACGAGAGTCCGTATCGGAGTAGCGCCCATTGAGCCCGTATGTAATTCCATTTGACCAGCTCGGCATGAGCGATGTCGAGCGCGTGGGTGGCAAGAATGCCTCCCTCGGCGAGATGATCAGTCATCTGGGTCGGCTGGGCGTTCAGGTTCCTGGCGGGTTCGCGACCACGGCCCAAGCCTACCGGGACTTTCTGGCCCAGGGTGGGCTGGATCAGCGCATCAACGAGACACTGGCCGCGCTTAATGTTGATGACGTCAAAGCGCTGGCGCGGGTCGGCGAAAAGATCCGCGGCTGGATACTTGAGACGCATTTTCCGCGACGTTTGCAGCAGGAAGTTGAATCGGCCTGGGAGACCATGGGCGGCGCGCAGATCGCCGTGGCCGTGCGCTCCTCTGCGACTGCGGAGGATCTTCCGGACGCTTCGTTTGCCGGGCAGCAAGAAACATTCCTGAATGTCCGCGGCAGACAGGATCTGTTGCGCACCATGCACGTGGTATTCGCTTCGCTGTTCAATGACCGGGCCATCGCTTATCGAACTCATCAGGGTTTTGATCATGCAGCGGTGGCTCTGTCCGTCGGCGTGCAATACATGGTGCGCAGCGATCTCGGTTCGAGCGGCGTCATGTTCACGCTGGATACCGAGTCGGGATTCCGTGACGTCGTATTCGTCACGGCCTCCTACGGACTCGGCGAGCTCGTTGTTCAGGGCGCAGTCAACCCGGATGAATTTTATATCTACAAGCCAGCGCTTCGCGCCGCAAAGCAGTCCATCGTACGCAGGCAGATGGGCAGCAAAGCCGGCAAGATGATTTATGCGACCGCGGGCGGTGAGCACCGCGTGCAAACCACTGAGGTCGCCGCCGCGGACCGGGCTCGATTTTGCATCTCTGATCAGGCAGTTACAGATTTGGCGCGTCAGGCGCTCATTATTGAAGAGCACTATCAACGGCCGATGGATATCGAGTGGGGCTTGGACGGCGAGACCGGAAAGCTCTACATCCTGCAGGCCCGGCCGGAGACCGTGCAAAGCCGCGGCCGGGAGATTCACCGCTTCAGTCTGAAGGCGCGCTCACAGGTGCTGGTTTCCGGCCGCGCCATCGGCGCGCGTATTGGCGCGGGCGCCGCGCGGGTTATTCAAAACATCCGCGACATGGCACGCATACAGTCCGGCGAAGTGCTCGTTGCCGATATGACGGATCCGGACTGGGAGCCGGTGATGAAACGCGCGGCGGCGATCGTTACCAATCGTGGTGGCCGCACCTGTCACGCCGCCATCATCGCGCGGGAACTGGGCATTCCCGCCGTAGTCGGCTGCGGCGACGCGACGAAACAAATCGCAGACGGCGTTGAAGTCACGGTCTGCTGCGCCGAGGGCGATACCGGAAACGTCTACGCCGGTTTACTGGAATTCGACCGGCAGGTTATCCGCCTAGACGCCATGCCGCCGGCTCCAGTGAAGATCATGATGAATGTCGGCAACCCGGAACGGGCCTTCGATTTCGCCGCCCTGCCCCATCATGGCGTCGGCTTGGCGCGACTCGAGTTCATCATAAATCGCATGATCGGTGTGCACCCACGAGCCTTGCTCGAATTCGCAAAACTGGATGAGTCGGTCCGGCATACCATCCGGCAGCACATGGGCGCCTACACTGACCCGGTGGAATTCTTCGTAGCACGCCTGACAGAAGGCATAGCTACCATTGCCTGCGCCTTTGCGCCTGAGCCAGTAATCGTCAGGCTCTCCGACTTCAAATCCAACGAATATGCCAATCTCATCGGCGGGCGGCCCTACGAACCGCACGAGGAAAACCCGATGCTTGGCTTCCGGGGCGCCTCGCGCTATGTCGATCCGAAGTTCCGCGCCTGCTTTGATTTGGAGTGCCGCGCGCTGCGCCGCGTGCGCGATGATATGGGACTGGAAAACGTTCAGATCATGGTCCCGTTCGTGCGCACACTCGACGAGGCAAAACAGGTTATCGAATTACTGGCGGCCAATGGCCTGAAGCGCGGTGCGGCAGGGCTACATCTGATCATGATGTGCGAACTGCCGACCAACGCAGTACTGGCCGCGGAATATCTTGAGTATTTCGACGGCATGTCTATCGGCTCCAATGACATGACGCAGCTGACGCTCGGACTTGACCGCGATTCGGCGACTGTGGCGCGGCTGTTTGATGAGCGAGATCCGGCCGTCAAGGCCATGCTGTCAATGGCGATCAGGGCTTGCCGTAAGGCTGGAAAATACATCGGCATCTGCGGTCAGGGGCCGAGCGATCATCCGGATCTGGCCCAGTGGCTTGTGGCCGAGGGTATCGAATCCATATCGCTCAACCCGGACACCGTTGTGGAAACCTGGCTGATGCTGGCCAGGCAGGCTGCAGTCAAAGCCGGGTAAGTGGGCCGCTGCTTGCGCCGAGCGGCCGCGCGGCGATGCCGGACTCTAACTACTTACTGGGCTTCGAGAGCCCGCAGCCCTTCCTCGGTCGCACCGTGCAATTTTAGGCTGCGGCCGTCGATCCAAGTGTCATCCACCGCCAACTCATCATCGGCGATCACAAAATTGGCGCGGTAGCCAGGTGCAATCCGGCCCAGTTCCGCGCCGAGCCCGAGAAATGCTGCCGGGTACTGGCTGGCCATGCGCACCGCCTCATCAAGATTAAGGCCGAGCAGCGCCACGGCGTTGCGAACGGTCCGGGCCATGTCCATGGCCGAACCGGCAAGCACACCGTCCTCATCCACACACACGCCGTCGCGCACGTTAATACTGCGGCCCTGTAATAGAAAGGTGCGCTGATTCGTCCCCACGCTCGCCATCGCGTCGGTTACGAGCATGAAGCGGTCGTGCGGCTTACACCGTAAGGCGATGCGCAGTACAACCGGATCGACGTGCCTGCCATCCACGATGATGCCGCACCAGCTGGCGGAATCACTTAGCGCTGCGCCGACAACACCGGGCTCGCGACCGGTCATCTGCGACATGGCGTTGAACAGATGAGTAAAGCCCTGCAATCCGTGCTTCAGCGCATCGGCAATTTCGCCGTAGCTCGCATTGGTGTGTCCGGCCGAGACAATCACGCCGGCACCGGCTAGTTGGCGGATGACCTCCGGCGTGGTCACCTCCGGCGCAAGCGTAACTAGGGTTGTGCCGCCGCTTGGCGATGAAAGCAGGCGTACCGCCGTTGCATCCAGATCTCTGAACTTGGCCGGATCGTGCACGCCCTTGCGGGCCTCGTTGAGAAACGGACCCTCAATATGGATGCCCAGCACTCCGGGCACGCCTGCTCGAATCGCGGAATCCACGGCATCAATTGCCCGGGCCACGACGACCAGGTCGTCACTGATGAGCGTGGGCAAAAACCCTGTCGTGCCAAACCGCCGGTGCGCCTGACCGATGGTGCGGATGGTTGACACGCTAGGGTCGTCATTGAACTGCACGCCACCGCCGCCATTGACCTGGATATCAATGAAACCTGGCAACAACATGTGGCCACCGAGATCGACCGGGACGCCGCCCGCGCAGCGTTCATCGTTCTCACTTACTACATCCACGATTCGCGCGCCTTCAACCAGCACGGCCTTACCGCGCGCAAAACCCGCGTTCGTCAATACCCGGCCGTTAACCAATGCCGTCAGCATCAGCGGGTCTCGGTAACCTTTTTCAGAAACGGCGGCTGGTCAGGGTTCAGTCCGCGAGCGAGCGCGAGCGCATTGGCCAGGCGGTAAAAGCTCTGCACCAGCAGCAGCGGTGCAATGGCCGGATCGGCTGATGCAAAAGGCAGACTTAATGCACCCGCGACCCTGCTGCCAGCCACGATCACCGGTGTCCCGGCGTCAACCAATTCTCGCGCTAACTGCTCGAGCCCTGCCCGAGTCTCGTCATCCTGCACAAAAATCCACACCGGCACGCCACCCTGCAGCAGGGCCATTGGTCCATGGCGTAGTTCCGCGCCGCTGAAGGCCTCTGCGTGTAAACCGCAGGTCTCCTTTAGTTTGAGCGCTGCCTCCTGCGCCAATCCAAGTCCAATTCCGCGACCGATGACCAGCAAGTGCTCGGCACCAGAAAGCAGGTCAAGTGCGCTGCTCCAATCCTGCTGCCACGCCTGCTCGAGCAAATCAGGTGCGGTTTCCAGCGCCCGCTGCAAGCCGGTATCCTCAGACCACGAGGCCACCAGCTGCACAATCGCGCTGAGTGTTGCGATGTAGGACTTCGTTGCAGCGACACTGGTTTCGGCTCCGGCTTGCAGCGGCACGAAAAACCGGGCGCTGCGCGCCAATGGTGAGTCGGCGACGTTGACCAGCGCGACAACCGTGGCACCCGCCTGCTGAGCGGCATTGGTCGCCGCCAGCAGATCCGGGCTCTTGCCGGACTGCGAAATGGCCAGGAACAGGCAGCGCTGCAGGTCTTGCTGGACGCCATACACTGAGCTGACCGACGGCGAGGCCGAAGAAGTCAGCAATCCCATGCGGGTTTCAATCAGATAGCGCGCAAAGGTCGCGGCGTGATCCGAGCTGCCGCGAGCGCAGGTAATCGCCGCGCGTGGTTGCAGCGCCCGTAACTGTGCGCCGAGCTCGGCAAGCGCCGCGCCGTTGCCCTGCAGCTGCAAACGCACGCTAGCTGCCGCCTGCGCTGCTTCGGCAAACATCAGTGTTGAACCGGGGTCGAGCGGAGCTGTTGACATCGCTGATTGCCGCAAGACGTTGGGCTGTAAGGCCGTTTCGTTTCCCATTACGTGGGTGAGCTCAGTTCCGCAACGAAATCGTACGTGTCGCCGCAATAATAGGACTGCGAATATTCGATGGCCCGGCCGTCCTGCAGAAATCCGACCCGTTCGACTAACAGACCGGCGTCGTGCACTTTGGCCTTTAGCAGTTCAGCCTGGTCTGCATTGAGCAGTACGGCCCGCAGCCGTTGCAAAGCGCGCACCGGCCGATTGCCCGTCCCCTCCAGCGCTTCGTAAAGCGAGTTGTCCACGGCATTGACGGACTTAAGTGCCGAGGCCACTACGGTTGCGTATTCGAGCGCCATGGGTACGTCATCGGCGTAACGAATGCGATGAAACCGATACACCGGTGTTCCCGGGCTGAGTCGCAACGTCAAGGCTTCCTCGGGTGTCACTGTGCCTTCGGCCCGCTTCAGCCATACGCTGCGCGGCGTGCGGCCGCGAGCACGCATGTCTTCGGAAAATGAAGTGAGCTTGGCGAAATTCTTTTCAACGCGGGCTGAAACAAAATTGCCGGATCCTTGCCGACGTACCAACAGACCTTCACTGACTAGTCCATCAAGTGCCTTGCGCACGGTCATGCGCGAAACAGCCAGCTCCGTAGCCAGGTCACGCTCGGCCGGCAAAGCGTCGTCAGGTCCGATCAGCCGCTTATCGATGGCTTCACGGAGTGCGCGCTGCAATTGCAAATACAGCGGTTGATCGCCCTGCGCATCCAGCGGGCGTAGGTTCTTTGCCAGCGAATTCATTTCACTTGTCCTTGTAATCGCCGTTGCCGGAAGGGTTTGCAAGAGCCGCCCTCGACATCGCGCCCCGTCTACGCGAGCATACAACTACCATACCACTTGGTCGAACGCTTCGCCATCACTTGTTATTAAACCATTGAAAAAAATAACAATAACACGTAATCAATTGGTCCTTCTGTACCTAGCTTTTAATCTAATGTGGTATTAGACTGGACTTTAATTGGTTTGATCAGCCAGTTTTGCGGCCAAAAGCGCGGCGGCGGCGACGCAGAACCGCCGCTGGATGAAAAGTCGCAAAGTCAGGCTTCAGTTGGGCTAAATGGCCAAAACGGTTGGCCGGTTTCATGCGCGGATGGGCCACATCGAATCCCTCGCGCCGTACGATGGCAAATCATGCAACGCACGCTCCTTCTACTCTCCTTATTTTTCGCGGCGATGAACAGTCCCGCGCGGGCCGATGTGCCGCTTGTCATTCCCAACCCTGCCTCCGTTGTCGCGCGATCGGGTGTTTTTGTCGTAAACGACCGGACCAGATTGGTTATTCCGCCGCATGACGCAGGAGCGCGACGCGCTGCGATTTTCCTGAGTGACCTGCTCGATCGGACCGGGGCCGTCCACCTTAAACGCTCCTTCGGCTCACCGCATGGAATGGAAATCGAGTTACAGCGCGGACTGGTCCCGACCAACGGCACTGAAAGCTACCAACTTGAGGTGCTTGCAAGTCGGATCCTGATCCGGGCGCCGACCGATGCCGGACTGTTATACGGCGCGCTAACGCTTTGGCAGCTGATACCGCCTGGGACAGCTGGCCAGTCGGCGACTTTGCCGGCGATACTGATCGACGACGGGCCACGATTTAGGTGGCGCGGCTTAATGCTCGATTCGGCCCGCCATTTTCAGTCGCCTGCCTACATTCGCCAGTTCATCGACTGGATGGCCCTGCATAAGCTTAACATGCTGCATTGGCACCTCACGGACGATCAGGCTTGGCGGCTGCAAATCAAACGCTACCCGCGCCTGACCGATGTCGGCGCATGGCGCGTTCCTGCCGGTGCCGCGGCGGCAAAAGATCTGGATCTGAGCACCGGCCGGCCGCGCCAGTACGGCGGCTTTTACACGCAGCAGGAAGTTCGGCAATTAGTCGCGTATGCGGCCCAACGCAACATCACGATCGTGCCGGAAATCGAGATGCCGGGACACGCCGTGGCAGCGTTCGTGGCCTATCCGGAGCTCGGCTGCGCCGCAACGCCTCATCGGGAAGTGCCGTCTGACTGGGGCATTTATTCGGATCCGTTTAACCTGGATGAGTCGACGTTCCGGTTCCTGGAAAACGTGCTGACGGAAGTCATGCAGCTGTTCCCAAGTCCTTATATCCATATTGGCGGCGATGAGGTGCAGACCGGGCAGTGGGTCGCCTCCGCCGAAGTCCAGGCGCGCGCACGTGCTCTGAACTTGCAGGATCCGCAGCAACTGCAGCCTTATTTCATGCAACGGATCAGCCGCTTTCTGCTAGCCCACGGACGCCGGCCCATAGGCTGGGACGAGATGTTGCAGCCGGGCTTGCCGGCCGGTGCCATCATCACTTCGTGGCATGGAATCAGCGGTGGCGTGGCTGCCGCCGAACAGGGAAATGACTCAATTCTCTCGCCTTGGCCCACCCTCTATTTTGATAATCGGCAAAGCGACAGTCCCTTAGAGCCCCCGGGCCGCGGTCAGGTCATCACCTTGCAGGATTTATACAGTTTTGAGCCGATGCCGGCGCAACTGGGAACACAGCAACAGCCGCACATCCTCGGCATACAAGGCGATATCTGGACTGAACACATTCGCACCGAAGCGCAGCTGTCCGAAATGACGTTTCCGCGCGCGGCAGTTGTCGCCGAACTCGGCTGGTCCAATCCCGAGCGGCGTGACTGGAATGGATTCCTGGACAGATTGGTCGGACTGCAACTGCGTTATCGCGCACTCGGAATACCGCACTCCGAAAGCGTCTTTGCCGTCCGGACTAGCGCAACCTATGATCTTAGGGTCGAAACGGCGCAGATCCAGCTGGCTAATCAAAGCGGCTACGGCGAGATTCACTACACGCTTGATGGCGCCATACCCACTGCCGCCTCTCCTTTATATGTGACTCCGCTGTCGGTGCCAATGCCCGCGCAGCTCCAGGCGGCCACTTTCGCGCACGACGTACAGCTATCACCCACGCTGCAGCAACAAGTTTCCGTCGATCATGCGCTACACCGGGTCAGCCAGGAATTGAAACTGTGCACACAAAAGATCCCGCTGTCGCTCGAGGACGATGCGCCGGTTGACGGCCCGCGGGCGGTGTTTCTGATTGACATTGAAAATCCGTGCTGGATCTTTGAGCACGCGGACCTAGATTACGTAGACACGGCGCGCGTGGCGGTCGGCCAGGTGCCCTTCAACTTCCAAATCGGAGCGGATCGGGACAAGATCCCGCTGCTGCCACCCCAAACCCACGACGGCGAAATGCAGATCAGGCTGGATAGTTGTGAAGGCCCGCTGCTGGCCTCTCTCCCGCTCACACCAGCGCTGCAATCAGACGCCGTGACGGAATTGCCGCCGGCGCCGCTGCGCGGCCCCGCCGGAATACACGATTTGTGTCTGCGATTTACGCAAGCGTCCTTGGATCCAATGTGGGCGATCGACTGGATTCAGCTGCTACGCCAGACACTTCCGGCACTGCAAGGAACGCACTAAAATCATGGCGACGCTATCGCTTCTGACGCCGCTTGATGGCTGGGCCGTGCCACTCGCAGAGGTCCCAGATCCGGTCTTTGCCGGGCGGCTGGCCGGCGACGGTGTCGGCATCGATCCCACCGGCAGCGTCCTGCATGCGCCGTGCGCCGGTGAAATAATTTTGCCGCCACGCGCCCGTCACGCAATATCCGTCCGCGCCGCTTCGGGGCTGACGGTAATGATTCATGTGGGAATCGATACTGTCCGGCTCGAGGGGCAGATTTTTGAGCCGCTGGTCGCTGCGGGCGATTTGGTTCAACCTGGCCAGCCGCTGTTGCGCTTTGATCTGGAGCAGATCGCGCGGCGGGCCAGCAGCGCGGTGACTCCCATCGTGCTGGGCGCCGATAGCACGGCGCAGATTCTTCATCGCACCGAGCACCAACGGGTTCGTGTAGGCGACATGTTGCTGAGTATTCAGGAGC
>DASWBL010000325.1:0-16492 GCA_036390615.1 Steroidobacteraceae bacterium | reverse complement strand
TCAACCTGCGGGGAATACAAGATGCCTACATGAGCTCCAAGGGGTTAGATTACTTTCAGAACAGCGGGCGTGCCGTGCAGGCTCAATACGCCTATGCGATTGCCAACCCGCTGAACTGGCAGGGTTACGGCGCCAATCTTTGGGGGTTGACCGCCTGCGACGGCCCTGGCGCGGTTGCAATAAATTACGAGGGACAGACTCGCCAGCTGCTCTCTTACGCAGCCCGTGGCGTTGGACTGACCAGCACTACTGATGACGGGACAATCGCACCCACAGCAGTACTGGGTTCGCTGCCCTTTGCGCCTGAATTAGTCGTCCCGACAGCGGTCTCGATGTACGAGACCTACGGCACGCTGGCACTGGGAACCTATGGTTTTCTGGATGCCTTTAATCTCAGCGTACCGGCCGGCACACCGATAACTCAGGGGCAGTTTGTAGCCGGATCCGGCTGGGTGGACACGCAGTACCTCGGCATTGATCAGGGGCCGATCATAGCGATGGCGGAAAACTACCGCAGCGGCCTGATTTGGAGCACGATGCAGCAAAACACGGCGATCGTCCTCGGATTACAACGCGCGGGATTCAGCGGAGGCTGGCTGGGTTGACAACGAGCGCCGACAGGAGACCGCGGTTAATTCGATTGCTCGGATCAGCGCCTTCGTCGAGAAGGGGCTAAAGGCTGCCCATGGCTGACCACCGTCGCCGTTTCTTAATTCAAGGTGCCGGTGCCGCCGCACTGCTAAGCGCTTGGCCACACCGATCGACCACCGCTAACGCTTCGGCTATACCGGCATCGCCTCCGGCATTAAGTTCTGATGCACTGCTGCTTGAAACCCAGCGGCGAACTTTCCGATATTTCTGGGAAACTACGGAGGCTTCGCGAGGACTCGCACCGGATTTCGCTCCGGGGCCGTCAGCGGCGAGTGTTGCCGCGATGGGTTTCGCGCTGACAGCGGTGCCGATTGGCATAGAACACGGCTGGATCTCGCGAGAGGCTGGCGCACAGCGGGTCACCAACACGCTGCGCTTCCTGTGGGAAGCCCCGCAGGGAATCTCACCGCAGGGTTGCGCCGGCTACAAGGGTTTCTTCTATCACTTCCTCGACATGGCCAGTGGCACACGTTACCAAAACTCGGAACTCTCTAGCGTCGACACCGCGCTGCTATTGATGGGCGTTCGCTGCTGCGGGCAGTATTTCGTCGGCGAGGATCCCACCGAACGCGCTATTCGCTTGCAAGCCGACGCACTTTGCGAGCGCGTCGAGTGGCGCTGGCTCCAGGTCCGCGGCGCGCGCATCAGCATGGGTTGGAAGCCCGAAAGCGGGTTCCTTCCTGCCGACTGGGTGGGGTACTGCGAAGCAATGCCGGTGTACCTGCTGGCGCTCGGCTCGACCACAAACGCGGTCAGCCCTGAAGCCTGGAATGCATGGACCGCAGGCTATAGTAAGAGCTGGGGCATCGTGCAGGGCATCGAGCACCTGACATTTAGCTCGGCGTTCATCCACCAGTTTCCACAAGTGTGGCTGGATCTGAAGGGGCCGGCCGACGCTTATATGCGGGAGCGTCGCCTCAATTACTTTGAAAACAGCCGGCGGGCGGCGCTATCGCAACAATCCTACGGCAACGCCAATCCACTTGCCTGGCAAGGGTACGCAGCCGACCTTTGGGGTCTCAGCGCCTGCGACGGTCCGGCCAACCTCTGGCTCCCGTACCGCGGCGAGTCGCGGCACTTTCGCACTTACGCCGCCCGAGGCGTCGGCCTGATCCCGCAAAATAACTACGACGATGGCACGTTGACGCCCGCTGCGACACTCGGTTCACTGCCCTTTGCGCCAGATCTCGTGACTGCCGCGGCCATGGGCACCTACAACCGTTTTGGCAGCGTAGTGTTCGGCGACTACGGATTCGTGGATAGCTTCAATCCCAGCTTTACATACAATGTACCGCTGCACAGCGGGAGGCGCGTGGGTGAATTAGGCTGGGTCAATACGCGTTACTATGGCATCAATCAGGGGCCCATCATCGCGATGATCGAGAACCATAGAAGCGGGCTAATCTGGCGCGTCATGCGAAAAGATCCTGTGATGCGCCGTGGATTGCTGCGTGCTGGATTCACCGGCGGATGGCTAAGCTGACGCCGACGCGCGCACGCTGCAGCGCGCTATTCATTGCAACCAGCGTGCTTTGCTGTGCTTGTGGCAGCTCGACGCCGCGCATCGAAGTATTGCAGTTCTGGGCAATGGGTCGCGAGGCCGAAGTTGTCGAGAAACTGCTGCCGGATTTTGAACGCGCGCACCCAAACCTTCGCGTTGAGGTCCAGCAACTACCCTGGGCTGCTGCCCACCAGAAGCTCCTGACCGCCTTTGCCGGTGATTCGACCCCGGATCTGTCGATGATCGGAAATTCGTGGATTCCGGAATTCGTCGCGCTCAATGCGCTGAAGCCCCTCCAGGCACGCGCTGCAGTGTCCAAGGATATTCAGGCTGCGGATTATTTTGATGGTATTTGGCAGACCAATCGGATCGACGACACCCTTTACGGCATCCCGTGGTACGTCGATACCCGGTTGCTGTTCTACCGTAGCGACCTGCTGCGAGCCGCTGGGTTCGATGCGCCGGCCGCCACGTGGGCTGGATGGCTCGATCAACTTCTGGCGACAAAGCGCCTGGTAGGTCCTGAGCGCTACGCGGTGGTCATGCCGCTAAACGAATTTGAGCCGCTGCAGGTGCTCGCGCTGCAGATGCCAGAGCCAATGCTGCGCGACCGCAATCAATACGGAAATTTTCGCAGCGCCTCGTTTCGCCGAGCCCTCAGTTTTTATCGCAACCTCTTTACGCGCCAACTCGCCCCAGCTATCACCGAGACACAGTTATCCAACGTCTGGAATGAGATGGGCAAGGGAACCTTCTCCTTCTATATATCAGGCCCATGGAATATTGCGGAATTCCGCAAGCGCCTCGCCGCCGCCCAGCAGAGCAGCTGGATGACGGCGCCGATGCCCGGCCCCGACGGCCCTGGGGTCTCGAGCGCCGGCGGCTCGAGCCTCGTAATTTTCCGCCGCTCCGCGCATGAGGCCAGCGCGTGGGCACTGATTGAGTATTTGTCATCTCCGGCGATCCAGCAGCAGTTCTACGATCTATGCGGTGACTTGCCGCCGCGGCGCAGCAGCTGGCAAGCCGGGCGCATTGCGAATGATCCGTACACCCAAGCGTTCCGAATCCAGCTCGAGCGCCTTCGCAGCGCGCCGCAGGTACCCGAATGGGAGCAGATCATGCAGGCGATGCGTCTGATGGCCGAGCGCGTGGTCCGGAACAATGAAAATATTGATGTTGCCACGACTGCGCTAGACGCTGAGGTCGATGCCATGCTCGCCAAGCGTCGCTGGCTCCTTCGCAGACGGGAGAGCACGTGAGCCAAAGCGCCGGAACGGCCGCGGCTCAGCGCGCCGGTTGGCTGTATTCA
This sequence comes from Steroidobacteraceae bacterium, assembly GCA_036390615.1. Classification (GTDB taxonomy): domain Bacteria; phylum Pseudomonadota; class Gammaproteobacteria; order Steroidobacterales; family Steroidobacteraceae; genus FEN-1191. The sequence goes on along the minus strand of DASWBL010000325.1, from coordinate 13,031 downwards.
GCACCGGCGTTGCTGCTGATTGGAGTGTTCTTCCTGCTGCCGGGGCTAGCAGCATTAGCGCTTAGTTTCACGGATTTTGATCTGTATGCGCTCGCCGATCTGCGGAATCTACGATTTGTCGGCTTGGACAATTACCACACGCTGCTGCGTACGCGCCTGTTTTGGCAGGCTCTCGGCAATACCACGGAATTCGTTGCGCTCGGTGTGCCGCTTTCGCTGTTGGTCTCGCTCGGCGCGGCACTGTTGGTCGACTCTAAGCTCGCCGCCTGCAAAGGTCTGCTGCGCACGGCATTATTCGCCCCGGTGGTAACGACCGTCGTGGCGGTCGCGCTGATCTGGCGGTATCTGCTGCATGCGCGGTACGGACTCATCAATGAACTACTGGCTCTGTTGCACCTCCCGGCCGTCGACTGGCTTGGGAGCCCGAAATGGTCCATGCCGGCCATCGTACTACTCGCGATCTGGAAGAATTTCGGCTACAACATGGTTATCCTAATCGCCGCGCTCCAGGCCGTTCCCGACGAGCTTTACGAAGCGGCCCGACTGGAGGGCGCCGGCGCCTGGGCCAGGATCTGGCATATCACGCTGCCGTTGCTCGCTCCCACGCTGACGCTGGTCGGAATCCTAACGATCAGTGGCTACTTCCAGTTGTTTGCGGAGCCATATGTGATGACACAAGGCGGACCGCTGCAAAGCACCGTCAGCGTGCTTTATTACATGTTTGAGCAGGGCTTCACCTGGTGGAGGCTGGGGTATGCGGCCAGCGTTGCTGTAGTGCTGTTTGCCCTGATCTACTCACTGACCACGCTGCAACTCCGTCTCACGCGGCATCTGGGCAGCACATGAGGGCTAGCCCGCAGCGCTGGATAGTCAACAGCCTACTGTGGCTCGGCGCGGGCGTTACTGTATTTCCGTTGCTTTGGATGCTTTCGGTCTCGCTGATGCCCACCGGCGCGTCCTCAAATTTTCCACCTCCGATCCTCCCCTCTCACCCAAGCTTCAGTCACTATCGCGAACTGTTTGCGGCGCAGCACCTGGGGCGCTACGCCCTGAACAGCCTGATCGTCGCCGGCAGCGCAACCGCTCTGGCGCTGGTGGTTTGCGCGATGGCAGGTTATGCGTTCGCAAAATTACGCTTCCGCGGCCGTGACGCCACTTTTCAGCTGCTGCTCGCGTGCCTGCTGATCCCTGCGCAGGTCACGATGATTCCGTTGTTTGGGATGCTCAAGTTTATGGGGCTGATCAACAGTTACGCCGGCGCGGTGCTGCCCAGCATTGCCAGCATTTTTGGTATTTTTATCGTGCGCCAATACGCGCTGTCGATACCAGATGAGTTGCTCGATGCTGCGCGAATCGACGGCGCGAGCGAATGGCGACTATTTCGCTCCGTGGTCGCCCCACTACTGACGCCGATCGTCGTTACGCTTGGCGTATTCGTATTCCTCGGCACGTGGAATGATTTCATGTGGCCGCTTATTGTGCTGACCGAGCGGGATATGCAAACGCTCCCAGTCGCGCTGGCGGGCCTGTCGCTCGAGCGCGTGCAGGACAATGAACTGATGATGGCAGGCGCGACGATCACGATTCTGCCGGTATTGGTACTATTCTTAGCGCTGCAGCGATTCTATCTGCGCGGCATCATGCTCGGCAGCATTAAAGGCTGATCAAAGCCACCGCCACAAATCGCTAGTGAGCGACGGCGGCGCCGTTTGTAGCGATAACCTTGGAATAGAACCGAGCGCTGGCTTTGGGCGTCCGCCGCTGGGTTGCATAGTCCACATGCACGATGCCAAAACGCATGCGGTAGCCCAATGCCCACTCGAAGTTGTCCAAAAGCGACCATACGAAATAGCCGCGGACATTCACGCCCTGCACAATGACGTCGCGCACGGCGCCAATATGCTGCCGCAGAAAGGCAACGCGCTGGGGATCATCAAGACAATCACCGAGGACACTCGGCGGATCAGGAAACGCCGCACCATTTTCCGTAATGTAAACGGGCGGATTGCCGTAGCGGTCCCGGACCCAGCGCAGCGTATCGGCCAATCCAGGCGGATACACTTCCCATGGCATTTCGGTGTACTGCGCCTGTGGCTGCCGCACCGCGGCGGCGCGCACCGGCCAACTCTTTTCATCAGCGCACGTGACGCTGCGGGTGTAGTAGTTGATGCCGATGAAATCGAGCTTTTGACGGATCAAGTCAAAATCCGCCCCCGGCCAGTCAAGCCAGGCGTCTCCAAAGATCTCCCGCATTTCAGCCGGGTAGCTGCCAAGCAATGCCGGATCAAGATACTGCCGGTTCATGTAGGCGTCGGCCCGCGCAGTCGCCGCCCGGTCCTCCGCCGAATCCGAAGCCGGATATTTGGGTTCGAGATTTACAGCCAGTCCGATCTGGTGCTTGCCCAGGGCGCGGTAGGCCTGCACGGCCGCACCATGTGCCCGCAGCAAGTGGTGCGTCGCGATAGGAGCCTCAAAACGGTTCGCGTGCCCAGGCGCAAGAGTACCGTGCAAGTAGCCGCCGTCGGCCACAACCCAAGGCTCGTTTATGGTCACCCAATATTTGACGCGATCGTCGAGCCTGCGAAACATCAGGCTTGAATACTCTGCAAACCACTGTGCGATTTCCGGATTGAGCCATCCGCCGCGATTGTCCAGTGCCGCCGGCAGATCCCAGTGGTACAACGTCGCCAGCGGCTCGATGCCGTTGGCCAGTAACTCATCGACCAGCCGGTCATAGAATCCGAGTCCGGTCGCGTTAGGTGCACCGCGCCCCTGCGGCAGCACCCGCGGCCATGAGATGCTGAATCTATACGCCTGCAGGCCTAGCTGGCGCATCAGCTGGACATCATCGCGGTAACGGCGATAGTGATCGCAGGCGACATCGCCGGTCTCCCCATTTGGCACGCGGCCCGGTGTGGCACAGAATTGCTGCCAGATCGATGGGCCAGCGCCATCAGCGAGCGGCGAGCCTTCCACCTGGTAAGCCGAGGTAGCGGCACCCCAAAGGAACCCTGCCGGAAACGTCTCGGACCCATTCTTCTTATTTGTCATGAATACCCGTGCACGCTGCCAGGGTTGCCAATCGAAAACGTTTACATAGCCATATTTTGGGCGATTGTATACGATCTGTCACCATTCTTAGCGCAGGATCAGCGATGGCCGGGGTTCGGCTGGAAAATGTTCGCAAAGTCTACGAAAACGGCCATGTAGCGGTTGGCGGCGCCAGCTTCGAGGCCGCGGACGGCGAGCTCCTAGCCCTGGTCGGACCCTCAGGCTGCGGAAAATCGACCGTGCTGCGGATGATCGCCGGCCTGGAAGGCATCACCAGCGGCGAGCTTCGTATCGGGGACCAGCGCGTCAACGATCTATCGCCGCGCGACCGTGACGTCGCCATGGTCTTCCAGAGCTACGCCCTTTATCCGCACATGAACGTCTACGACAACCTCGCGTTTGGGCTGCGTCTGCGCGGAGCCGACCGGGAGAGCCTCGACCGCCAGGTGCGTGCGGCGGCAGCGATGCTCGGACTCGAGACAGTGCTCGACCACAGGCCCCGACAACTGTCCGGTGGGCAGCGCCAGCGCGTGGCGCTCGGTCGCGCCCTGGTGCGTAATCCCAAGGTGTTCCTGCTCGATGAACCGCTATCGAATCTGGATGCAAAGCTGCGCCTCGGAATGCGCACGGAGATTGCAAAGCTGCACCGGCGGCTGGGCGCCACGATGATTTACGTCACCCACGATCAGGTCGAAGCAATGACGCTTGGTCAACGCATCGTTGTGCTCAACGCCGGCGAGATCCAACAGATCGACACACCGATGAAGCTTTATGACGAACCGGCAAACTTATTTGTCGCCGGATTTATGGGCAGCCCGGCGATGAATTTTTTCCGCGGCCACGTGGTCGCGGGCCCCGAGCCCCGGCTTAATTGCACTACCGGCTTCCTGCCACTTCCGCCTGATATCAGCAGCTACGCTGCGCTGGCTGAGATTGTTGTCGGCGTTCGCCCCGAGGATCTGAGAATCGCGCGGGCCGACGTCGACCCCCGTCAGTCCCTTCGCATTCATGCCGTTGTCGAAAGTGTCGAGCCGGTCGGAAACGAGGTCTTCCTGACGGTGAACTTCGCTGGCGAGGAACGCGTGTGTCGCGTACCGCCGGCACAATTGCCGGAGCCCGGCCAACGCGTACAGCTTCAGTATGCTTCCGAACGCCTGCGCTACTTTGACGCTAAGTCGGGACTACGACTAGTTTAGTGATTGCAGGGAGGCGAGCGCGGCCGTTCTCGGCACTTATCTCATACGCGCCAGTGGGCGCACTTTGAAGTTTGGCCTATGCCAGGATTGAATTGGTTGCACGGATCCAGGCGGCGATAAAATTCGGCCAGCCCCGGTTTGGCCTGGTACAAATGTCCAACATTGTGCTCAGCGGGATATTCCGCGCCGCGCTGGTCCTGCATCTGGCACAACTGAGCTTTTACAATAGCCAGATCGCATCCCTTGCGGACAATGTAATCTTGATGAAAGACATGGCATAGGAAATGCCCGTAGTAAAGTACGTGGCACAACTGACTTCGGAGGTTCTCCGGCAGGCGCTCCTGCCATTCGCGATCGTTTCGCCTAAGCGCGATATCCAGCGCCACAATATCCTCGACGTCCCGGCTGCGTACCGATCTGAACCGAATCGCCGCCCCGGCCACCGCAAAGCGATGCAGGAAGGCCTGGGCGCCTTCGGCCGCGGTGCATTCAAAAAAATCACTGTCAGGCGAGGGAAATATTGTTTTCAGGTAGGCAGCAGCTTCCGCAATGCCATTTCCAGCCATCTTCAAAATCAAATGATGTTCGAATCGATCGCGGAAATTGGTCATGCGTCGAGGCAGGTGCTTCGGAAATAGGCGACTCATCCCCTGCAGGAGCTTGTCGCTCAGTCCTGTTGACGGCAGTCCCACCCGCTCCAGAAACGCCTCGAACCCCGCCTTGAAGCTGAACAGCCGCGGTAACCGGCTGCTGCCGAGGATTTGGATCGCCAGAAAGGTATCTTTCCCATACTGCTCCGCGACATTGAACGCTTCCCGATGGATGTACTCCCCGGATACCGGCAGATTTTCAAATTCTTCTAGAATATGCCTTCGGATACGTGTGAGCACTTGCGGAGCATTGGTGCCGACGTAGAACACTTTAGTGTCGTCTTCGGCTGGAAATGTATCCAGACGAACCGCAAATAAGGCAAGCTTCCCCGCACTGCCGGAGGCCTCGAAAAGGCGACCCGCATCCGCGTTGTAGCGCGCCGGCCGGTCATCTTCGATTTTGCGTACGCGATGGATGTAGTCATGGTCCGAGCCATGGAGATCAGGATCGTTGCCAATATCGCGCGCAGCAAATTCTCCGCTTTCAAGCCGGGCCAAAATCTCTTCGGGTTCCTGTCCGAGGTCCACATTAAGGTGATTGACGAGCCTGAGCTGCCCACCGGTATCCAATCGCGCGAATATGGCCAGCTGCGTATAGGCCGGACCACGCCTGACGAGCGAGCCGCCGGAATTGTTGCAAATGCCGCCCATCACCGATGCGCCGATGCAAGAGGAGCCAATTACCGAATGCGGCTCACGCCCGTATTTTTTCAGCACCTCCTCCAACTGATACAACGTCGCGCCGGGAAGGCAGATGACCTGGCGACCTTCTTCGATGATGTGGATCTTTGCGATCCGCATTGCATTGATTAATACGACCTCACGATCATAATCATCCCCGAAGGGCGTGGAGCCCCCAGTAAGACCGGTATTGGCCGCCTGCATAATGATGATTTTGTTGGCGGCGACGCAGCACCCAAGTACACGCCAAAGCTCGATTAGAGTTGCCGGAGACACGACCGCAAGAGCCGGGCCGCCCCCGTATCTGAAGCCGACCTCGTAGCGTCGCTTGGCTCTGGCATCGCTTAGCACATGACGATCCCCAACAATCGCCTTGAGCTCCGCAATGAATCCCGCAGCCGCGTCTCGGCGGCTGTCCGTGTCACTGCAGTGTCGGGTCGTCTCGGCCATTTGCTCGAGATTCGCCTCTTCGCCAGCCTGCAACTGCCCCTTCGATCTTTAGGAGCATCCGCGACTATTCAAGATCACTTGGCGTCGCCCCACTCCGGGTACGCCCGGATGGCATCGACATAATTGTGGATAACATCCGTGTGAGCGTCGGTTTGCCAGCCACCTAAGGCTGGATTTGCAGGCAGATCCCGCGGTCGGCCCTGCGCGTCGATTGCATAGAGCGTGAAATTCAACGCTTGTCGGGCGTCGCTGGCTAGCGGCTTTGAGTCAATCGCCTTCGCATAAAGAGCGAGTACCGCGCCGTAAGTCGAATTAACTCCGCCCCAAGCATCGTGATCCTCGTCCTGCTCGTGGCAGACTGTCACGCCGAACTCCACGTGGGTAAAATTCTTGCGGACAAAAGTGATCAGTAACCCGGCATCCGCTTTCCAATCCGGATCGATCACGCCTTTCCCCTCCAGAAGGAAGCGCGCCAGGTTCAGCGGAGCCCAGGCAGTGCGATTAGTCGGCGTATCGTGATCTTCGAAGAATTGGGCAAACTCTGCACCATCACCGGCGGCGCTAGGAATCTGATAGGTCTTGATCCAATGCCAGAGGGCGCTGCGTGGCGCGGCGAACTCCTTGTACCCGCGCGCGAGCAATGCGTCATAGAGACGCAGTACGTAGCTCATGTCGCCAGAAATGGGTCCCCTTGTATCGCCACTGCGATAGTCCGCGCGGAAGGGCCAGGGTGACGCGCCGGCATCGCCCGGCTGCTGGTTGGCCGCTAGTACACGGGCGTTGTGCAAACCTTGCGCGAGGTACCGATGCTCACCGGTGGTCGCGGCAAGCAACACCAGCGCGTAGCCGGCAATACCGCCTTTGTCTGGCTCAATTTCGTAGGGGGCATCCGCTTGTGAACCTGAATCCACGGGCTGCGGAAACGAATTTGCCTGGCCCGTGGAGCGCGTAAAATGCGGGTACCTCCCGAAATCGGGTGTCCGCGCCTCCTTCACCAGGTAGTCGCCCATCAGGCGCGCCGTCTTCAGCAGCCGCGGTTCCCGCTTGCCACGAAGCTCGTAGAACTTCAGATAGGAGATTATTCCCATGCCGTTTTGCGTCGCAGGAATCGTGTCGGTGCGCTCTGGAACCGGAATGCAATCGCCATCCAAAATAGTTGCTGAAATAAACTGCGGATACCCATGGTCGACTGGACATTGCTGGTAGAAGTGCATCTCCCGGTCCAGCGCGACGTTCCAGGAAGTCCATGGGAGCAGGCGTCCCTGGGCGTCGTAACGTGCCACATGGCCAGCAATGACAGTTTGTTCCGCCGAACGGGTAGCGCTCGGCTTCGGAGCCGCCATAACCAGGCCCGCGCCGAGCACGAAAATTGCCAGCCCCCTGACCGTATCGCCGACCATGGCAGACAGCCGAACTGCCGTTAGCCCGTCACAACGCCGGATCCCCTGACGGCGTAGTCAGATTCGGAATCCCGGCGGCATGCATTGCCGCGTCAAGCGCTGGCAGATCCGTAGTCAGCATCTGATTCCATTTAGCCAGCTGCACGCCGAGTCGTCCATGCAGTTCCTCGAAAACCTGATGCTGAGGAGCGGTAGGTGCGAAATCGTCCTCGTCAACGATGGCTATAAAGGAATCGTACTGCTCATTGAGCATGTTCGGGTAGCGCAGGTTGTCTTCCGAAGCTTTCATCTGTACCTGCATCAGCAATGCCTCAATCGGCTTGGTCTTCTCATCGAAGTCGTCGGCCGATGCAAGTATCGGTTTCGCTGCGGTATTATCCTGTGACCATTTTTTCAGTTCTTTCAAATCCGCACGGATGGCGCGGATCTGATTGACGGCGCGGTGTAGGGTGTCGATGTCCTGGCTAATCTGCACAACCATATTCCAATGCTGTTGCAAATCATCTGGACTGATCTGATCTTTAATACGCGGATCCACAGCGACCACGAGCGGCACCACTTGCGCCTTGCCTTTGACCGTCAACCGCACCTGGTACGTTCCCGGATTGACAACCGGTCCTAGTGGACCATCGTCGGCGTAGAACGCGCCTGGTATCTGCACCGGGTCCTCGACTCGGAAATTCCAGGCAAAACGATTCATGCCCGCTTCACTCGGAATAAGCTCCGGAATGGTGACCCGATCCGGCCACTCGGCCGGCTGCGCAAAGAGATCCTTTTTCAGATTAGAGAACTTCTTGATAGGTTTTCCCTGGGAATCGAGAATCTCAAGCGTAATCTCTTCTTTGTCGGCCGGCTTGCTCTTCAGAAAATAATCTATGACTGCGCCTGCTGGTGGATCGTCGCCCGCCGGCACCTGGGTGTTGACCTCTTGGGGATAATGCAGCCGTATCGCTGTCTGCGGCCGGAACAGAAACGCCTCATCACCTGCAATTGCACCGTTCAACTGCCGCAACGGAGTCAGATCATCGAGGATCCAGAATGAGCGCCCGTGAGTCGCTGCGACCAGATCATCGTCCTTGATCTTGAGATCGTGCACCGGCGCCGGCGGTAAATTCAGCTGCAGCGGTTGCCAATGCGCGCCGTCATCGAGCGAGAAATACACTCCCATTTCAGTCCCGGCGAACAGTAGCCCCTGCCGTATCGGGTCCTCACGCACCGAGCGGACATAAGCGCCGTCCGGAAGCCCGTTGACAATGCGCGTCCAGGATTTGCCCGCATCGTGCGTCTTGTAGATTAGCGGCTTGAAGTCGTCAAATTTGTGCCGGTCGATCGCTGCGTAAGCGCTGGCCGGATCGTGGGGCGAAGCATCGATTATGCTGACCATGCTCCATTCCGGCATGTCCTTCGGGGTGACGTTCTGCCAGCTCTTGCCGTCGTCCCGCGTCAATTGGATAAGGCCATCGTCTGTCCCGGCCCAAAGCCATCCTTTCTGCAACGGCGATTCGGCCAGCGCAAAGACCGTGTCGTAGTATTCGACGCTGGTGATATCGAGCGTTATCGGACCGCCGGACGCGAATTGCTTGTTCTTATCGTTCCGCGTCAGATCCGGGCTGATTTTCGTCCAGCTGCGCCCCTGATCGGGACTTCGCATTACAAACTGCGCGGCCGTGTAAAGAACGTTCGAATCATGCGCGGATACAAACAGTGGCTCAGTCCATTGACTGCGGTACTGTAAATCTTTTGCTCCATTACCCGACACATCCAATGGATAGATCGAAACGTCCCTAACGTTATGGGTGCGGTGATCAAACCTTATAGCCTGACCACTGTTGTCGTTGGCGTAGACAATCTCCGGGTCACGCGGATCTGGGCTGACGTAGCCACTCTCGGCTTCGTCCACCTGATACCAGTCCGAACGGCCAATCACGCCATCACCGAGCGAACTGGTGTCGCTACGGCTGGCGATAGCGACGGTGGTGTTGTCCTGCTGTGCTCCATAGACGCGGTATGGCCAGTGATTGTCGATCGCCACGTGGTAGAACTGCGCCGTCGGTTGATTAAACGGCTGCGTCCAGTGACTGCCGTAATCCACGGAAACATAGGCGCCGCCGTCGTTGCCGTCGATCAGCCGCTTCGGATTCTGTGGATCAATCCAGAAGGCATGGTGATCCCCGTGCATCCCGGGAAGCAGGTCGAAATCCTTGCCACCGTTGGTGGAGCGGAAGGAGCCGGTGTTAAGTACATAGACCGTATCGACTGCCGACGGATCAGCATAAACATGCGAGAAATACCAGGCCCGCTGCCGGAACCGATGATCATCATTGACGCGATCCCAGCTCTCGCCCCCGTCGTCGGAACGAAACAGTCCACCTTCCTTGGCCTCGACCAGGGCATAGATGCGATCGGAATCTGCGCCGGAAACGCTGATGCCGATGCGCCCGATGGTGCCGGTTGGCAAGCCATGGCCGGTTAGCTGCACCCAGCTTACGCCGCCGTCGGTTGACTTATAGAGACCAGACCCCGGGCCGCCGCTGGAAAAGCTCCACGGCTGACGACGAACTTGCCACAGTGAGGCGAACACGACGCTCGGATTGTGCGGATCCATCTCCACATCGATGCCGCCCGTGTCGCGGTCCTTGTAAAGCACCCTCTGCCAGCTCTTGCCGCCATCGGCAGTGCGAAAGATGCCACGCTCCTCATTGGGTCCAAAGGCGTGCCCCAGAGCCGCCACCAACACAATATCCGGATTACGAGGATCTATGGCGATCGCGCCAATGTGCCGCGTGTCCTTCAGTCCGACATTTTTCCAGGTTCTCCCGCCGTCGACGGATTTATAGACTCCGTCGCCGTAGGTTACATCGCCACGAATATTGGCTTCACCGGTTCCGACGTAGAGAATATTGTGATCCGATGCAGCAATCGCCAGTGCGCCGATTGAGGAAATCTTCTGCGTATCGAAGATTGGCTTCCAGGTAACACCCACGTCGGAACTTTTCCAAACGCCGCCGGCGACTGCGCCGAAATACCATGTGCTGGCATCCCCCGGGACACCGGCAACCGCCGCCACCCGGCCGCCCCTAAAGGGGCCGATCTGCCTCCACTTCATCGCACTAAATAGCGACGGATCGACCTGGGCGTGCGCAATCGCACAGCACAGTATCAGTGCCAGCGATGCAGTTAATGTGGTGAAAAATCGTTTTTTGGGCCCCGACATGGTGCAAATCTCCGGCGTTTAGAAACGCTTCGATATGAACTTCCCAGCCTACGCGTAGGCAGGTCGATCAGCAAGAATCGTGGGACCTTACAGCATTGCAATTCGGCCGGCCGCCTATACTGTCTTCAGCAATGCCCCATACCCTTGTAAGCATAATTAAGAGTTCCGTGTCAATCGGCGTATGCGCGCCGCCGGCATGATCACTTCCGCTTATTGGCTATGGCCCGCTGACCGGGCGACAGTTCGAAGGCAGCCGTCAGACGGTTACGATCCCATCGCAGCGACCAAGAGGCGGCTCCATCGGTCGCGATATTGTATCGGGTAACTGGCCCTGCCGTTCTCCCTTGTCCGGCTGCAGCAGCTGAAGCCGCCAGTTGCCGTCACCGGGCTGAAGTAACACTCCGGACCGGCAAGTATTAATATGAAAACCGCGCAAGACCCCTACTTTGAACACCCACAGCGAGGCTGACCCGTATATGACACCGTTCAAAGCAAGCCTGGAACGCCGCAACCGCAGAACAACCGGTGTATGGAGCGCATTTGTCCTCGGTTGCTGTCTGCTGACAGTCTCGTGCTATGCCGGCCCTCAATGGTCGCTAGCCGAGGGCCAACACACCCAAAAATTCAGCGGTGAATACCGCCGTGAGGTTACTGGCCAGTTCTTGCTTTACCTGCCGAAAGGCTTCTCTGAACACCCAACTGCCAAATATCCCCTACTAGTATTTCTTCATGGTTCCGGGGAATCGGGTACCGATATCGCTAAGGTCAAAGTAAACGGGCCGCCGAAGTTTCTAGACACGCGCTCTGATTTTCCATTTATCGTGGTCTCCCCGCAGGCGCCTGATCCAGACGTCGGCTTCGATCTGGCCGCAATGAACGTTTTGCTCGACCAGCTACTGCAAAAGCTCCCGATTGATAAAGACCGCATCTATCTGACAGGACTTAGCTTGGGCGGCATAGTAGCCTATCAGTGGGCAGCTGAACGTCCGGGGACTTTCGCGGCTATCGCGCCGATCAGTGCTGCGGGAAACACTTACGATGCTTGCAATTTAAAACGTGTTCCCATTTGGGCTTTTCACGGCGGCAAGGATGAAACCGTAAAAACCTCCGACGGTCAGGCCATGGTCGATGCGATCAAGGAGTGTGGGGGCGACGTAAAATTAACCATCTACCCGGAGCTCGGACATTCGGCTTGGGAGCCCGCCTACTCGGATCCAGCGCTTTATAAGTGGTTTTTAGATCATCGTCTCGGCGACGCGGCCGCCAAATAAGTAACGACAGCTCCGAAAGATCTGCCTGCCGTCGGTAATTGACGCCTTATTTATGGCAATGTACTAAATCACCGGTGTCATCGAAGGTGGCCATCGGCTTGTCATGGAACATTTCATTTCGGCACAGCAATTATGTACACATTGTATTACTCTCCCGGTACAGCAAGTTTCGCCGTTCACTGGATGCTCATACACATCGGCGCGGCATTTGAACTGGTCGAAGTTAACCTCGAAGCCAAAGAGCAACGCTCGGCGCAATACCTCGCGCTAAATCCATCAGGGCACGTACCCACATTGCTGATTGCTGGCAAGCCGCGGACCGAATGCGCTGCACTGCTGATGATGCTGGCCGAGCGACATCCGGAAGCCCGACTCGCGCCTGTCATCGGTGATCCAGACCGCGATATTTTCCTGCAGTCAATGTTTTACCTGGCGAACACCGTTCAGCCTGCGTTCCGAATGTGGTTCTACGCTGATGAGATGGCTGGCGTGGAAAACGTGGCCGCTACAAAGTTCCGCGCCCAGGCGAAAATTGAAACAGCCTTGCTCCGGCTGGACACGCTATTTACGGATGGCCGGCGCTTTCTGGCGGGCGAAGATCTGACTGCTGTGGATTTTCTGGCCACCATGTTGATGCGGTGGTCGAGAAACATGACTTGCAGCGCCATGCGTTACGATCACCTTGCAGACTACCTCCGTAGGATGTGGACGATTCCGTCGCTGCGCCAGGTCCATGACGACGAGGGTCTTACCGATTGGGTCCCGGGCTAAGTCGATAAGCCGAGAGGATTGCACGCCGGCCGAGCGGCCGCGTGAGTACGGGGTCCGAATGCATCGCCTGTCGGATCGATTTAGGTTCGAGCGGTGAGCTCCGGCAAATAAACTGGACAAAAAGCGCAGAGGCAATCGAGATCAATGAGAAGCAAGGTCAACGTTTTTCCGCGCGATTGGGGCGAAGACTGTCGGACCTGGGAATTGCTTAGTCGAGACGACCTGGCGGTGTTTCATGAACGAATGCCGCCCGGTACTGCAGAAACGGAGCACTACCACGCCCGTGCCAGACAGTTTTTCTTTGTGCTCGAGGGCGAACTGTTGCTAGAAGTTCTCGGCACTGCGCA
>DASWBL010000324.1:0-7477 GCA_036390615.1 Steroidobacteraceae bacterium | reverse complement strand
CGGGAACTAGCCGCTGGCAAAGGCATAACGCTCAAGAATCCGAAGGTTTCGCCCGTTCGGGCAGCCAGCAAAGCGAGTTGGCCGGTGCAGGTGGAACCCCGCTGCGGCGCGGGCCGGATCGTGACTCGCGTGATCCGCGGTGTAGACAACACGCGCCCGACGCCTGACTGGCTGGCCGAACGGTTGCGGCGTGCGGGCCTGCGGTCCATCAGCCCGGTGGTCGATGTCACCAATTTCGTGATGCTCGAATTGGGCCAACCCATTCATGCCTATGATCTTGCGAAATTGACGGCGCCGTTGGCAGTGCGGCTCGCCCGTGCCGGCGAATCGCTGCAGCTGCTCGACGGGCGCGTGATCGAGCTTGCGCCCGATGTTCTGGTTATTGCGGATGGTGCGGGCCCAGTCGGTTTGGCCGGCATCATGGGCGGGGAGCGCACGGGCATCGAAAGCAACTCCACCGATCTGCTGCTGGAGGTGGCCTGGTTTGCACCGTCCGCGGTAGCCGGGCGGGCGCGCCGCTACGGATTGCTGACGGACGCCAGCCAGCGCTTTGAGCGCGGCGTGGACCCTGAAGGTCCGGCTCGGGCGGCGGAGCGGGCGACAGGATTGATCTGCGAGCTGGTAGGCGGGACTCCGGGCCCTCTGCAGGAGAAATCCAAGGCCAGCGAGCTGCCAAAATCCTCGAGCATCGCACTGCGAGCGAAGCAGCTTCGCCGGCTGCTTGGGACCAGCGTCCCCACCGCGGCTGTTGAGTCGCGGCTTAAATCTTTGGGACTTAAGGTGCGACGAGGCAAGGGCCAATGGCGGGTGGAGGCTCCATCCTGGCGCTTCGATATCAACCTTGAGGCCGACCTGATCGAGGAGGTCGCGCGACTCGGCGGCCTTACCGCGATCCCGGAACACGCCTACGCCGGCCAGCGGCACCTTGCGGCCTTGCCGGAGGGCAGGCTGGAAGAGCGCACGATCCTGCAATTGCTGGCCGCTCGCGGCTTTCACGAATCAATCAGCCTCGCCTTTGTCGATCCCGAGCTGCAAGCGCGGCTGCTGGGCCATTATTCGCCGCTGGCGTTGCTTAATCCCATGGCCAACAACCAGGCCGTCATGCGCGCCTCGCTTTGGCCCGGGTTGCTGGGCGCGGCGCGCGAGAACCTGCGACGGCAGCAGGAGCGGGTGCGGCTGATTGAGATCGGCACGCGCTTTGAGCGACAGCCTGACGGCAAAGTCACAGAGCAGAAAATGATTGCAGGTCTGGCGATCGGTTCGCGACTGCCAGAGCAATGGGGAACCGGCCGCGAAGCCGAGGATTTTTTTGATCTGAAGGGCGATGTGGCTGCGTTGCTGGCCCTTGGCGGGCCGGAAGTGGCGCACCGCTTTGAGGCGACCGACCAGGTGCCGTGCCTGCACCCGGGACGCGCGGCGAGGATCTTGCGAGATGGGCGGCCCATTGGACTGATCGGAGAGCTGCACCCCGGCCTGCTGGCGGAACTCGATTTGACATATGCGCCGGTCTTGTTTGAACTTGATTTCGCGGCGATCAGCACCGTACCGGCTGCAAAGGCCGGTGCGCTGTCCCCGTATCCGCAAATCCGTCGCGATCTGTCCTTTACGGTGGACGCAGCGCAACCATTTGAGCGAATTGCCGAACGTGTTAGTGTTGCCGCTTCAACCGGGCTAAAAGAACTGCGTGTTTTCGACATCTACCAGGGGAAGGGTGTAGAATCTGGTCGAAGAAGCGTCGCTTTGGGGTTGATTTTACAGGATTTAACGCGCACATTGACCGACGAGGATGCGGATCGCATTGTGGCGGCCGTTATCAACGAATTAAGAACAAGTCTTGGCGCGCGCATAAGAGAATAGACCAATGGCTCTGACTAAAGCGGAAATGGCTGAGGCGCTGTTCAATCAGCTTGGGCTCAACAAGCGCGAGGCGCGCGAGCTGGTGGATCTGTTCTTTGAAGAAGTGCGCGGCGCGCTCGCCAATGGCGCACAGGTCAAGCTGTCGGGCTTTGGCAACTTCGATCTGCGCGATAAGAACCAGCGACCTGGGCGCAATCCGAAAACCGGCGAAGAAATTCCGATCAGTGCGCGGCGCGTGGTAACGTTCCGTCCCGGTCAGAAGCTCAAGGCCCGCGTTGAGGCGTATGCTGGAACCAAAGAACAATAACCAGTTGCCCGCGATTCCGGGCAAGCGGTATTTCACCATCGGCGAAGTCAGCGAACTGTGCGGCGTGAAGCCGCACGTACTGCGCTACTGGGAACAGGAGTTCCCGCAGTTAAAGCCGGTCAAACGTCGCGGCAATCGCCGCTACTACCAGCGCCAGGACGTCATCATCATTCGGCAGATTCGCAGCCTGCTGTACGAGCAGGGCTTCACCATCGGCGGCGCACGCCACCAGCTCGATGGCGATGAAGCGCGCACCGACGTCAGCCAAAGCCAGCAGATCGTGCGGCAGATGCGCCTGGAGCTGGAAGAAGTGCTGCGCGTACTGCGCCGCTAGCCACCCGGCAGCGATTTAAACCGCAAGGCTTATCGAGGTATCATTCCGTCCCAGCGGTAATCCCCAACCGCTGTAGCACGTGCATTGATTGAGCAGTCGGAGCGTGGCGCAGTCTGGTAGCGCACTTGCATGGGGTGCAAGGGGTCCCGAGTTCAAATCTCGGCGCTCCGACCACTATAAAAGCAATCTCTTGAGAACCCAGGTTACGAATTAAAAAAACAGGCTTTGGTTCCATCGAACTAGCCCAATGAACTTGAGTACCTCCGAATCAAGCGATGCGTCCGAGACAGCTCGCACCTCGTCATTTGTCATTAGCTTCACCGCGCCGGGCGCCGGCCAATGGTTCGTCGCCCAATCCAAAACCCGCTGGCATTGGAAGGGGCCCGGTCAATTAGGCGTTGAAGGATCGGATGTAGTACTGCGCGGCCGCCGGTCGCGGACTTTGTGGACTTCGGCGCCTCAGGAAATCCGCTTCCCCGCTGGCGACGTTATTGATGTTGCCGTCGCCGATCGAAGGGTTTCGTTCGCCGTGACTCAGTCCAAAGGCGCGGCCGAACCGGTGAGCCTCTGGGCCTCAGACGCCCAAGCTGCTGCAGCCATTGCCGCGATGCTGCCACAGGCCCAGTCCGAGCACTATCAGGAACACAAGGCTTTCGCTCAGACTCTCGCCGGCCTCAACGCACGCGTGATCGTCATCCCCGCGTTAATAGGGATTAACGTGGCCGCGTTCGTCGCCGTTACATTGGGCGGCGCTAACTTCTTCCAGCCTTCAGGAAACGCGCTGATTTCTTGGGGCTCCAACTTTGGACCCCTGACGCTTGGCGGCCAGTGGTGGCGATTATTTACTTCGATGTTTCTGCATTTCGGCATTTTGCACATTCTGCTGAATATGTGGGCATTCTGGAATATCGGGCCCTTGGCTGAACGGCTATTCGGCTCGCGCAGATTTCTGGTGCTGTATGTGTTTGCCGGGCTTTGCGGGAGTGAGGCCAGTTTGTTGTGGAACCCGGCCGTTAATAGCGCAGGCGCTTCCGGAGCTATCTTTGGAGTGCTCGGTGGGCTGCTGGCATTCATGTTGAATCCAAAGACCAAGATTCCGGCTAGCGTCAGCGCCAGCCAGCGAAATAGCGCGCTGGCGTTCATCGCTTACAACTTGATCAACGGGGTCAGTCATGCCGGCATCGATAACGCGTGTCACATTGGCGGTCTGATCGGTGGCCTGGCCATGGGCTGGCTCTTATCGCAACCGCTGGACGCTGCGGCTCGCCAGAGATCATCGCCTGGACTACTAACGGGAATTTGTACTGGAGCGATAGTTCTTTTCGGACTGTCCTGGCCATTAACCCATATGAATCCAGAGAAGCGGGCGCACATGGAATTCAGCCGCGGCTTCTACTTCTACTCCTTGCGGGAAAGTGTGGCGGTTGAGCGCGCGAAAAATCTGCAAACGCTACTCTCGAACCACCAGATCTCCGACCAGCAATGGGGACAGCGCACTTTGGCGGAAGTCCTGCCGGAATGGAACCTCGCGGCGGGAACGTTGGCCCAAATGGAAGTGCCCAGTAACTCGACTTATTACCGCGCGAAATCCGTACTGGCGGACTATTTAAATCACTTTCAAATCGCAGTGCGCGATGCTGCGGTGGCGATGCGAGACGGGGACACCAATAAAGAACAGGTAGCAAACGAAGAATTTGCCGAGAGCGCGGTACTACAAAAGCAGGCGATAAATCTACTCAGGGCAAACCTGTAGCAATATTCGCTTTCAATTTTTCGATTTGAAAATCCGCGTGTCGATCGTTCGATTCCGCCTCTGGCCTGTGCGATTTCCACGCCGCCACATTATTCGCGACTGCGTAACAGCACGATCCCGCCATAGTTAAACCGGGCTTGCGACGGAATAATGGTGAACGATTAGCTCGGCTTGGCGGTCCACGTAATACACCACCCGGTTGCCTTGACGGCTTTGCCCGGGAATATCAGGCAGCCTCCTTGTGCCGCTGCGCCACCCTGGTAGAGGGAACAGTTGGCGCACTTGCTGCCGGGCTTCGCGCCCGGCGCCATGCTCGCATCGGTCGCGTACTTCAACGCCTTGGCCGTTGGATCATCCGAGCTGACCAAGGGGAGGTCCGCGGCGGCAGCTTTGAGCGTTTCGCCAGCCAATGGAATCAGGACCGTGCCGAGCACCAGGCTCTTAAGTAAGCGGCGGCGCAATTCATCGACGACGAGGGTCATGGTGATCTCCCGGGCTCAGATTTGGCGGCGGCTCGTATGCCCCGAATGATGGTCATTAGGGCAAAGGTCATCAGGGCTGGCCCTCAAGGAAAGCGGCGACTGCGTTCATGTCGCCAAGATTCAGGTTCTGTGCCACGCCGTGCATGATGGCGACGTTGCGCATGTTGCTCTGGAATGAGGCGAGCTGCTTTAGTACGTACTGCGCGTGCTGGCCCGCCAAGCGCGGGAAGTCCAGCATCCCATGTGCATCCGCTCCGTGACAGCTGCTGCAGGCGGGCACGCCTTGAGCTGGCACTCCCTGCTCATATATTTCTCGGCCACGGGCTACGACGGTAGAAGCTGCGCTGGCGCTCGGCTCGGGCTTCTGTGCGGCGTAGTGCGCCGCCAGACCGTCGATGGTGGCATCGTCGAGCTGGCTGGCCATGCCCCACATGTAGCCGATCGCGTCCGGATCGCCACGTGTCTGTGAGCGGAAGGCCTTGAGCTGCGCGGCCAGGTAGTTGGCGCTCTGTCCGGCGAGCCGCGGGTATTTCGGGAATGTGCTGTTGCCACTTGATCCGTGGCACGTGCCGCAGACCGCGTGCGCAAGATGCTGCACATAGGCGGATGTCGCCGCATCCGGGTCTTCCGCCCGCGCCATGCTTACCGCGACCAAGAGGGCCGCGGCGCTCGCCAGCCATCGGAGGCTGCGGTTCGCAAAGTTCCGCGGTCCGGGGTGCGGGCTGCTTTGTGTATCGATGCTCATGGCGATCACCTCAGTATGCAAACCACAGCACCATGTACAGCGTGTTGTTGTCGGAGGCGTTGCGTCCCACGCCGTCATAGTTGCCGCTCCCGCCATTGAAACTGCCATACCAGGTGTATTGCGCCGATACCTTTACGTTCAGCCAGGGCAGATAGTTGAGCTCGGCGATCCAGCCACGCGTATCAGGCGAGCCATTTGCACTGGTGACGACACCGGGTGCGCCAGCGGGCGCTGCGGGATAAAGACCTATGTCCGTTGTGCCAGTAGTCGAGAAGCGCTGCAGCGTGCCGCCAAACTTGCGGCGATAGTAGTAAGTAGCAGCCACCTCCGTCGTCGACAGAGTGTTGCGGGAATTGGCCGATGAACCTTGCGCGAAAGCTGCATCCAGTGTCATGGACTCGTGAATGTGCGTAGCCTCGACGGACAGCTGGTGCTGGTCACTGATGAACTGATACTGGAGGTCCTCAGCCACATCGTTGAACTGGTCGAACGGCCCGCTGAGCGGCGTCGGGGCGCCTGAGGCGGAGCCCGGCAGCACCTTGACGTCAATGCCGTACATGCCAACCTCAAGGGAGTGGCGGTCCCAGTTGCGCTCGTACGCCCATCGCCAATAGGGGGCGAGACCCCGAATGACGTTCGACGCCGTGCCATCGAGCGGTCCCGCTCCGCCAGTTAGCTGGTTGGTGACACCCTGCTGCGCGGAGCGGTAGCCACCGAATTCAGCGTACAGGGATTCGTTCCAGTAAACATAGCCTGTGAGGCCGGCGACGTTTTGCGCGAACGCGCCGGCGATTGCCGTGCCGGCGAGCGGGCTCACCGCGGCGTTGCTGCCCGAGTAGGGATAGCCCCAGGCGGGCGTCGAGTTCCACAGGTCCTGTACGGTGGGATTGTTGTTGAGCGAGATCCCGTACGTGAGCGTGCCGTTGACGGGCAGCACCATCTCATCGGCGAAGCGCACGTCGCTGTTGTCGATACCGATCGTTCCCGCGTCGTCCGCATAGGTCAGCTGAAACATGGCGCCGAGGTTGGGTGCGATCTTGCCGGCGTAGAAGAAACTGAATTGCTGTGGGAAGCCCGCGGTACCGTTCTGCGCGACTCCTGGAGCGCCGACGGAGGACAGATCCGGCACCGCGGTCTTCATCGAAGTGTAGGAGATCTGCGCCATAATCGATAACGGCGGGAATTGCGCGAGCTGCAGCAACTCTTCCTTCGTGCCGCTAACATCGCGCACCTGCTTAGTGTTGGTGAGCGTGTATCCGTTAGCCTTGAAGACTCGTCCGAAATGCGTGAGCTCTGGAAATACGGTATGACAGGCTTCGCAAGCCATGCCTGTCTGCCTTGCAAAGCTTGGCACCGCATGCGCCGCGGGTGCGCCCATGATCCAAAAGACCACCGATGCCGCGGCTGCAACAGCCGGCCGACGCGCTGCGCTGATCTCTTTGCCTGACATGTCCAAGTCTCCCGTGGGCATTGATCGCTGAGGCTTGAGGCTAATCCGGACTCGCAGATCGGCGAATCATGGAAAGTACGTACGAATATGCGTACGTTGCCCGTTGTCACGAAGCCAGCCGGCGACAAGCCCGGGGGCGATTCCAAGGCAAATTCGGGGCGAAGATGGCGCTGTTCGGATGGGTCGACAGTTGGTGCAACCCGAACCGGTAGCCTTCGATCGGTGGCTTATGGCCTAATAATTATGAGCGGAGACTAGCTGCGGAAAATTAAGTAAGAATTTAAACTATCACGCGCCCGCAAAAGCGCCCTAACTCCACGATCGCTACATGCAATCTGCAACCGCGGAACTAGCCCGGAACGCGCTCGATGCGGCGCCCGATGCGATGATCATTCTCGACGCTGACGGCATTATCCGGCTCGCCAATCGTCAGGCTGCGACACTCTTTGGTTACGAGCGCGAGGAGATCGTCGGCAAAAGCGTCGAGCTGTTCATCCCCGAGCGCTTTCGCAGCGGCCACGAGGGATACCGCCGGGCGTACATTCGCGC
>DASWBL010000323.1:0-32405 GCA_036390615.1 Steroidobacteraceae bacterium | reverse complement strand
TGCTCAAACGCGAAGACCTGCAGCCGGTTTTTTCATTCAAGCTGCGCGGCGCGTACAACAAGATTGCACACCTGTCAGCGGCGGTGGCCGCGCGCGGCGTGATCAGCGCTTCGGCGGGCAACCATGCCCAGGGCGTAGCACTGGCGGCGCGACGACGCGGGCTCAAGGCCGTTGTCGTCATGCCGCAGACGACACCGGCGATCAAGGTGCAGGCGGTCATCGACCTAGGTGGTGAAGTGGTGCTGCACGGCGACGTTTACGACGCCGCCTACGAGCACGCCCTGCAGCTGGCGCGCGAGCGTTCGCTGGTGTTCGTGCATCCGTTCGATGATCCGGATGTCATCGCCGGGCAGGGCACGATCGGCATGGAAATCGCCCATCAGACCGGCGGCGAACTGGACGCGATCTTTGTGCCGGTGGGCGGCGGCGGCTTGATCGCCGGCATTGCCGTGTACATCAAGACTCTTTATCCGCGCATCAAGATCGTCGGCGTGGAGCCCGAAGATGCCCCGGCGATGCACGAGTCGCTCAAGGCCGGCAGGCGCGTGACGCTCGATCGGGTCGGCAGCTTCGCCGACGGCGTGGCGGTGCGGCGCGTGGGTGAAGAGAACTTTGATCTAGTCCGCCGCCACGTGGATGAGATCGTGCTCGTTAACACCGACCAGATCTGCGCGGCGATCCAGGATATCTTCGAGGACACCCGCTCCATCGCCGAGCCGGCCGGCGCGCTCGCGGTGGCAGGCATCAAGCGCTTCGTGGCGCGCGACGGGCTGCGCGATCAGCGCTACGTTGCCGTCAACAGCGGCGCCAACATGAATTTCGACCGGCTGCGGCACATTGCCGAGCGCTCGGATCTGGGGGCCGGGCGCGAGGCGCTGCTGGCGGTGGAGATCCCTGAGCAGCCCGGCAGCTTCCTGCGATTCTGTGAACTGCTCGGGCAGCGCAGTGTCACGGAATTCAACTACCGCTACCAGGGCGCGGATCAGGCGCGGGTGTTCGTCGGATTCGAGACCACCCAGGGCTTGGTCGAGCGCGCGCAAGTCATCGGGCAACTCCGGGGCGGCGGCTACCAGGTGCTCGACATGAGCGACAATGAAATGGCCAAGCTCCACGTCCGCTTCATGGTCGGCGGACGCCCGGCCACGCTCGAAAACGAGCTGCTGTACCGCTTCGAGTTTCCCGAACGGCCCGGAGCGCTGGGCCGCTTCCTGCAGGCCATCGGCACGGCGTGGAATATCAGCCTGTTCCATTACCGCAACCACGGTTCGGACTATGGCCGCGTACTCGCCGGCATCCAGGTGCCGAAAGCCGAGCATGCCGATTTCCTGCTGCACCTGAATGAGCTGCATTACCCGTACACCGATGAGACCGCTAATCCGGCCTATCGGATGTTCCTCGGGCAGTGACCCCGGGCGCGCATCGCTTGCTGCCGGCAGCAACCTCAACCGACGCCTATCAGCCGCGGCGCCCGGCGCGCGAGCAGCGAATTGCGACCGCCGAGGGCGACATCAGCGTTACGCAGTGGGGACCTGACGGTGCGGCGCCCATCGTATTGCTGCACGGCTGGATGGACTGCGCCCGCGGCTGGCAATTGCTGGTTGATTGTCTGCCCGAGGACTGGCCGCTGGCCGCGATCGACTGGCGCGGCTACGGCCAGAGCGAGCCGCGCGTCGATCGCTACTGGCTGCCCGATTACCTGGCCGAACTCGAGTGCGTGCTGCAGCAACTGTGGCCGGCCGGGCATGCGGGGCGGATCATCGGTCACAGTCTGGGCGGTACCGTAGGTTCGGCCTACGCCGGCATCCGCACCGAGCGGCTCAAGTGGCTGGTGAACATGGAGGGCTTCGGGCTGCCGCGCCTCGATCCCAAGGTGATCCCTGAGCATCTGGGCCAGTGGCTGGATGAGTTGCGCTCGCCGCCGGGCCTGCGCCGCTATGATTCGATCGAGCAGCTTGCGACGGTGCTGCAGCAGCGCAACCCGCTGCTGCCGATGCCAAACGCCCGCTATCTGGCCGCGGTCTGGACGCGACCTTGGGCTGATGGCGTCGAGTTGCTCGCCGATCCGCGCCACCGGTTGAGTACGCCGCTGCGGCTCGGCCGCGAGGAGTTGCAAGCGTGCTGGTCGCGCACGATCGCTCCGGTGCTGGTGTTGTACGGCGCGGAGTCGAGGGCCCTGCCGATGGCCGGCGGTGCCGCGGCGGTGGAACGCTGGCGCTCGCTGCAGAGCGGGCTGCGAGTGGTCGGAATCGAGCAGGCCGGCCACCTGCTGCAGCACGAACGGCCCGCCGCCGTCGCCGCGCAGATCATCCGCTTCGTGGCCGGGCTATCATGACGCGCCGTTGTGCGCGGTGGCACCGCAGCCGATGGCCGTCGCGCCGCGCGGCGCAACACTTCGGAGAGGGATGATGCAGACCAATGCCGCCGCGCCGTGGCTGCGCAACGCATTATTAATCTCGGCCCTGGCGCTGGTGCTGTTACTGGCCTTTGCGGTAATGCGCCCGTTCATCGTGGCGCTGATCTGGGCGTGCATCCTCAGTTATGCCAGCTGGCCGGCGTACCTGCGTGTGCGTCGCTGGTGCCGCAACAGCAGCATGGCGGCGGCACTCATCATGACGCTGGTGATGACCGCGGCGGTAATAGCGCCGACCGGGCTTTTGGTGCTGCTGGTGCGCGTCGAGCTGATCGAGGTGTACCGCGACATCGAACCGCAGCTCAGCCATGGCCTGCCGCTGCCGGATTCGCTGCTGCACGTGCCGCTGTTGGGAAGCTGGCTGCAGGAGCTGAACAGCCGCGTGGCCGCCGATCCGCAGGTGCTTGGTCAATGGCTGCGAACGCTGATGAGTACTTCGGCCGGACAGGTCGGGTCGGCGCTCGGCACGCTCAGCAAGAATCTGGGCAAGCTGCTGGTGACCGTCATTTCGCTGTATTTCCTCTACCGCGACGGCGCGATGCTGACCGATCAAGTGCACACCGTACTCGGCCGTTTTTTCGGCCCACGCGCCCGCAGCTATCTGGATTCCATCGGCCAGACTGTCAAAGCAGTGCTGATCAGCCTGGTGCTCGGAGCGCTAGTGCAGGGTGTGCTCGGCGGCCTCGCCTACTGGGCGGTTGGGGTCAAGGCACCGCTGTTTGCCGCTGTGGTCACGACGCTTGCAGCGCTGATTCCGTTTGCGGTCTGGATCGTCTGGGCTGCAGTGATCGCCTGGTTATTTGCCACCGGCCACTCGGTCGGCGCCACGGTGCTCGCGCTTTGGTGCCTGCTGCTGCTCAGCTGGATCGACAACGTGGTGCGCTCGGCGCTGATCAGCAACGCCACGCACGCGCCGTTCCTGGTGGTGATGTTTGGAGTGCTCGGCGGCCTGCTGGCCTTTGGCCTCGTAGGGCTGTTCATTGGCCCGGTAATCCTCGCCGTCCTGCTGGCAATCTGGCGTGAGTCGCTGACGTCCCGGCGCGGAGCGGATCCGGCCTCGTGAGCCCGGCAGGCCGCCCGCCCGCCCTGGCGGTGCTGCGACACCGTCCGTTTGCCCGTTACCTGGTGGGGCGCGCGGCGGCGACCGTTGGCTGGCAGTTGTTCGGCGTCGCAGCCGCATGGCAGGTGTACGGGCTCACCCACGATCCGCTTGCCCTCGGCATCGTCGGCCTGTGCGAGTTCCTGCCGTTCGCCGCCCTGGTGATGGTAGGCGGCCATGTGGCCGACCACGCCGACCGGCGGCGCGTGCTGGCGCTGGCCTATCTGGCCGAGGTCGGCTGCGTCGCGGTGCTGGGCTGGCTGACTTTCACCGGCCTGCGCAGCGTCTGGCCGATTTATGCGGCCATCGGCGTCTTCGGCGTGACCCGCGCGTTCTGGTCGCCGGCGCTGCAGTCGATCCTGCCGCGGCTGTTGCCGCGCGAGGAATTCGCCGATGCCGTGGCACTGAATTCACTGGTTTACCAGATAAGCGTCATCGGCGGCCCGGCGCTCGGCGGTGTGCTGTTGCTGCTCGGCGTCTCCTTAGTCTATGGCGTGTGCCTGGTGTTTTTTGCGCTGACCGTTGCGGTGGCGGTCGGGCTCAAGTTCACGCCGGCGGCGCCGGGACCATCAGCCGCACCGGCCGCGGGAGCCTTCCTGGAAGGCGTGCGCTTCGTGCTGCGAAGCCCGGTGTTGTTAGGGCTCATGTCGCTCGACCTGTTTGCTGTGCTGTTTGGCGGCGCCGAAGCCATGCTGCCGGTGTTTGCCAGCGACATCCTGCATTGCGGGCCGGTCGGGTACGGCATGTTGCGCGCGGCGCCGGGTGCCGGCGCAGCGCTGACCGGCGCGGCGCTCGCGCTGTGGCCCATCCGCAACCACGCCGGCAGCTGGATGTTTGGCGGCGTTGCGCTGTTTGGCGTGAGCATCATCGTCTTCGGCCTCTCCGGCAACCTGCCGCTGTCGCTTGCGGCAGTGATGTTCGCCGGCATCGGCGACATGATTAGCGTTTTTATCCGTGCGACCCTGATACCGCTGTATACGCCGGATGCCATCCGCGGCCGGGTCAGCGCCGTCAGCTCGATGTTCATCGGCGCTTCCAATGAACTGGGGGGATTCGAATCGGGCGTGACCGCGCGCTGGTTCGGGGTCGTGCCCTCGGTGGTGCTCGGCGGGGCGCTGACGCTGGCGGTGGTGGGGCTGTGGGCGGCGATTTTTCCGACGTTGCGGCAGCTGAAGCACTTGCGTTAGAGCTGTATATATGTACAGTATCCCCATGGAGCACCCTTACAGGGGCCGTGGGGCGCTGTCCAACCCGGACAGCCGCTTTTTGCGCCACCAGACCGAGCCGCTGGACGACGGCTGGTACCAGGAAGCACTGAGCGATTCCATCGCTACCGAAGTGCGCCCCGAACCCGCGCGTACCGTCATCACGCGCAACGACTCGCCGGACATCCCCTTCGAGCAGTCGATCAATCCCTACCGCGGCTGCGAGCATGGCTGCATCTACTGCTACGCCCGGCCCAGCCACGCGTATCTTGACCTGTCACCCGGCGTGGATTTTGAAACCCGGCTCTTCTATAAGGCGGACGCGGCGACACTGCTGCGTGCCGAACTCGCGAGTCCCGCCTACCGCTGCAAGCCCATCATGCTTGGCGCCAACACGGATCCGTACCAGCCGATCGAAAAACGGCTCGGTGTGACGCGCTCGCTGCTCGAAGTGCTGTCGGAGTGCTCGCATCCGGTAATGCTGCTGACCAAGGGCACGCTGATCCTGCGCGATCTGGATCTACTGCGCTCGCTGGCGGAGCGGAACCTGGTCAAGGCGAATGTGACGCTGACCACCCTCGATCCTGACCTCAAGCGCACCCTTGAGCCGCGCGCCGCTTCCGCTGAAGCCAGGCTCCGGGTCCTAAGCCAGCTCAGCGCGGCCGGCATCCCCTGCGGGATCATGGCTGCGCCGATGATTCCGGCGGTCAACGACGCCGACCTCGAGCAGATCCTGGAGCGGGGCGCGGCTGCCGGCGCGGGGCAGGCGGGCTACACGCTGCTGCGCCTGCCGGGGGAAGTGGCGGGCCTGTTTCGCCAGTGGCTCGATAATCATTTGCCGGAGCGCGCCGCGCACGTGATGTCGCTGCTACAGGCGGCCCGCGGTGGCCGGGACAATGACCCGCGCTTCGGTCACCGGATGCGCGGCAATGGCGCATGGGCGCAACTGCTGCGCGACCGGTTCAAGCTGGCCTGCCGCCGCCTCGCACTTGACCGTTACCCAGGGCCGCAGCCGCGCACGGATCTGTTCAAGCCTCCCTCGGCACATGGCCAGCTGAGCCTCAACATCTGATCGCTTTGCGCGACGGCGCTTGTCCGCGATCGGTCCGCGCCCGTAAAGTTGCCGTATGGCAGATCCACCCAAACCACGTATCGCGCTGGTCGCCGGCGCCAACGGCATGGTCGGCCTGCAGCTGGTGCGGGCCTTGCTCGCCGCGCCGGAATACCAGCGCGTCATTGCGCTGAGCCGCCGCGCGCTGCCGCTGGAGCACGCCCGCCTCGCCAACCGCATTGTGAGGTTTGAGTCGCTGGAAAAGGATTTGGCCGGGATGAGCTGCCAGGACGCGTTCTGCTGTCTTGGCACGACGCTAAAGACGGCCGGATCGCAGGCGGCGTTCGTTGCGATCGACAAGGACCTGGTGGTGCGGTTCGCGCGTTGGGCCCACGCCGCCGGTGCTTTGTGCTTCGTCGCCGTCTCGTCCGCTGCAGCGGCAGTCGATTCCAAGAATTTCTACCTGCGCGTCAAAGGCGAGACCGAACGCGAGCTCGAGGCGGTGCGTTTCCAGACGCTGCACCTGATGCGGCCCGGTTTGCTCATCGGCGACCGTCGCGACTGGCGGCCGGCCGAGGCTGCCGCGCGGCTGCTCGCACCGCTCATCAATCCGCTGCTTCTCGGCCGCTACAAGGCGTGGCGTGCGATACCGGCCACGACGGTGGCCGCGGCAATGCGTGGCGCCGCGGTGTCCGGGCGCCGCGGCCTGTTCCGCTACGGGTACAGCGAGATGCTCAAGCTCGCCAGCAAATTCTAAGCGCTCGCCCCGAATGTGAAGCAGCTCACAGCCCGTGGGGCATTAAGTCACCGAATCAGTGAATTGGCCCACATAGGAAGCGGTGGTGACTATCGTTAAATGACGGCATCTGGGCCGCGGTTTGGGCTTGCTCAATGTCGTTGACTGATTCAGTTCGACCTCTGTCGATGGCGCGGCGGGTTTTTGCTGTGACCGCGCTGTTGCTGCTGGTGATGTTGGCCGGTGCCGGCTGGGCCGGCCTGGTGCTGCTGCAGGACCGCACCGCGCGCGATGCTTCGATCCAGCTGCAGGAGCTGAGCCAAAGTTACGCGCGCGAGCTGCGCGCGCGTCTGGCCGAGGCCACGGCCACTGTCCAGTCGGTCATTATTTACGATGCGGGTCCCGGCGGCAGCTGGCTGCAGCAGCGCACGCAGCGGGCCGCGTCGATCCGTGGCGTCGTGGTTGCCCGCACGCCGGGCGACCCAGTCGGGCCGCTCGGAGCTCTGTCGGCGTCGGAGCAAATGGCGCTGAGCTCCGGCAGCACACTGCTGATCGCGGCGCCCGGCAAGGGCGCTTCCCAGGTCTATCTGGTACATAACGCCAACATCGGCGCGACCACCGTCGTTGCCTTATTCGAATTGTCTTCCGAATGGCTCTGGCAGGGCCTGCGCGACAGCTCGCATGGCGGCAGTACGCTTGCGGTCATTGACAGCGGTGGCCTGCTGCTCGACTCGAGCGCCACGCTGAGCGACGAGGAACTGGCGCAGCTGGTGCGCGAGCGCGATGCGGTGGCCGAGCCAGCGGAGCATCCGGCGCCGCGATCCTGGATCACCGGGCATCGCGCCTGGCAGGGCACGGTCGGGCGCGTGGTGCCGGGCTCGGTGCACCTCGTGGCCGAGCCGTGGTCCGTGCTGGCCTACGCGCCGGCGCCGACGCTGTCCTCGGCGCTGTTGACGGTGACCGAACATTTGCCGTGGCTGCTGTGCGTGGCGCTCGTGCTCGCGGCCGTCGCGGCCTGGTACCTGTCGCGCGGCTGGGAGCTGACGCTGCTCGAGCTGCGTCACTCCCTGCGGGGGCTGGCCGATGGCCGCTATGAGCGCATTGGCCTTGGCAAGTCCCGAGACGCGCCGCGGGCCGTTGCGGTGGAATTCAATCGTGCGGTCGGCCTGATGGAAGAGCGAGTCCGGGCGCTGAACAGCCTGAATGACATCGACCGGCTGCTGCTCGAATCCGGCGATCTGGAGCAATCGCTCGACACGGTACTCGGCCTGATCCAGCGCATTACCGGTTCACACAACGTGTCACTGGCGCTGATAGACCAGGACGCGCCGGGCCACGCTCGTGCCTACATTGCGGCGGCGGCGGCCGCACCGATCCCGGTCAGCCGCATCAGTGTCGATGTCGAGCTGGTTGAAACGCTGCAGCAGCAGCGCTCCGGGCTCACGGTGCTGCGCTGCGAGCCCATACGGCACAGTTTTCTTGAACCGTTGCGCGCGCTCGGCGCCGAATTCTTCTGGCTCTGGCCGGTCTGCTCGCAGGAGCGCGTGGTCGCGATTCTTGCCGTCGGCTACAAGAGCGCGCCGGAAGTGCCGCCGGAGCTGGCCAGTTACGGCACCGAATGCGCCACCCGGCTCGGCGTCGCGCTGTCCAACAGCGCGCGCGACGAACAGCTTTACCGCCAGGCGCACTTCGACGCACTGACTTCGCTCCCCAACCGGCTGCTGTTTCGCGACCGGCTGGCGCAGGAGCTGACCAGCGCGGCGGCGGGCGGGCAGCGCGGCGCGCTGCTGTACGTGGATCTGGACCACTTCAAGAAAGTCAACGATTCCGTCGGCCATAGCGCCGGCGATCAGGTGCTGACCATCGTGGCGCAGCGGCTGCGCTCCTGCATCAAGGACGGCGATACCGTGGCGCGGCTCGGCGGCGATGAATTCACCGTCATCCTGCGCAACGCCGGCAACCCCGATGGCGCGCTTCGGATCGCGAACCGGATCATCCAGTCGCTGCAGCAGCCGGTCAGCATCGCCGGGCGCGATCACTTCGTCTGCGCCAGCATCGGCATCACGATGTTCCCGGATGATGGCACGACCATCGATGAGCTGATGCGCAATGCGGACCTGGCGATGTATCAGGCCAAGGCTGGCGGCCGTGCACGCGCGGTGTTTTACGACCGGCAGATGGAGCGTATGCCGCCGGCGGCCGAAAGCGGGCTGTTCCGGGCGCTGCGGCGGCGGGAGTTCTCACTGTATTACCAGCCGCAGTACTCGCTGCGCGATGGCAAGCTGGTCGCCCTCGAAGCGCTGCTGCGCTGGCAGCCGCCGCGCGAGGGCATGCGGTTCCCGGCTGAGTTCGTGCCCGCGGCCGAGCAAACCGGCCTGATCGTGGACATCGGGGTCTGGGTGCTGGAGACAGCCTGCGCGCAGCTGGCCACCTGGCGCAACCAAGGCATAGCCCCGGAGCGACTGGCCATGAATGTCTCGGTCTACCAGCTGCGGCAGCTGGATTTTCCCGAGGTCGTGCGCCGCGCGCTCGAGCACTTCGATGTGCCGGCTAAACTGCTCGAGATCGAAATCACCGAGTCGGTGTTCGCTGATGACGAGGCGCGCAGCACCATGCGCCAGCTCGCGATGCTCGGCGTGCGCCTGTCGCTCGATGATTTCGGCACCGGTTACTCTTCGCTCGGCTACCTGCGCCAGCACCCGGTGCAGGCGATCAAGATCGATCGCTCCTTTATCGAGGACATTCCGCAGAATGACACCGCGGCGACGCTGGCCGAAACGATGATCAACATGGCCCATGCGCTCGGCAAGGTGGTCGTGGCCGAGGGCGTTGAGACCAGCGAACAGCTGGAATTTCTGCGCGCGCGACGCTGCGACATGGCGCAGGGCTTTTTCCTGGCCCACCCGCGCACGGCCGCCGACACCACCGAGCTGCTGTCCGCCCGCCAGTCTGCCGAGCTTGGCCTGAGCCGCCAGACCGGTTAGCCGTCCGGAGGCGCTGCTGCCCTGCAGCAATCGCCGATTTAACTATGCTTTCCTGATGTTTTCGCAGCTATGCGCAGCTGTGAACTGATTCTCACAATTACGGCTATCGCTACCTGCATCACAGTGGCACACTCGAAGCCGTTTCTGAAAGGCAAACTTGTCGCGAGACGAGGACGCAAAGCCTCCGGTCCCGAGCGGGAAAAATCGGGATAGCGGGGTTACCACGCAAAGGTGTGCTGCCAAAGCACGGACATTTGCGGTGTTGCGCGGTCGGTTTGCCCGACAGTGGGTTTCGGGGAATCGGGGAAACCGCGCATGCAACAGGCCTCTCAGCCGACGCTCGCGCCTGCACCAGTGGACGGCAGTCAATCGCCGCCCGCGCAGGGCGACGCGCTTTTTGTCATCAACCTAAGCGCATCGACCACGCCCATGGCGCTCACCAGCCCGGAGCGCGCGGAGTTAAGGCACTTTACGTTCTTCGTTTCCCGCCGCCGCGAGGAAGGCCGGGAGCGCTTTCGGCTGCACATGGGGTATTTCCAGTCGCAGGCGGAAGCTGAAAAACTGCTCGATCTCGTCCGCGATATTTATCCCGGAGCCTGGGCCGGGCTCGCCCCGGGCCAGCGGCTGCGCGGCGCGTCCAAGCCCTTGCCTTCGCGGGCCGGGCCGCCGCCGGCCACGCCGTTTGCCGAACCGCGCCACCAGCGCGAAGTGCCACCTGCCTCGGCCGCGCCGCGGCTGCAGGTAATCGAATCACCCGCTGTGGCTGCGCCGCCCGTGCCGCCAGCGCCTGCAGCTGTGACCAGGCCTGCCGCGCCGCGCGAGCTGCCAGTGCTGCACGCTGCGCCACAACCCGCGACTGCGAAAATTCCCGTGCTGGCTGCCGCACCCAAGGTTGCAGCGCCGAGCCCACCTGCCGCGGCCGTGTCGCCGGCGCGCCCAGCGCCAGCGCCCGCCAAGCAGGCGGGGGATACCGTTGCGCAAACGCGCCCACATATCGTGCCGCCGGCACTCATCGAGGCGCTGACCTCGCCGACCGACGAGACCGCTGCCTACTCCTTAAGCAGCGTGCGCGCTGCCATCGCATCGCTGACAGAAGCCGACCGCCAGGCGCCGCCCGCGGCTACATCGCCGGCGGCGCCGGTGGCCAAATCGGCTGTCGCTCTACAAGGCGAGGAGCTGCTGAAATTACTTGAGCCTGCGATCACCAATGCGCCCGCTGCTGCGCTGGCATCGCACCCCGAGCCGACGCTGTATGCCGTGCAGATGATGTGGTCGGTAAAGCCGATCGATCTGGCGAAAGTGCCGCAGCTCGCGATCTTCAGCGCCTACACGCTGTATGGCGCCGAAGGCAACCGCGACGGTCGCCGCTGGTATGGTCTGCGGCTTGGCTTTTTCACGGACGCTTACTCGGCCCGCCAGGTGGCACTGTATGTCCGTCCGGAATTTAGTGCCGTGTCGGTGGTGCCGGTGAGCATGCGCGAGAGCGAGCGGGCCAAGAACGCCGTTGCCAAACCGCTGCCGGAGCTCAAGGCGGCGCCGGCCAACATCAACTCGAGCGGCGAGTTCAAGTTTCTGGAACCGACCGCGCCCAAGCCTCGAACCCCAGCGCCGGCGCCGGCGAAGCCCGCGGCCCGTGCCGCAGGTGGCAAGCGCGCCAAGCCGCGCGGCGCGCAGGCGCACCCGGCCGCCCGGCCGCGAGCGTTGTCGCTGGAGGAGACGCTGGAAATACTGGGCGCCAATACGCTTGAGATTGAACAGGGCAACGGCCAGGTGCTGAACGACTCTGGCGTCCGCCATCTGCATGCCGAAATCATGAAAAACCGGCGCGGCTCGAAGCTCGGCCGGCTGTTCGAGCGCCTCGGCGGCGCGCTGCGCGAGTAGCCGGACCACACCCGCTCAGGATTTTCCGAAAAGTTTCTCCAACTCGCTAAGGGACTTCGCGACCGCGGCAGTGTCGCGCGGCACGTAGGCGCCGGGCCGCGGCTTGAAATAATCGCAGAAGTTGGCCTTTTCCTTGTCGAATACTTCCTCGGCAATTGGCTCGCGGCAACGCTTGGCGATGCCTTCGGCATATTCGACGCACATCCGGCACACGTGCAGCTCGGCCCGGCAGCGCGGGCATTCGTCGCGACGGCTGAGCGGCAGGCTCAGCGCCGCGAGCGCGTTACCGCATTTCCAGCACACCAGATCGTGACCCATGGCAGCCCCTGCCGTTGCTCAGGCGGCGCGCTGGCGCAAAAAACTGCGCAGCGCGGCACCAGTATGCGAGCGCCGGTACAGCGAGGCAATCCGCGCCGGCGGCCCCTCGGCCACGATCCGGCCGCCGCGGTCGCCGGCCTCGGGACCAAGATCAATGATCCAGTCGGCCTCGGCCATGATGTCGAGGTTGTGTTCGACAACGACCAGCGTGTGGCCGGCATCGGCCAGTCGTTGCAGCACAGCCGTGAGCCGCTCGACATCGGCCATGTGCAGGCCCACAGTCGGTTCATCAAGCACGTACAGCGTGCGGCCGGCTGCCGCGCGCGGATGGCGGTGCGAGCCGAGCTTGGCCAGTTCGGTGACCAGCTTGATGCGCTGCGCCTCGCCGCCGGACAGCGTCGGGCTCGGTTGCCCAAGGGTCAGGTAGCCGAGACCCACTTCCTGCAGCAGCCGCAATGGTCGCGCGATGTGCGGATGCGCGGCAAAGAATCCGGCGGCCTCATCGATGTTCATCGCCAGCACATCGGCGATCGAGCGTGAACGCCACAACACCTGCAGCGTGTCGGGTTCAAAGCGGCGCCCGCCGCAGCGCTCGCATAGCACTTTGACATCGGGCAAAAAGCTCATCTCGACGGTCTGCTGGCCCTGGCCTTCACAGTCGGCACAGCGACCCTCGCCGGTGTTGAACGAAAAGCGCGAAGGCTGGTAGCCGCGCACGCGCGCCTCGGTGCTCGCCGACCAGAGCCGGCGGATGTCATCCCAGAAACCGACGTAAGTGGCAGGGCAGGAGCGCGGCGTGCGCCCGATCGGTGACTGATCCACTTCCAGCACCCGGTTGATGGGCTCGTCTCCTGAAACGCGCGCGAGTCCGCTGAGACTGACCTTTCCGCGATGCTCGGCCTTGAGGGCATGCAGGTTGGTGTACAGCACATCCCGCGTCAGCGAGGACTTGCCGGAACCGGAAACGCCGGTAATGACCACCAGCCGGCCGAGCGGAATGCGGACCTGAAGGTCGCGCAGATTGTGCAGCCGGACATCGTGCAAGGTCAGCGCCGGACTGCTGCGGTTCACGGCGCGGCGCGGCGCCGCGGCATGCCGCAATGGTTTGGCGAGGTAGCGCCCGGTGACCGATGCGGCGCTAGCCTGCAGCTGCGCAGCGGTGCCGCTCGCGATAACGAGTCCGCCGTGGATGCCGGCGCCGGGACCTAGATCGATGATGTGATCGGCGCGCCGGATCGTATCTTCGTCGTGCTCGACAACGACCAGCGTGTTGCGCGCGGCGGTCAGCGAGCCCAGGGCTTCGAGCAGGATGCGGTTGTCGCGCGGATGCAGGCCGATGGTCGGTTCATCCAGCACATAGCACACGCCCTGCAGGTTTGAGCCGAGCTGTGCGGCCAGGCGGATGCGCTGCGCTTCGCCGCCGGACAGGGTCGGTGCGGCCCGATCCAGGGCCAGATAGCCGAGGCCGACCCGGTCGAGGAACTGCAGCCGCGAGCCGATTTCCGCGAGCGCATCGCGGGCGATGGTCGCCTCGCGGGCCTTGAGCTTGAGCCGGCCGAGCAGCTTCTGCAGTGCGTTCACCGGCAATGCGGTGATGGCTGCGATGGAGCGGCCGGCCAGAAGGATGTTGAGCGCGACCGGGTTGAGGCGCGCACCGTTGCAGCTTTCGCAGATTTTGGCGCCGTATTCGGCCGCTTCGGTCCACTTTTGCTCCTCGCCGCTTTCCTCGCCGGAAAATTCGGCCAGCGCTACGCCGGTGCCATGGCAGGCCTCGCACCAGCCCTGCGCCGAGTTGAACGACAGCAGGCGCGGATCCGGCTCCGGAAAGCCGCGGCTGCAGGACGGGCAGGAGCGCCGGGCCGAGTACACCTTGGCCGCGCCGGCCGCATCGAGGACATGCAGCACGCCGCGACCGGCTTCGAGCGCCGCGGCAACGGCAGCGCGCAGCGCCGCCGCGCCGGCGGCATTGATTGTCAGCTCGCTGATCGGCATTTCAATCGTGTGGTCCACGAAGCGCTTCAGCGGCGGGAACGGCTCGGTCGGCACGAGCTTGCCATCGACACGCAGCTGCTTGACGCCGCGCGCCGCGGCCCAGCGCGCAAGGTCGGTGTAGATGCCCTTGCGCTGCCCGATGAGCGGCGCGAGCAGCTGCACGCGCCGCTTGCGGTAGTGGCGCAGAATTTCGGCGGCGATACCGGCTTCGGTCTGTGGCGCGATCGCCACGTGGCAGTCCGGGCAGTACTGAATGCCGGCTTTGACGTAAAGCAGTCGCAGGAAATGATAGATCTCGGTCAGCGTTGCGACGGTGCTCTTCAAGCCGCCACGGCTCGTGCGCTGTTCGATGGCCACCGTCGGCGCGATGCCGGTGATGCTATCTAGGTCCGGTCGCGCGGCCGGCTGCACAAACTGTCGCGCGTAGGCGTTCAGTGATTCCAGGTAGCGGCGCTGGCCCTCGTTGAACAGCACATCGAAGGCGAGCGTTGACTTGCCGGAGCCGGAAACGCCGGTGATAACGGTAAAGCGGTCGCGTGGGCTGTCGACATTCAGGTTCTTCAGGTTGTGCTCGCGCACACCGCGGATGCGGATCTGGCCGCGCGTGGCGCGCTTAATTGGCGGGGCCGGCTCGGCGACCGCCGGCAGCGGCGCTGGCTGCGTCGACGCGGCACGCGCCTGCCGGGCGAGCGCCTGCCCGGTATGCGAGGTCGCATCGCGCATGGCCTGTTGCGGCGTGCCGGTGAAAATCACCCGGCCGCCGCCGGCCCCGCCTTCGGGCCCGAGATCAATCAGCCAGTCGGCGGCCGCGATCAAATCGAGGTTATGCTCGATGATCAGCAGCGAATGCCCCGCCTGAAGCAGCTGGCGCAGCGCCCCCAGCAGCCGCGCTATGTCCTCGAAGTGCAGGCCGGTCGTGGGTTCATCGAATAGCAGCAATTTGCCAAGCGCTGGCCCGCCCCGGTTATTGCTGCGCGACGGCAGCGCCGCCTCCGCGAGGTGCTTGGCAAGTTTCAGGCGCTGCGCCTCGCCGCCTGAGAGAGTCGGCACCGGCTGCCCCAGGCGCAGGTACTCGAGCCCGACTTCGGCGAGCGGCTGCAGCAGGGCGACAATTTTTGCCTCCGCAGCGAAGAACGCGAGCGCCTCGGTGACCGTCATCTCGAGCACATCGGCAATGTTGGCGCCGCGTCCGGCGCGATTTATCCGCACCTGCAGTGTCTCGCTGCGGTAACGGCGGCCCTGGCAGGCACCGCAACGCAGGTAAACGTCGGCCAGGAATTGCATCTCGATGTGCTCGAAGCCGTTGCCGCTGCAGACCGGACAGCGGCCGTTGCCGCTGTTGAAGCTGAAGGTGCCGGCGGTGTAGCGGCGCAGGCGGGCGTCGGCGCTGGCCGCAAACAGCTGCCGGATCGGCTCGAAGGCGCCGACGTAGCTGACGGGATTGGAGCGCGTTGTCCGTCCGACCGGTGTCTGGTCGATGAGCTGTACATCCCCGATCAGCTCGGCGCCGTTCAGCCGCGCGTGGCCGAGCGGCGCCGCGGCAGCGCGGCCCTTGGCCTGCTGCAGCGCCGGGTACAGCACGTGTTCGACCAAAGTGGATTTGCCGGAACCGGATACGCCCGTCAGGCACACCAGCTGGCCGAGCGGAATGCTGACGTCGATTTGCTTGAGATTGTGGGCGTCGACCCCGCTGAGCTTGATGTGCCCGCGCGCCGGTGCCGCCGCCGTGGCGCGCAGCGGCGGCAGCCGGCGACGGCCTGCCAGCCAGTCACCGGTCAGCGATTTTTTATCCGCCGCGACTTGCGCGGGCGTGCCGTAGCTCACGATGTTGCCGCCGTGCTCCCCGGCGCCGGGCCCGAGGTCAAGGATCCGATCGGCCTGCGCCATGATCTGCGGATCGTGCTCGACGACGATCAGCGAGTTGCCAATGTCGCGCAGCCGCTGCATGACTGCGATGACGCGGCCCATGTCGCGCGGGTGCAGGCCGATGGACGGCTCATCGAGCACGAACAACGTGTTGACGAGCGATGTGCCAAGCGCGGTCGTCAGATTGATGCGCTGCACCTCGCCACCGGACAGCGTGCGCGACTGGCGGTCCAGAGTCAGATAGGGCAGGCCAACATCGCACAGATACCCGAGCCGTGACCGCACCTCGGTGAGCACCAAATCGCTCGCCTGATCGAGCGCGCCCGGGAGCTTGAGCGCATCGATGAATCGGCGGCTCTCCTCAATCGGCAGTTGCATCAGCTCGTGGATCGCGAGGCCCTTGTCGCGAGCTTCGCTATGCCCGCCGAGGCGCCACAGCAGCGCGTCGGGCTTGAGCCTGGCGCCGTGGCAGCTTGGACACTCGGTGTAGCTGCGGTACTTGGACAGCAGCACCCGGATATGCATCCGGTAGGCTCTCGATTCCAGCCACTTGAAGAAGCGATTGACGCCGTACCAGACTTTCTGGCTCCAGCCGCCCTCGCCCTCGATGACCCACTTGCGCGCGCTGGCCGGCAGCTCGCGCCACGGTACATCGAGCGCAATGTCGCGGCGGCGCGCAAAGCGCAGCAGGTCATCCTGGCACTCCTTAAAGGATGGCGTCTGCCACGGCCGGATGGCGCCCTGGCGCAGCGACAGCGCATGGTCGGGAATCACCAGGTCGAAATCGATGCCGATCACGCGGCCGAAGCCGCGGCAGGCCTCACAGGCGCCGATCGGCGAGTTGAACGAAAACGTGGCCGGTGAAACATCGGAGTACTGCAGATCGCATTCGGCGCAGTGCAGACCGCTTGAGTAACGCCACACGGCCTGCTCGGCGCCAGATTCGTCAAGCAGGTGGCAGCTGATGCGCCCGTGACCGGCGCGCAGTGCGCTCTCGATCGCCTCGTGCACGCGTGCCGGCTCGGCACTACCAAGGCGCAGCCTATCCTGCACTACCGTCAGCTTTGTCGGCTCCTCCCGGTGCAGCCGCGAATACCCCTGGCGTTCGAGCTCGGCGCGCAGCTTTGCGCTGCTCATGCCGGCCGGTATGTTCACCGCAAAGCAGATCAGCAGACGCGGATCGTCAAGCGCTGCGCTTCGCGAACGGAGCGATTCGATAATGCTTTGCGCACTGTCGCGCCTGACCGGCTGGCCGCAATTGCGGCAATACAATTGTGCCGCGCGCGAGTACAGGAGCTTTAAGTGGTCATTGATCTCGGTCATCGTGCCGACGGTGGACCGGGAAGTGCGCACCGGGTTGACCTGGTCGATGGCGATCGCCGGCGGTATGCCCTCGATGCGCTCGACCTGCGGCTTGTCCATGCGGTCGAGGAACTGGCGCGCGTAGGGCGAAAAAGTCTCGACGTAGCGGCGCTGGCCCTCGGCATACAGCGTGTCGAACACCAGCGAGGATTTGCCGGATCCGGACACGCCGGTCACCACGATCAGCTCATGCAGTGGCAACGCCAGCTGCAGATTTTTCAGATTATTCTGGCGTGCACCACGGACGATGATCGCCTCAGGCGCGGAACGGCTCATGGCGGTTGGAGGAGGCGGCGTGCGGCTTAGCTTGGCATTCCGCAGCCGCCGCCACAGCAGGCAGGGCCGGCCGCACAGTCTTCTGGCGCCGCATCGCGGCGCTGCCCGGTGAGCACCGCAGCGCTGCTGATCAGCCGGCGCACCGGCGCTGCCGCGCGCGTGCGACCCGGCCCGATGCCTGCGCGCGAGCACACCTCGCCCCAGCTGTGCAGCTGCTCAGCCATGCGGTGGCTGACCTCGACAGTGCGGCCGTTGGCCACACAAAAATACTCGTAAGTCGGCATGGGCCCATCTTATCACCTGTGTCAAATGGGGCCGGCCGCCTGCGCCTATAATCGTGCGATGTCGACCCAGATGGATCTTCGCGAGTACGCCCTGCCGCCGACTGCCGGCCAGGCCGCCCCGTACCTGCCGGTTTCCCGTGCCGAGATGGATGTCCTTGGCTGGGAGCAGTGCGATGTCGTGCTGGTGACGGGGGATGCCTACGTCGATCACCCGAGTTTTGGCATGGCTCTCATTGGCCGCGTGCTCGAGGCGCAGGGTCTTAAGGTCGGGATCATCGCGCAGCCTGATTGGCACAGCGCCGAGCCGTTTCGGCAGCTCGGGCAGCCGCGGCTCTTCTTTGGCATCACCGCCGGCAACATGGATTCGATGGTCAATCGCTACACGTCGGACCGGCGGGTGCGCAGCGACGATGCGTACACGCCGGGTGGCCAGGGCGGGCGGCGGCCGGACCGATCCGTGATCGTTTACTCGCAGCGCGTCCGTGAGGCGTACCGCGACGTGCCGATCATTATCGGCGGCATTGAAGCCTCGCTCCGTCGCATCGCACACTTTGATTACTGGTCGGAAAAAGTGCGCCGCTCGGTGCTGCTCGATGCCAAGGCCGACTTGCTGGTGTTCGCCAACGCCGAGCGGCAGATCGCGGAGATTGCGCGCCACCTCGCCGCCGGCGAGCCACTCAGTACACTGACCGACCTGCGCGGCACGGCGTTCGTGCGGCGCGCGCGGCCAGAGGGCTGGGTCGAAATTGACTCGACCCACCTCGATGCGCCCGGCCCGCTGCAACCGCCGATCGATCCCTATGCCGAGACGCCGGCCGCAGCACCATCCGGCGCCGTAAAAGAGCAGGTGGTGCGCTTTGCGCGCCGCGTGCCGAACGCGGGCCGCGGGCACAGCGTGATCCGCATGCCGTCATTCGAGGCGGTAGCGGCCGATCCGGTGCTGTACGCGCACGCTTCGCGCATCCTGCATCTGGAATCCAACCCCGGCAACGCCCGGGCGCTGGTGCAGCGCCATGGCGATCAGGATGTCTGGCTCAATCCGCCGCCGGTGCCGCTGAGCACCGCCGAGATGGATTGGATTTACGATCTGCCGTACCGGCGCGAGCCGCATCCAAGTTACGGCAAGGCGAATATCCCGGCCTACAAGATGATCCGCTTCTCCGTTGCCATCCAGCGCGGCTGTTTCGGCGGCTGCACCTTCTGCTCCATCACCGAGCACGAGGGGCGCATCATTCAAAGCCGCTCCGAGGAATCAGTGATCCGCGAGATCGAGACGATCCGCGATTCGGTGCCGGGCTTCACCGGCGTGATTTCCGACCTGGGCGGGCCGACCGCCAACATGTACCGGCTGGCCTGCAAGAGCAAGGAAATCGAATCGGCCTGCCGGCGGCCGTCGTGCGTGTTCCCGGGCATTTGCCCCAACCTGAATACGGACCACAGCGCGCTGGTGGGCCTGTACCGCAGGGCGCGCGAGTTGCCCGGCATCAAGAAAGTGCTGATTGCCTCCGGCGTGCGCTACGACCTCGCGGTCGAATCACCCGAATATGTGCGCGAACTCGCGGCGCATCATGTGGGCGGCTACCTGAAGATCGCGCCGGAACACGTGCGCGACGGACCGCTGGCGATGATGATGAAACCCGGAGTAGGTACTTATGATCGCTTCAAGGAACTGTTCGATCGCTACTCGCGCGAGGCGGGCAAGGAGCAGTACCTGATTCCATACTTTATTGCGGCGCACCCCGGCACCACCGATACCGATATGCTCGAGCTCGCGCTGTGGCTCAAGCGCAATGGTTTTCGCGCCGACCAGGTGCAGGCTTTCCTGCCGGCGCCGATGGCAACGGCGACGGCGATGTATCACAGTGGCAAGAATCCTCTGCGCCGCATCACGCGTGCCAGCGCGTCGGTAACAGTGCCGCGCGGACTGCGCGTGCGCCGGCTGCATAAGGCGTTTCTGCGCTACCACGATGCCAATAACTGGCCGACGTTGCGCGAGGCGCTGCGGCGGATGGGGCGCACCGATCTGATCGGCAACGGCCGCCACCAGCTGGTTCCCGCCTACCAGCCCATCGGTACCGGTCTTCGCGGCGAAGGCCGTCGCGGCGGTTCGGGTGCCCGCCCGTTCAGCACGCAGCACACGGGGCTCCCGGCAACGCCGCGCCCGCCGCGACCGGCGTCCACTGCCGGGCGCGGCAAGTCCAGGCGCTGATGCGCTCCGGGCCGGCGCGCATTTTTCTCGCTTCCGGCGCGTTGCTGCTGGCGGTGGGCACGGTTATCGGTGCCGTGGCTGCGCACGCGCTCGAAGTCAGCTGGACAGCCGATCAACTCGCGGTGGTGCATACAGCACTGCTGTATCAGTTCGTTCATTCGCTCGGACTGCTCGCCATCGGCCTGTTGTTGATCCAAATAGATAGCGCTGCGGTGCGCGCCGCCGGCTGGCTGGTGATGGCGGGCATCATCCTGTTTTGCGGCAGCCTTTACCTGCTGGCCGCCGGCCTTAGCGGCGCTGTGCTCGCAACACCGCTCGGTGGCCTGTTGCTGATCCTCGGCTGGCTCGTGCTCGCCGCAGGGCTCCTGCTGCGGTGGCCCGCTGCCAAAGCATGAGCCGGGGCCGCGGCCCGGTGCTTCCCGACTCGCGGCAAAGGTCATCGCGGTGAAATTGCCGGCCGAGATTGACGCCCACCCATTGGTGCGATCGTTACGCGGGGCGCTGCACAATCATCGCGACCTGGTGCTGCAGGCTCCACCCGGCGCCGGCAAGAGCACGGTCGTGCCGCTGGCGTTGCTCGGCGAGGAGTGGCTGGCCGGGCGGCGGTTATTGCTGCTTGAGCCGCGGCGTATCGCCGCGCGCGCCGTGGCACGCCGCATGGCGCGCACCCTGGGTGAGGAGGCCGGCGCAACCGTCGGCTACCGGATGCGGCAGGAAACCAGGGTTTCCGCGGCCACGCGCATTGAAGTCATCACCGAGGGTGTACTGACGCGCATGCTGCAGTCTGACCCGGAGCTGCCCGGCGTTGGCGCCGTCATCTTTGATGAATTCCACGAACGCAGCCTCAACGCAGATCTGGGTCTGGCCCTGTGCCTGGATGCGCGGCGTGAGCTCGCGGCCTCATTCCGGATCCTGGTGATGTCGGCAACCCTTGATGGCGTGAAGGTGGTCGGGTTGCTCGAAAACGCCAGGCTTATTGAAGTGCCGGGGCGCGCACATCCGGTCGAGATCGTTTACGCCGGGCGCGGTGCACCTCTGTTACCCGGTGGCGCGGAGTGGCCGGAGCAGGCCGTGGCGCGACAGATCCTTAAGGTTCTGGACGAGCCAGGCGGGGACATTCTGGTTTTCTTGCCCGGCGGCGGTGAGATTCGGCGGGTGCAAAGATTCCTGCAGGAACGCGGCGTTCCGCCGGACGTGAAACTGGCTGCCTTGTACGGAGACCTGAGCTCCCGGGACCAGGACGCAGCGCTCGAGCCCGATCCGCGGGGCGCGCGCAAGATCGTGCTCGCGACCAATATCGCCGAAACGAGCCTGACAATACCGGCTGTTACCGTGGTCATTGATTCGGGCCTGGTCCGCCGCTTGCGCTTCGATCCGGTTACCGGAATGAGCCGGCTGCAAGTCATGCGCGTCTCCCGTGCTTCGGCTGAGCAGCGAGCGGGTCGCGCCGGTCGTATCGCGCCAGGCAAGTGCTACCGCCTTTGGAGCGAGGGCGCGCACAATTCTCTTGCGGCACACACGCCGCCGGAAATTGCCGAAGCAGATCTCGCATCGCTCGCCCTCGAGCTCGCGGCATGGGGAGTTGATGATGTGCAGCGTCTGGCGTGGCTCGATGCCCCGCCCACAGCGGCACTGGCA
This sequence comes from Steroidobacteraceae bacterium, assembly GCA_036390615.1. Taxonomy (GTDB): domain Bacteria; phylum Pseudomonadota; class Gammaproteobacteria; order Steroidobacterales; family Steroidobacteraceae; genus FEN-1191. The sequence continues at coordinate 11,094 of DASWBL010000323.1, read as the reverse complement.
CAGGCCCGAGATCTGCTGATGCGCCTCGACGCGCTCGATGAGCGCGATCGCATCACGCCCATCGGCCGGGAAATGGCCAGCTTCCCCGTGCACCCGCGCCTCGCGCACATGCTGCGGGTTGCGCCCGGCCTTGGGGCCATACGTCTCGCTGCACAACTCGCGGCGCTGCTCTCGGATCGCGATCCGCTGCGGGCGGGACGCGATCCGGACCTGCGCACTCGAGTAGACGCCCTGGAGCGCAATGCAGACATTAAAGGTATGGACCCCGGTGCGGTGCAGCGCATCCGGCAGTCGGCTGATCAACTGGCGCGGCTGGCGGCGGCTGGCCAAGACCACGATTCCAAGGCGGATGATGTCAAGGGCTGCAGCCCGGGGCAGCTGCTGGCCTGCGCCTTCCCCGACCGGATCGGGCAACGTCGCGACGGCGCAGCGGGCCGCTACCTATTAACCAATGGCCGCGGTGCGGCGTTCGCCGACAAGAGTGCGCTAGGCCAGCCCGAATTCATCGTCGCAGTGGAGCTCGATGACGCTGACCGCGAGGCGCGCATCGACCTCGCTGCGTCTCTCACCCGTGCAGAGCTCGAGCAGATGATGGCCGCGCATATCCGCACCTCTGAATCGGTCAGCTGGGATGCGCGCGCTGGCGCAGTCCTCGCCCGGCGCGTCGCGCGTCTTGATGCGCTAGTACTGGAAGACAAGCCGTTGACCGATGTGCCGGCGGAGCTCACGGCAGGAGCGATGTTTGCCGGCGTGCAGCAGCTTGGTCTGGCTTCTTTGCCTTGGGATCCTGCGACCCGCAACCTGCAGGCGCGACTGGAGTTTGTCCGGTCTCTCACGCGCACCGACCTAGGCGACTGGCCCGCAAGTGACGACGATTCCTTGCAGGCGAGCGCGGCCGAGTGGCTTACTCCATGGCTTGCGGGCATGACGCGCCGGGAACACATGGCGAAGCTATCATTGACGGAAGCGCTTCTGGCACGGCTCACGCGTGTGCAGCGGCGACAGCTTGAGGCACTCGCGCCGCCGGAGTGGGTCGCACCGACCGGCTCGTTCATCGCGATCGATTATCTGGATGACAGTGCACCTTGCTTGTCGGTACGGCTGCAGGAAGTCTTCGGCCTTGCGGACACGCCGCGCATTGGCGGCGGCACGATGCCCGTCACACTCAAATTACTTTCGCCGGCACGCCGGCCGGTGCAGGTCACACGTGACCTCGCTGGATTCTGGGGTGGCAGCTACGCGCAGGTGCGCAAGGACATGCGCGGTCGATACCCAAAACACTACTGGCCCGAAAACCCGCTGCAGGCCAAACCGCAGCGGGGCGTCAAGCGCCGCTGACCGCCGCGCGGGCGGCTGCTTTCGCCTCGCGCTCGGTCTGCAGGGCCGTCTGCACGGCCTTGCGCGCGGCGACGCGCTCGAGGAAGGCCGGCAGCGCCGGCCACGGCGTCAAGTCAAACTTCAGGTGGCGCGACCAGCCGAGGACGGTAAAGAGGTAGGCATCGGCGACGGTAAACGTCTCGCCCATCAGGTAGCTCCTGCCGGAAAGCGCGGGATTGATGAAGCCCACGCGGCGAGTGAGCGCGGCGCGCTGGAACTGCACCGTAGCCTCAGGCGTATCGGGGTGAAACAACGGGCTGAAGTTTTTATGGATTTCGGTGCTGATATAACCCAGCCATTCGCGCACGCGGAAATTTTCCATCGTTCCGGCAGGCCCAATCAGCTTGGCCGCCGGATTCAGTTCGCCGATGTAACCGAGCAGGGCGGAGTTCTCGGTCAAAAGCGCGCCGCCGTCCAGCTCCAATGCCGGCACATACCCCTTGGGGTTAATCTGGTTGAAATCCCGGCCGTCGGCGGTCCGCTTTTGCTTCAGATCGACGCGGACGATCTGGTGCTTGATGCCGGCTTCGATCAACGAGATATGCGCGGCCAGCGCGCAAGTACCCGGTGCAAAATACAATTTCATGTGGGGCTTCTTTGGGCAGGGGACGGCCATGCTAGCCGGCGCTGCGGATTTGGCAAGAGGCCTTGACCTGCCGCGCCCAAGGCCGGAAAGTCGGGAACCATGTACCAAGCCCGCCTAGCTTTCCTGGCCCTGCTGGCCCTTGCCGTCGCGACTGGTGTCCATGCCGCGGCTGCAGAAGATACAGCGGCGCCTCCACCTGCGGGCGCCGCGCACGCGGATGCGCCAGGCATCGCCTGGTTTTCCGGAAGCGTCGAGCAGGCCTTCGCCGCAGCCAAGGTGCAGAACCGGCCGGTGTTCCTGTACTGGGGTGCCAGCTGGTGCCCGCCGTGCCAGCAGCTCAAAGCAACAGTGTTCACGCGGCCGGATTTCATCCGCACCACGCAACTGTTTGTGCCGGTGTATCTCGACGGCGATGATCCGGGCGCGCAAAAATGGGGCGAGACTTTCAAGGTGGTGGGTTACCCGACGCTGGTTGTGCTCAATGCGCAGCGCGCCGAGATTGCGCGCATAGCCGGCAGCATGGATCTGAGCCAGTTTGCGAGCGTACTGGATTCGGCACTTGGCGCTTTGCAACCCGTCAATAAACTGCTGACCGACGCGGCGCGCCGGCCGCTCAATCTCAGCGAATGCCGCCGGCTTGCCTTCAACGGCTGGATTCTTGAGCCGCCCGATGTGGTGGCGTCGGCGCGCCTGCCCAGACAGCTGTCGGGCGCGGCCACGCATTGTCCCGCAGAGGCAAAGGCCGAGCGCGCCCGCCTGCAGGTTATCGCGGCGTACTTTGCGACAGAGGATGCCGCGCACGAAGCGGCGGGAACACCGCTCAGCGCCGCGCTCAAGGCGAGAATCGGCGCCGTGCTTACCATCCTCGCGCAACCAAAGCTCGCCGACAGCGTCGCCGACGTTTTGCAATGGCTGGGTGAACCGTTCTTTCATGCGCTAGCCGTCGAGAAGCCGCCCCTCGTCCCAACAGTGCTGGCCGAGTACAGCGCCGCAATGGACAGCAATGCGGACGATTCGCGTTATGCGGCTGCGGATCAACTCGGGGCGGTCGCTTCCAAGCTGGAAGCCATCAAGACGCTGGGTCCGGGCGGCACGATTCCGAAGCCGGAAATTGCGGCAGCGAATGCGCGCATCGACGCGGCGCTTGCCGCCAACCAGTTGCCCTACCTGCGCTCCGGCATCATTAATTCGGCGCTGCATATTTACGATGAAGCCGACGAAGACGAGCTTGGCTACACGTTGCTCAAGGGCGAGCTTGACCACACGGCAACGCCTTATTATTACGAAGCCGACCTGGCTGATCTTTGCGAAGCGCTTGGCCGCAAGGATGAAGCCGTAAGCTGGCTTGCCCGGGCGTACCGCGAATCCAAGGGTACGGCAACACGATTCCAGTGGGGCGCGCTCTACGCCAGTGGACTGATACGCATGCAGCCGGACGGGGCAGATGAAATTGCTTCGGTCACAGGGCAGGTACTCGATGAGCTCGGTGGGCCGGACCGGATTTACCAGCGCGCCCGCTTGCGGCTGGACAAGCTGGATAAGGATTTGCAGGCCTGGAACGACGCGGCGAAGGGGGCCCATCAGGACGTGCTGCGGACCTTGCGCGGACGCATGCAGCAGATCTGCGGCAAGATTCCGGCCACTGAGCCGGCGCGGCAAAGTTGCGACGCGTTTTTAGCTCATGCGTGATTCACGACTTGCCGGATAGTCGCCTTAGCGACCTTTGTCGCTCATTTAAGAAGCGCGATTCCCTACATCAGTCGCGACCACGATGAATCGCGGGCAGCTGACCATCGCCCTAAGGAGCGTTGAGCGGGCGTGCCCACAACCGGCGCCGTCGATCGGCTAGAATCAGCGACCGGAAAATTCCCGGGCCTGTAGCACAGCGGTCAGTGCAGGGGACTCATAATCCCTTGGTCCTTGGTTCGAATCCAAGCAGGCCCATTCGTTACACTCGCCGGTGCCAGAACATGGGCGGTCCAAATGCATAATTGGCTTGGCGTGACACTCACATTAGTGGTTCTGAGCGGTCCGCTAGAAGTCGGTGCGGCTCAGCTCCCGCCCGTTCCCGCTAATCCGTTACCGGCGCAAACGTCCTTGGGATTCAACGCCAATACACGGTGTCCGGATTTGCGAATCGATGATGAGGGAACCCTGGCAGTGGTTGTTTTCTGGGTCCCGCGCGTTGGTGCCCCATCACAGATATCGATCAAATCCTCTTCGGGTTCGAATGCGCTGGATGCCGCGGCGATCAGCTGCGTCTCTAAGCTCCGATTCGCAGCCGCAAGCCGGATTGGCGACGGTGAGCTGATGGACTCGTGGCAACAGATTGCTTTCAGATGGGCCGATAAGGCCACTGCGGATGAGACGCGGACGATGAGCTCCCAAATCGCGGTGTCGGCGGCAGCTCGAGCATCGGAACCCATCGCGCCAGCACCGACGCAGACAGTGGCCAAGGCGCGACCGGAAGATTCCGGTGGCGAGGCTAAAAGCGTAACTGTGCACGTCTGCGTCGATGAAACGGGAAAACTTAAACAGGACCCGACGATCGTCCACTCTTCAGGAATGGCGTCTCTGGATCAGGCCGCGGTGAAAATCGCAGCCTCTGGCTCTTCTTATTACCGGCCGGACACATCGTCAAACGGACCGCCGGTGTCCGGCTGCGCGCAGCTCGCGATCAAGTTCGAAATGAAATAGAGCGCGATTCCAGCGGGATTATCCTGCGGGCCAATCTTCGCGTTCTTCTGAAGTTCCAGGGCTAAGGTGACATTCTCGCTCCCTTCTCGACTGAGGGTTAGGGCCTGATAACCAGGAACGAACAAGGCCGAGTGCTGGCTTGGCGGCTCAAGTTGCCGCGCGAGGAAGGTGGTGCGCGGGGTGCATTGCTGCAACTGGTCCGGAGAATTCCTTTGTGACGTGGTCGAGCTACACGAGCGGCGATCTGTGCACCGCGAAGTCTGCTGCGACCAAATCGCGCGCCGATCATCCAACCTTGGTCCTGACTACTTGCATTTTGGCTTCGAGCCTTGCGTTTGTGGACGGATCAGTCGTCAATGTTGGCCTGCCGGCCATCGGCCACAGCCTGCAAGGCGACGCTGCGGACTTGCAATGGGTCATCAATGCGTATTTGCTGCCGCTGAGCGCGTTACTGCTCTTGGGCGGAGCGCTTGGTGATCGCTTCGGCTACCGCAGCGCTCTCGTTCTTGGCACCACGCTTTTCGCATTCGGCTCGGCCTGGTGCGCGATGGCGGCAAGCTTGCCGTGGCTGCTTGCCGCACGCGGGCTGCAGGGAGTCGGCGCGGCGTTACTATTGCCGAATAGCCTAGCGATAATGGCGAGCGCTTTTTTCGGAGAGGCTCGCGGCCGGGCCGTAGGTACGTGGGCAGCGGCTAGTGCAATAGCCGGCGCCGTAGGTCCGGTATTGGGCGGATGGCTCATTGACGTTTCTGGCTGGCGAGAGATTTTTCTGATCAATCTCCCCCTCGCGCTGGCCGCAATCGGTCTGGCGCTGGTTTTTGTCAAAGAACTGCCGGCCAACGCTCAACGGCCGCCACTCGATTGGTTAGGCGCACTGCTCGCGACCGCGTCTTTAGGGGCCCTGACCTGGGGGCTGACAGCCGGCGCCGGACCTGCCGGCTGGTCTGGAACGGCGTGGTCGACAATTCTCGTTGGTCTTGCCGTCGGTGCAGCGTTCATATGGATTGAAAAGCGCCGCGGCGAGGGCGCAATGATGCCGGTCGCGCTGTTTGGTTCGCACACCTTCGTCGGTCTCACTGTGATGACCCTGCTGCTGTATGGAGCACTAGGTGGCTTGCTAGTGCTTGTGCCCTACGTGCTCATTCAGGGTGCAAGCTATTCGGGGACGGCAGCAGGCGCGGCATTGCTGCCGTTTCCGCTCGTCCTCGCATTGACTTCACGACCGATGGGTGGCATCGCCGCGCGCATAGGCCCGCGCGTTCCGTTGACGCTTGGATCGGTCGCGGTGGCTGCAGGATTTCTACTTCTGCTCGGGGTTGGGCCCAACGCAAGCTATTGGAGCAGCGCTTTCTTGCCAATCCTGGTGATCGCCCTTGGCATTTCCGCCGTTGCCACGCCACTGACAACCGCCGTACTCGCCTCCGTCGACGCGCATCACACCGGATCGGCCTCGGGGCTGAACAGCGCCGTTGCGCGTGCTGGGGGCTTGGTCGCCACCGCGCTGCTCGGTGGGGTCTTCGCGCAAAGCCGGCCGGGCCTGTTCCACGCATTTCATGCAGCCGCAATCGCCTGCGCCGCCGTGTCAATTGTGGCAGGCGCGGTCGCCTTTACACTGGTCCGAAATGGCGCGAGCACCGCGGCAAAATAGTAATCACCCGATTCGGTCCGCGGCTCTACTCAGCACCACCGCAATGCATCATCCGCCTGGCGCAGCAACTTGAACCGCCAAGCCAGCACTCGGTCATGTTCGTTCCCGGTTTTCAGGCTCTAACCCACAGTCGAGAATGAAGCGAGCACGTCGCCTTAGTGTCGAAACTTTACACGTAAGTTTATCCCGATCACGAGGCGATGAAGATTGCCTCACCGGCCAGCATGACCAGTGCCACGGTCCACTGGAGCCATCTTGCCCTGAATCCCATGGCTGCGATCAGCAGCAGGAAAATTGCGAGGAGGATGGCGTCCGAGCCAATCCAGCCAGAACCACGGTGCGGGCCGGATATACCTCGATGTAGATAATTCGCGAGCATCGCCACAGCGAATAGGCTCGCGAAGGCGCCGATGATTGGCCGCCGCTGCTGCTCGTACCACGTCTCCATGTCGACTTTCCCTTCACTCTTGAACTCGATGCAAACCAGCGAGCAGGTGAAGTATTGAACTATCGCCATCGTGAAACTGAGCGCGATCTCGCCAGTAGTCCAGCGCTCAACAGCATGCAGCAGCCAGATGGAAAGCCAGTTGTTGAATAGTATTCCCAGGGCCAGCAGCATCCAAAGCGCGAGCAGCGGCGAAAAGCAGACCCGGCCGCGCGCGAGAATCAAGCCCGTTGTACATGAGAGCAGGTGCGTGAGCGCGATGACATAAATGAATGAAAGCAGCAGGGTGACATGGTCAAACATTGCTGCTCTCCTTCTGCAGGCGTGCAATCAATCTGGCCTTGATCGCGCGGGCCTGCTCAGTGGTCAGATCCCCAAGTACGCCGCGGCGATCGGCCGGAATGTGCGCCGCCATGGCCGGGTCCGCAGCAAAAATGAAGTGCTCGAAATAGTGGCTCCATGCGGCGCGATGCTCGGGCGGCAGTTGCTTCATGACCATCAGACAATGCAGGAGGCAATCGACGGGTGACTGCGCCGCGCCGAACGAGCCGCCCCACCAGTAGTTAATCAATATATTCATATCGCTGAGCGATTCGACCTGGTGCCACCAAAGCGCCGGGATAAATAGCGCATCGCCGGGTGCAAGGTCGGCTACTTGTGCCGCTGCCAGCGCGTCCTTGTAGCGCGGGAAGCGATCGAAGTCGGGGCGCGCTGAGTCGACCATGGAAACCGGCGCGGCATTGGGCGTGAACTCGAGCGGCCCGACGTACAAGTTCGCGATCTGCTGCGGAGGAAATAGCGTGAAGCGCCGCTCGCCACTGACCACGCAGGCGATATTGTTGCCTTCGTCTATATGCGCGGGCACGGTGAGTCGATTGCCGAGCCAGATGCGCGGGGCTGGCCGGGCGGCAAGGAACGGCAAGGGGTGGGCGTCCAAGAAGCCTGGCAGGCATTCGGAGATCAGTGCGCTTTGCACCGCAACTGAAGGCGGATTGGGAAAAGCCGAATAACGTAGGACTTGCTCGATGATCGCCGAGATCGGCAGTTTGTTTCTGATGAAATTGACGCCCCGCAGGTCAGCCTGGTAGAAAACCCGGCGATCGACGCCGGGCGGAATCATGATGGCCTGGACCGGTGTGCCGTTGTCGAGACTGTGCAGGTATTTGCCAACTGCTAAGGGCGAGATCCGCGCCTGTTCAACTATCGGCCAATGACCGACGACTCCTCGGAGTACGGCTGGTCGATACTGGGTGATGATCTCGCGCTCGAATAGCGCCAAGTCGACGTCATGCCATTCGGGAATTCTCGTAAGAACCTGCTCCATGCTGTGTGCTAGCGCCCCGTTTTGCTGCGTGGCATGCGGTAATCAGCCCTTCGGCTGCAGACGGCCGGCGAGGAATGCGCGAGTACGCGCGACAGCCTCGGACCCTAGCTTCCCGAGCAGGCCGTGCCGCTCCGACGGAATGTGTTCGGTGACGCCGACGCCCGGACCGAATACGTAATGCGCGAACAACGCAGCCCATGCTTCGCGCGTCGCGGGCGGCAGTTGCCGCAGATTCAAGATGGCGTGCACCATGCTGTCGAATCCGGAATTGCCGCGGGTCGAATCGCCGCCATCGGCGTGCCACCAGTAATTGACCAGCAGATTGAAGGATTCCAGTGATTCGACGTGATGCCACCAGAGCGGGGGAAGGAATATGGCGTCGCCCGGCCCGAGCTCGGCAGTCACGGCCGCCGCGAGTGCCGTGCGAAACAGCGGAAAGCGCGCGAAATCCGGTCGATCCAGACGAACGAGGCTCATCGGCGCGCCAGTAGGTGCAAAGTCGATCGGCCCGATGTAAAGGTTGGTGATCTGCTCCGGAGGAAATAAAGTGAAACGGCGCCGGCCGGCGACGACGCAACCGAAGTTATTCCATTCGTCCAGATGCGTCGGTGTGGTAATGGCGGTGCCGAGCCAGATACGCGGCTTGATCGACTCATCCAGCAGCGGCAGACGATTCTCGGCGTCGAAGCCAGGCAGGCATTCGGCGATCAGCGCACTCTGCGCAGCGACGGCGGGGGCGCGGGGAAAAGTGCTGTAGCGCAGTACCTGTTCGGCAACGGCCGAAAGCGGCAGACGGTTGCGAATGAAGTTAAAGCCGCTCATCGAGTCGTTGTAGAACAGCCGCCCCTCGATTTCCGGCTGGGTCATGACCGCATCGACCAGCGCGCCGCTGTCAAATCGCCGCAGGTAGGCAACCGTGGCGGTGGGCGAGATGCGCGCCTCGCGGGTCGCCGGCCACTGGCTCACGAGACCCCGCAGCACGGCAGGCTGACCGGATTCCACCAACGCACCGAGAGCCGGAAAATTATCAGCTCCGGAAAACTCCCGGATCGGCTTCAGTGCGTGGTTCATTGCCGTCTCATGCAGGATCGGTACGGTTCTGCCACTACCAAAAATAAACCTGCAAGGAATCTTCACTGCGTCGCGGGGGAATCGCGGCGAGCACCTCGCGGTGGTCGCGGAAATTGACGACGCTGCGGTCCAGCAGATTATCAATTTCTGCCATATTGTAACGCGCCTCGGCAGCCGTCGGCTCCCGCAGTCCCGGCGGGTCAGGGAAGATGCCCATCCCGGCCAGAATCGAATACCAGGAAAAGACCGGATAGCCCTTGCCGATCAGCTGCTGGCGGACGGCGGGCGCAATGCTCTTGCCGGCCATCCAGGTGGAGAACAGCTGCTTGAGTGGCTCGGACAGATGCAGGTTGGTGGCGTTCGCGCGCCAGTAGTCCGTGTCTTTGCGGGTGTTGGTTTTGTAATGCGTGACGATGTAATCGCGTGTGCCCTCAAAATGCTCGTTGACCTGCTGGTTGAAGCGGTCATGCGCTGCCGGACTGAGATCGCCCGCGTCCAGGAAACCGGCGAAGCTGACCGCGGTCTGCTGGATGAACAGCAATGCCGTAGCTTCGAGCGGCTCGATAAAGCCCTGTGACAGCCCGACTGCGAGGCAATTCTTGTTCCAATGCTGCGTGACGCGCCCGATTTTCATCTTGAGGTGCCGCGCGGGCGTGTCCGCATCGAGCAGCCCGAGATGCTGGCGAAGCTCTGTTTCCGCCGCGTCGGCCGTGCAGAACTGGCTGCTGTAGACATAGCCATTGCCGTGGCGGCTGGTGAGCGGAATCTTCCAGGTCCAGCCGTGCTTCATCGCCGTGGAAACAGTTTCGGAAGCGATCGACTCATTAATCGGGGACGGCAGCGCGACCGCCGCGTCGTTGAACAGGTTCTCGGCGAAGCTGACATAGGGCGTATGCAGCGCCTGATCAATCAGCAGCGCGGCAAAGCCGGTGCAATCGACGAACAGATCGGCGCGGATGGATTCGCCTTCGCGCGTCTCGACCGAAGCGATCTCGCCCTGCTCATTGAGCTTCGCGTGAGTCACGTGGCACACCTTGTAGCGCACGCCGCGCTCCAGCGCCTTGCGGTGCAGGAACTGCCCGAGCAGCACGGCATCAAAGTGATAGCCGTGCCAGATGTCGAACGGAAAGCTGTCGGCCGGCTTTGGCGCAAGGCGTCGGGCGGCGAGGCGTGCCGCGATGAAAAATCGATCCGGGTGTGCGTGGACGTTGGCGCCGTTGATCCGGGCCTCGGCGTTGTAGACAAACTGCGTCATCGTCAGGTTGTCCAGCATCGAGGCGAACGGGTGGAAATAGCGCTCGAAGCCCGGCTTGGTCGACCACCCGTCGAATGTAATGCCGCACTTGTAGGTCGCATGGCAGGCCGGCATCCACTCGGCTTCCTCGATGCCGAGGCTGTCGAAGAAGCCACGCAGCCACGGGGTTGAGCCTTCGCCCACCCCGATGGTCGGTACCGCGGGCGACTCCAGCAGCGTGATCTCCACACCCCGCTCGATGAGCGAGCGCGCCAGGATGAGCGCCGTCATCCAGCCGGCGGTGCCGCCGCCAACGATCACGATACGCCGCACGCCCGCGGGCGCCGGGCCGGAGGACACCGTAGTCGGCGGGCTGTAGGAATAATTGAAGAGCGTGGCGGTGGTCATAGACTGGCGAACGTTACTCGCCCCGCGACGCGGGCGCCAAGGGCCGCCGGCCGCGGCCCGTCCGATCCCTGTGGAGGCTTGCCGGGCGGGCGGCAGGAGGGGAGAAGCCCGCCCGCCCGGTGCCTCGATTACACCTCAGAACTTGGCGCGCAGCGTCAGGTAGTACTGCCTGCCATTCCTGTAGAACGCGCGCGGCTGGTCGGTGTTCGCCGCGTAGTACTTCAGGATCGGGTTGTTGAGATTCTCGCCGTCCAGAGTGAGGCTGAAATTCTCGTTCACAATCCAGGCAAGCGAGGCCGCCAGA
>DASWBL010000322.1:0-3235 GCA_036390615.1 Steroidobacteraceae bacterium | reverse complement strand
GCGACGCCCCGGCGTGCATCATTTCCACCGCGCAGCAGGCGAGCCCGAAAGTCATCGGCCACAGCGAACCAGTGCGCGCCCAGTCGATAAGACTGTCGAGTCGCGTGGTCATGAAGCCACGCTCTGAAAAGCTTTCGCTGGCGGTGAATTCCTCTAGTCCCACTCGAGCGCTCCCCGCTTCCACTCGTAAATAAAGCCCACCACCAAGATCAACAGGAACACTGCCATCGCGAGCAGGCCGAGCCCGTGCGTGCGACCGAGCGATACTGCCCACGGAAACAGGAATGCGATTTCCAGATCGAAGACGATGAACAGGATCGCCACCAAGTAGTAGCGCACGTCGAAGCGGCCGCGCGTGTCTTCGAACGGATCAAAGCCGCATTCGTAAGGGCCGAGCTTGTCGGGATCAGCCGGGTGCCGTGATCCAAGCCGCCCGAACATCGTGCCCAGCCCAAGCAGCAACGCTGCGAGAATCGTGACCAGCGCCAGGAAAATAAGCACGGGCAGGTAGTTGGCAAGCATGGGGCACCACCGGTGGTCAAAAAAAGGGCGGGCAGCATGGCCGCTCCGCCCCCGTCTGGCCCTTCAATTGTACGGAACTCTGGTGCCGACGGGGAGATTCGAACTCCCACACCTTGCGGCGCTAGCCCCTCAAGCTAGTGTGTCTACCAGTTCCACCACGTCGGCGTCCTAAAACCGAGGTCCCTTCCCCCGCTCAGGGTGTCTTGGGGGACGGCGCGGGAGACGGCGCGGCAGGCAAAGAGGTTCCCTGGACCGGCTGCGGCGCACTTGCAGGCGCCGATACTGGAGCTGGTGCGACCCGATCCAGTACCGAAGCCGGCGCCGCGCTTTTATGCGTCCCGACATACGCGAGCGACAGGCTGGTGATCATGAACACGCCCGCCAGCACCGCCGTCGCGCGCGACAATGCGGTGCCCGCGCCACGTGCGCCAAACACGGTGCCGGAGGCGCCGGCTCCAAAACCCGCGCCGGCCTCGGCGCCCTTGCCGCGCTGCACGAGCACCAGCGCAATGATCCCGGCGGAGCAGAAATACTGAAGAATCATCAGGACATTGTGCAGCATAACGACCCAGACCTCAGCCGCTCGCCGCGGCGACGATACTCAAGAATTCATCGGCCTTCAGCGACGCGCCGCCGATCAGGCCCCCGTCAACGTCCGGCATTGCAAACAGCTCCCGCGCGTTGCCAGCTTTGACGCTGCCGCCGTAGAGGATGCGAACTTCGGCCGCGATTTTAGCATCCTGCCCGGCGATGCGCTGACGAATGAACCTGTGTATCTCTTGGGCCTGGCCGGGCGTCGCCGTATGGCCCGTGCCGATGGCCCAGACCGGCTCATAGGCGATCACCGCGAGGCCTAGGGCCGGCACGCCGCACAGCCCGGTGACCGCATCGAGCTGGGTAGCCACCACTTCCTCGGTGCGCCCGGCTTCCCGTTCCGCCAGTTGCTCGCCGATGCAAAGTATGGGCGTCAGCCCACGGCTGAGCGCAGCCGCAAATTTGCGCGCCACCAGCGAGCAGTCTTCCCCGTAAAGGGCACGACGCTCGGAGTGACCGACCAGCACATACCGGCAGCCGACGTCTTTGAGCATCGCGGCTGAGATTTCGCCGGTAAAGGCGCCCTGCGCTTCGGCGCAAACATCCTGCGCACCGAGCGCCACCGCACCGCCGCGTAGCAACCGCCAGGCCTCGCTCAGGTACACAAACGGCGGGCACAGCACGCACTGCGCGGAGTCTTCCCGCAATCCGGCGATAATCGCTTCGATCAGCGTTGCGCTCTCGGCGCGTGTGCCGTGCATCTTCCAATTGCCGGCAACAATCTTGGCCCGCATAGCTTAAATCTGCAGTCGTTTGAAGGGTCGGCCCAGTTTGGGCGCGCGGATGATAGCGGCGCGACCGCCGACACGCAAACCCCGGGGCAGATCAGGGTTCGGCGGCCCGCACGGCGGCGGCGATCCGCTCGGCGCCGGCCCGTACCTGCGCCTCGTCGGCGCCTTCGACCATGACCCTAATCAGCGCTTCGGTCCCGGAGGCGCGCAGTACCACACGGCTATCACTGCCGAGGTGCGCCTTGACCTTGGCCACACTGTCACGAATGGTGCCGATGGAATTCGGATCAAAGCGTCGCGCGACCGATACGTTGAGCAATACCTGCGGCAGGCGATGTACGCCGGCGCTGAGCTCAGCCAGCGAGCGGCCGGTGCGCCGCATGATGGCCAGCACCTGCAACGCACTGATCAGGCCATCGCCGGTCGTGGTGCAATCAAGGCACAGGATATGCCCGGAAGTCTCCCCTCCCAGCACGCCACCGCTTTCCTTCAGTCGCGCGAGCACATGCCGATCGCCCACGGCCGTGCGTTCAAATGCAATGCCGAGCCCGCGCAATGCCAGCTCCAGGCCGAGGTTGCTCATCAGCGTTCCCACGACCGGTCCGGTCAGTACGCCGCGCGCGTGCCGGTCGGCCGCCAGGATGTACAGCAGCTGATCACCGTCGACCAGGCGGCCCAGATGATCGACCATCAGCAGCCGGTCACCGTCGCCGTCGAGCGCGAGGCCCGCGTCGGCGCGCACGCCCGGTACCGTCAGTTGCAGCAGTTGGGGTGCCGTCGAGCCGCAGCCTTCGTTGATGTTGCGGCCGTTGGGCGAGCAGCCAATCGGCACGATGTCCGCACCGAGATCAGCCAGCGTGCGCGGTGCCACTTTATACGCCGCGCCGTTGGCGCAATCGATAACCAGCTTCAGTCCGTTTAAGTCCGATCCGGCCGGCAGCGTGGCGGCGCAGAACTCCTGGTACTGCGTGCGCGATTCTTCGGCTCGTCGCGCGCGCCCGAGCTCGCGCGAAACGCGCGTCAGCGGCGGCGCCGCCATCGCCGCTTCGATCTGCTCCTCCGCGTCGTCGGATAATTTGCTGCCGGCGGCATCAAAGAATTTGATGCCGTTGTCCTCATAACCGTTGTGCGAGGCGCTGATCACCACGCCCAGATCGCAGCCAAGCTTGCGAGTCAGGTAGGCGATGGCCGGAGTCGGTAGCGGGCCGAGCAGCAGCACATTGACGCCGGCAGCGACGAAGCCGGCCTCCAGCGCCGACTCAAACATGTAGCCCGAGAGCCGCGTGTCCTTGCCGATGAGCACGCGCCCTCCTTCGGGCGCGAGCACGCGCGCGGCGGCGCTCGCGAGACTCAGCGCGAAGTCCACCGTCATCGGGTGCTCCCCGACG
>DASWBL010000321.1:0-6442 GCA_036390615.1 Steroidobacteraceae bacterium | reverse complement strand
GGGGCCGGTGCTGGTGTCCATCGCCGGCGGCGTGCGCACTGCGGCGCTGCGCCGTTGGTTGCCAGATTTACCGCTGGTGCGCGCCATGCCTAATCGTGCGGCCCTCGTCGGCGCGGGCATCACGGCGCTGTTTGCGAGTGCTGATGTCGGGCGGGAGGCGCGGGAGCTGGCCGAGCAGGTGCTCACGTCCGTCGGGCGTTGTGTCTGGGTCGGCGAGGAGGCACTGATCGATGTGGTCACCGCCGTGTCCGGCAGTGGCCCGGCCTATTTCTTCCTGCTTGCCGAACAGCTGGCGGCCGCCGGTCGCGCCCTCGGCCTCGACGCCGCCACGGCACAGCTGCTGGCGACCGAGACGCTGTTTGGCGCCGGGCAACTTGCGCACGCGGATCCGAACCTGGCGGAGCAGCGCGCAGCGGTCGCCTCCAAGGGTGGCACCACCGAGGCCGCGCTTAAGGTACTGCACGAAGGTGGTCTGGCGGCGCTGATCGACGCTGCCGTACAGGCAGCCGCGCGGCGCGGCGCCGCGATGGCCGATGAGTTCGGATCTCCCTGATGGACGGCGTGTTTCGAGGCTAAGGAGTGAGGCTTGATGGCGGCGTTAGTTTTCCTAGTCGATACCCTGTTGTCGCTTTGCCTGCTGGCCGTGCTGCTTCGGCTGCTATTGCAATGGTCGCGGGCCGATTTTCGCGCCCCGCTGGTGCGCTCGCTGGTGCAGATCACCAATCCGGTGGTGCTGCCGCTGCGCCGGGTGCTGCCAGCCATTGGCCGGCTGGACACTGCAAGCGCGGTCGCCGTGCTGGTCTTTGCGGCGGCCGACGCCGCGGCGCCTGCGCTGCTGAGCGGGATCGGCCTGCCGCCGCTCGTGATGTGGGGCTGGCTGACGCTCGCCGCCATCGTGCGCATGGTGCTGCGGACCTACCTGTTCACGGTTTTCCTGTATGTGCTGCTGTCGTTCCTGACGCCGGCCAGCTATTCGCCGGTAAACGCCGTGCTTGCGCCGCTGGCCGAGTCGCTGCTGCGGCCGGTGCGCCGGCTGATTCCGCCGCTGGCCGGCCTCGATCTGTCGCCGCTGTGGGTGCTGATTGCGATTCAGGCGGCGCTGATTGGGCTCACCAGCCTGACCGGCGTTTGAACGCATCGGCGCTAAAGCAGGCCGCGCGGCGCCATCGTGTGCGTGCGCGCTGAAAAAAAATAAAATATTTTTTGTGCTGTGGCGCGGCCGGGCAACGGCGCGTTGGCCGCGGCTTTCCAGCCTCGGAGCACAAGCGGCGCGCGCCACGACTCGTTACGCTCCAGTGGTTTAGACGCTTATTTGCACGGCAAATCGAGACTCGCAGCGTTGCGTCGAAACTTGTCATCGCGATCGTGGTTGCGCCAAAGCCTATAAAAAAAGCCCTTTTTAGCGAGTACGAAGTAAAAAATGGATTTGCGCGCGAGCGCGCTTGTGCTATGTTGCGCCCGGTTTCGCACCGTAAACGGTTTTTTGATTCGGCTGATCAGCCAAGTACGCAACTCGAGGAGATTCGGCAATGGCAAAGAAAGGTGGGGCTCCGACCAAGTCGGAAATTCTGGCTCAGATTTCTAAGGATACGGAACTGTCCCGCAAAAACGTCAATGAAGTGTTTGAAACACTCAACGGCATCATCAAGAAGAGCCTCCGCAGCAATGGTCTGTTTACGCTTCCGGGCTTACTGAAGCTCAAGGTCGTCCGTAAGCCCGCCACCAAGGCGCGCGAGGGCATTAACCCCTTCACCGGCGAAAAGATCACGTTCAAGGCCAAGCCCGCCAGCAAGAAAGTGCGCGCGCTGCCGCTGAAGAATCTCAAGTCGTTTGTAAACTGAACTCTGATTAGACAGTTTTCGGTTATCTCAGGGCCCGGCTGAGCCACCGCTCAGCTCGGGCCCGGTTTTTATGGCCCGCCGGGGCCCAGGTTCAGGGCAGCGGGGAGTTCAGCCGCGACCGCCTGCTGCAGATCCTGC
Source organism: Steroidobacteraceae bacterium (assembly GCA_036390615.1). Lineage (GTDB taxonomy): Bacteria > Pseudomonadota > Gammaproteobacteria > Steroidobacterales > Steroidobacteraceae > FEN-1191. The sequence goes on along the minus strand of DASWBL010000321.1, from coordinate 4,463 downwards.
AGCCTCCCATGAAAAAAGTGCCCGACGCCCGGCAGACGCTTGAGCGTCGGCGGCGGTGCGAAGCTTTTCGCCCAGTCGCTGACCTGCTGCGGGTCCACCACGTCGTCGGCATCACCCTGGATGAGCAGCCACGGGCATGCGGGCTGCGGCAACGGGCGGGTCAATAACCGAACCGCGGGCGCCACGGTCACCAGCCACTGCGGCCTGGCCGAGGCGGCCGCCTGCGCTGCCACCATGCCGCCGAAGGAAAATCCGGCGAGCACCAGCCCGGCTTGCGGCCAGCGCGTCCGCCCATAGGCAACCACCGCCAGTGCATCGGCCACTTCGCCAATGCCTTCGTCAAATTGCCCGCTGCTCGTGCCGATGCCGCGAAAATTAAAGCGTATTGCGGCCACGCCCTGTTGCAGCAACGTGCGGGCCAGCATGTACACGACCTTGTTTTGAAGCGTCCCGCCGTGCAGCGGATGCGGATGACACACGACGGCGAAGTATCGGGGTGGAGCCGGCGGTGTCTCGATCAACGCCTCAAGCGTGCCGGCGGGCCCGGTCAGCTGCGCTGCTTCTGGCGCGGATGGCCGCGCGCTCATTTGGGCGGCGCTGCGCCCTTGTCAAAATTCAGTGCCGCCGAGTTGATGCAATAACGCAAGCCCGAAGGTTCCGGCCCGTCATCAAATACGTGGCCGAGGTGCGCATCGCAACGCGCGCAACGCACCTCGGTGCGCGCCATGCCGAGCGACTGGTCGGTCACCGTGCGGACGCGGTCGCCCGCGAGCGGCAGCCAGAAGCTTGGCCAGCCCGAGCCGCTGTCGAACTTGGTATCCGAGCTGAACAGCACGGCGCCGCAGCACACGCACTGGTACTGCCCGGCATCGTGGTTGCTGACGTACTGGCCGCTAAAGGGCCGTTCTGTCCCGTGCTCGCGCGTGACGTGATACTGGAGCGGCGTCAGTTTGGCGCGCAGTTCCGCATCGCTGGGCAATTTATCGGTCATGACCTAACTCCACCGGCCGGCTTGAGGATGATTATTGCACCCCGGCCAGCCGCACGAGCAAACCGTTGAGCCGCCGCGCAAACTCTGCCGGCTGGGCTACCTGGCCCTCATCGAGCAGGCAGGCCTGGTCAAAAAGCAGCACCGCAAGCTCGGCAAACTGCGCCGGATCCTTGAGCGTATCCAGGTAGCGCAGCAGCGGATGCTCGATGTTGAGCTCGAGTGTCGGGGCCGCGGCCGGTAACGGCTGGCCGTTGGCGGCCAGGATCCGGCGCATCTGCGCCGACGGCTCGGACTCGGCCCGTATCAGGCAGGCCGGCGAATCCTTCAGGCGGATGCTGGGCCGGACTTCGATTACCCGGTCGCCGAGCGCTTCCTTGCAGCGGCGCAGCAGGGCCTTGCTTTCCTTCAGCGCCGCATCGCCGCGCTGCTGCTCGGCCGCATCCAGCAGCGGGCCGAGCTCAAGGTCACCGCGGGCCGCGTCCTTGAAGCGATGGCCTTCGAACTCGCTCACTTGCCCCATGACCCACTCATCGATGCGGTCGGCGAGCAGCAGCACTTCGATGCCCTTCTGGCGCAGCAACTCGATATGCGGGCTTTCTCGGGCCGCATTCACCGAATCGCCGATCAGGTAGTAGATCTTGGTCTGCCCGGGCTGCAGCCGCTTCACGTATTCGGCCAGGCTCGTGCGCTCGGCATTGTCGACGGTCGCGGTACTGGCAAAGCGCAGCAGCGGCAGCAGCCGCTCACGGTTGGCCGGATCCTCGCTTAGGCCTTCCTTCAGCACCCGCCCAAACTCGGTCCAGAAAGTCGCGTACTTGTCCGCATCCTCGGTCGCGAGCTTGGCGAGCAGCTCCAGCGCCCGGCGCGCGAGCGCCGCGCGCATCGCCTCGACCTCCTTGTCCTGCTGCAGCAGCTCGCGCGAAATATTCAGCGGCAGGTCGCCCGAATCGACCACGCCCTTGATGAAGCGCAGGTACAGCGGCAAGAACTGCTCGGCGTTGTCCATGATGAACACGCGGCGCACGTACAGCTTCAGGCCGCGCGCGGCCTCGCGATGCCAGAGGTCGAAGGGCGCGTGGGCCGGGACGTACAGCAAACTGGTGTACTCGCGCTTGCCTTCGACCCGATGGTGGCTCCAGGTCAGAGGATCGGTGCCGTCGTGGGCGATATGCCGGTAAAAGGCCTGGTACTCATCCTCGCTGATTTCGGTGCGCGGCCGGGCCCACAGCGCCTTGGCCTGGTTGACGATCTCGTACTCGAGCGTCGCGCCTTCCTTGGGCAGCCGCACCGGGAAGGCAATGTGGTCCGAATAGCGCTGCACCAGCGACCTAAGCCGCCAGCGGTCGGCAAATTCCAGCGCCTCGTCCTTGAGGTGCAGGATGACGCTGGTGCCGCGGGCCGGGTACTCGGCCGGCTCGACGGTAAATTCCCCGTCCGCGCTCGAACTCCAGCGGGTTGCGGTCTCGGCGCCGGCCTGGGCGCTGCGCGACAGCACTTCGACACGGTCGGCGACAATGAAGGCCGAGTAAAAACCGACGCCGAACTGGCCGATCAGCTGTGCATCGCGCTGCTGATCGCCCGTCAGCCGCTGGAAGAACTCCGCGGTGCCGGACTTGGCGATCGTGCCGAGGTGCGCGATGAGTTCCTCGCGGCTCATGCCGACGCCGTTGTCTCTGACCGTCAGAGTCTTGGCGACGGCGTCAAAATCGATCCAGATGCCAAGCTCGGTGTCGGTACCAAGCAGCGCCGGTTCACTCAGGGCGAGGAACCGCAATTTGTCGTTGGCATCGGAGGCGGTGGAGATCAGCTCACGCAGGAAGATTTCCCGGTGGCTGTACAGCGAATGGATCATCAGCTTCAGCAGCTGACGCACCTCGGCCTGAAAACCGTGGGTTTCACGCGTGCTCGACATTAAGTAACGTCCTTGGGCAGCCGGCAGCAGGCCGGACCAGGCCGTCTTTATCGGGTCAGCGCGGGATTAATTCAAGTCAGGAAAGCAGGACGTGCCAGCAGGCACTGATTAGGTCGTCGACCTCATCCCAGAACAGCAGCAGTACTTCCAAGCGTGCGCATCCTGTTCAACTTGCCAAGCATCGTAGGCAATGACGCGCGCTAGGTCCGTGCGCGGTCTCACAGCTCGAAGCAGCGGGCGCACAAACTTGCAGCGCGCAGGCAGCGTGCGTACGCTGTCAACGGACATAACAGCGTGCGAACGCTGTGAACGGACATAACGTCGCCAGGAGTTTGCGGGACCGCGCATGCAGCGCATTGTGGTACTGAATCCCAAGGGCGGCTCCGGCAAGACGACGCTCGCCATCAATCTCGCCAGCTACTACGCGATGCAGGGCGATAAGCCCACGTTGATGGATTATGACCCTCAGGCCTCCTCCGCCAACTGGGTCAAAAAGCGCGTACCGAGCCAGCTGCCGATCCATCTGATCTGTGCCTATGAGCGCGACGCGCGCACGACCCGCGCTTTCCAATTGCGCATCCCGGCCGAATGCGGCCGGGTCATCGTCGATACGCCGGCGGCGATCGATGCCCGCGAGATGCCGGAGCTGACGGCCTCGGCTGACAAGATCCTGGTGCCGGTGCTGCCCTCCAACATCGACATCCACGCCTGTTCGCGCTGCATCGAGAGCCTGCTGCTGGTGGCCAAGGTGCGGCGCGACGACAATCGCCTCGCGATCGTCGCCAACCGCGTGCGCCGCAATACCGTGATCTACCAATCGCTCCAGCGTTTCCTCACGACCCTGAATATTCCGATCGTGGCGACGCTTAGGGACTCGCAGAACTACATCCGCGGTGCCGAACTCGGCCTGGGCCTGCACGAAATGCGGCCCTTCCAGGTCATCGAGGACCTGCCGCAATGGGATTCGCTTTTGAGGTGGCTGGCAGAACCGAGTGGCGAGCAGGCGCGCGTGCTGGCCGCTGCAAGCCTGGCCGGAGTGGGTACCGCCGGCTGAGGAAGCTTATTTCGAGGGCTCAGGGTCCCAGGAATTCTTGACCTTTTCGGTCCAGCTCTTGTAGTTCGACCAGGTGTAAAGATTACGGGTGATGGCCGCATGCCGGCCACGCGAGCGCTGCATGTGCTCGATCCAGCGGGCGTAGGCTTCCGCGCCACCACCAGGGGGCGGTGGGGTCGCCGGCGTCTTGGCGGCGGCGCGCGGGTTGGCGGGATCGTCCTTCCCGAACCGGTCTGGTTTGTCCATGCTGTGCGCGATCTCCTCAGTTCGAGACTACGCCCGGCGTGGCAGCGGCCAGAGGAACTGGGTCACAGCCCTTCGGTGCAAAATGCGCAGCGCGTCGCAAGTGCCCGGAGGGCGGTTTTTCTAGGCGCTCAGCCGATAACAGGGACGGTATTCGCTGCCCGGCAGGCGCATCCGCCCCTGCCGAACGTAGCCTTCCAGCAGCGCATCGAGCAGGCCCATAACCCGCTTTTCGCCGCGCAATTCGAACGGCCCGAAACGCT
>DASWBL010000320.1:0-4588 GCA_036390615.1 Steroidobacteraceae bacterium | reverse complement strand
TGGCCTCGCGTACTTGCACGCCGCCACAGACAAAAAGGATATCGACGCGGCCCAACTGATCGAGGGCACGCGTCGGGGTCAGAGTCATACCGTTGCTCGCCGTCACCGGGTTGCCATCGAGGCTCGCGATGGACCATTCGTAAGCGAGTTGGCCGCTCAAGCTGTTGGCCATGCGCAGCGGCTCAACCGCGTTGGTCAGCGCGATCATCGAGTACTGCGGCAGCGTCAGAAAGCCAAAGTGGCTCTTCCTAAGCGTCGGACCCTGGTCCACGGATTCTCCCACCGACCTGGCTGGCCGTTTCACATCCAAGTCTTTGATATTAAATATAATATTGTCAGTTACCGCTGGGATCTCTGGCAAACAGGCTAAATTACATGCCAGCCACCGACCATATTCTTGTCTGAATGCGACCTACATGCAATCCCAGGTCGCCCGGGACCAGCGCACTCCGGAAGCCGGCCAGACTCATTTCAATAAAGGGTCATCCGGCGGTAGCTGACTCGCGTACCACAGCGCCAGCCGGTGCCGCAGCGACCGCTCCGATACTTGTTCTTCCGGCATCGGTTGAATGAGCTTGTCGTGGACCAGCAGCCGGTACACATAGAGCAGCTTGTCGCTGGCTGAATCGGTGGCCTCGAACACCACGGCCTTGCGACCCTCGGCGTAACGCATTCCGGCCAGCAAAGCGGCCTTGAACAGTTCGGCTTCATGCTTAAGCTTTTTCATAAGGACGCCAGTCGCCCGTCAGGCCCAGGTGCGCAGTCCGATCACGCCCCACCATGCGAGGTAAGCCGCGCCGATCAGCAGTGCGGCACATACCAGCAGCGAATAGATGCGCACGCCGCGTCGAATCACCGTTCGGCGCGCGCGCCAACAGGCCGCGGCACCGGCGACCGCCGCCACGGCATATAAGACCGTAAAGCCCCAGAGTGCGGCCGAATAGCCGGTCAGATTTCCGAGACGCGAGATGGCCTCTTCCCCACAAAGCGCCATCGTCACGACGATTCCAAGCAGGCTGAGTACGGCAGTGAGCGGCCAGAGCCGCATCGCGCGCTCTGCGGGTCGCCGGCGCCGAAGGCTCAGGCCGCCCAAGAGCCAGAACGGCGCGTAGATCAGAATTGAAATAATGGCGAGCAGCGCGTATGCCGTCAAAACCAATTGCAGAACACCGACCCAGGCAGGCACCTGCCTGAATGTCGTTCCAATGCCGAGCTGTATGAATCGCCCGTCCTGGTTCGGCTCGAGCAACGCGACGATTGCGACCGGGTCGGGCGGCGCATCAGTCGCAACGTGCCTGAACAGCAGGCCGGTCACCGGTACGTACACATCGCCGCTCGAGCCCAAGTAGGACGCCACGAGCTTGCCGTCACGGAACTGGATGCGGGTCAGAGTCAGCAGCTTCTCGAGGAAGTGCAGCATCTGAACGCGCGAGGAATCGAATTCGTACCAGCCCGCGTACGCGGCCGCTGCGTCCGGCAGCGGCGCGCGAGGCGGCAGCGCAGGTCTTGACTGCTCGCGCGTTATATAAGCGCGAATCAGGTTGTTGAATTTCCTGTAGGCCTCGCTGCTGCCGGAATTGATGCTGTAGAAATAACCAACACCAGCATCCGGAAGATACGCCATTTCGGTTAAACCGCCCTGCATCCCGCCGTTGTGCCCGTGATAGACGAAACCGTCGTGAATCGACCAGTAATTGCCCAGTCCATAACCGTCCTTGAGCCCCTGCCGGGCGGCCCAGGTGCTGACGGGGGTTTCCATGCGGTCAAGCGCCGCCGCCGGCAAAACCTGCCGACCATCGACGCTGCCGCGATTCAGGTAAAAAAGCAGGTACCGGGCCATATCGTCAGCCGAGGCATTAATGGCGCCGGACGGCCGAAAAAGTATATTCCAGTACGCATACGGACTCTTGCCGTCGTCGTGGTATAGCGTGGCTGTCAGCGATGCCGGCGGCTGAAAATAACTGGCAGTTTGCATGCCGATCGGCCCGAAAAAATTCTGTGCGACGTAATCTTCAAAGCGCTCGCCGGTGATTTTCTCGACGATGAGGGCGGCGACCGCAGCCCCGGAATTGCAGTAGGCCATGCGCGTGCCGGGTCGCCAGCGCGAAATTCGGGAATGGTGGTCAAAATCAAGGGCCTCGCGCAGCCCAATGGCGGGCGCATCCTTGGCCAGCTCGCGAAAGTGCGCGTCATCCCAGCCGGTCGTGTGCTCGAGCAAATTGACGACCCGCACTGGGTCCGTCGCCTCCCAGGCATTCTCAAACCACACCTCGGGTGCGAGTTTTCGCACCGGATCATCGAGCGACAACTGGCCAGCGGCCGCGAGCTTGAGCACTGCCAGCGACGCAAAGGCCTTGGAGGCCGAGCCGATCCGAAATAAGGTCGCGGCGGTAGCCGGCCGGCCCGCAGCGACGTCGGCCAAGCCAAGGCCCGTCACCCATTGCGGACCGTCGCGACGCACGATCGCCACCGACGCTCCCGGCGTGCGCGTGTCGGTGAGTACCTTTTCAAGTTGCTGCTGCAGCTTAGCTATCGAGGTCGCCGCGGGCTCCGTCTCCGGCTCCGCGACGGCGCTGCATGGCGAAAACGCAATCACCAGCAGCAATAAATGCAGATATCTCACATTCGGCCCCCGGCCCGTCATTCGGCCCTGACGGCAAATATGTAGCCGCTTGACGCCGTGGGGCCGCCAGTGGCACGCCATACGCGCCACAACATCAACGGAAGGCTGGTTCCTGGCTCAGGCTGCCTGCCGTTGCATCCGCCGGCGCGGCACGTCGGATCTGTGGTGCATCTTGCTTCAGCACCATCCGCGCCCGCAATCCCGGCTGGTTGTCCTCGAGCTCCAGCGGGCTGCCATGGAGCCGCGCGACCGCATCGACCAGGCTCAGCCCGAGCCCCACACCTGGTGTTCCCCGACTGGGGTCCCCGCGGTAGAACCGCTCGATCACCTTGGGCTTTTCCGCGTCGGCAATACCGGGGCCGTGGTCCGCGACCGTTATGATTACGTCACCGTTTGCGGCAGACTCGACCGTGACCGTGATGACGCCGCCGTTGGGCGAGTACTTCAGCGCGTTGTCGATGAGATTGCCAAGTGCCTGTGCGAGCAGCAGCGGATCGCCGCGGCCGCTTGCCGCGCCGCCCTTGAGCACCACTGTCGAGCCTTTCAGTTCGGCCGCCGGCTGGTAGAACTCCACCGCCGCCGCCGCGATTTCGGTCACGTCGAGGCTGATGAACCCGGATCGGCGCATGCCGCTGTCGATCTCAGCCAGGCGCAACAGCGCATTGAAGATACGAATCACGCGGTCCACGTCGGCCACCGACGCGTCGATGTCGGCAAAGGTCTGCTCCGGCGAGGGTTTGGTCAGCGCCAGCTCCTCGAGTCGCGATCGCAGCTCCGCCAGTGGCGTGCGCAAATCGTGAGCAATGGCATTGGAAACATTGCGCACGCCATGCAGCAGCTGCTCGAGCTGATCAAACATGCTGTTGATGGTCTGGGCCAGCGTGTTGAGCTCATCGCCGCCACGCTGCGTCGGCAGCCGCAGGCTGAGATCGCTATTGATAATGTCCGCCATCGACTTGCGGATGCTGAAGATGCGCGCCATCAGTGCGCGCCGGATCAACACACCACCGCACACCCCGAGTATCGACAGAATCGCCACTGCGCTCGCAAGCGCATACCAGAAACGCTGCTCCAGTGGCCGGAAGCGCGCGGTGTCGCGCCCGACGAGTACGTGGTAGTTGCCCGGCAGGATCTCGTCCACTAGCGCCACGTCAGTCGGGCCGTTACCGACGTCAATTCTGACCTTGTAGCTCCCGGGTTCCGCCGGCAGGGCTTCTGGCCATGCGGGCAGGTTGCCGGCAAGGGGCTTCAGATCCGGGTCGGCAAACAGCAGCAGGCGTTCGCCGGCAATCTGCATGCCGACGCGCGCATTAATGAACGCAATCAGCCCCTGCGAGCCTTCGCGCCTGAATACCTCGGCAAACCGCTGGGCGTCGGACTGCAGGATCTCCATCCGCCCTTCTTGAATGGTCGCGCGCCACGCGTACCAGAGCGGCGCGGCAAACAGCCCCAGCGCCGCCAGTCCCAGCGCAATGTAACCAGCCGCCAGCGTCAGCGCCGATGAGCGCAGCAATCTCACGGCCGGCAGTGCTCAGTCATGCGAGGCCAGCATGTAGCCCGCATTGCGGACTGTGCGCAGCAGTGGACGCTCAAAGTCGGCATCGATCTTTTGACGCAATTTACTGATGTGCACGTCGATTACATTGGTCTGCGGATCGAAGTGATAGTCCCAGACGTTTTCCAGCAGCATCGTGCGCGTGACGACCTGGTCGGCGTGTCGCGCCAGATACTCAAGAAGCTTGAATTCGCGGGGAGCCAGCAGGATATTCCGTGAGCCGCGCTTGACCTTGCGGGACAATGGGTCAATGCTCAGGTCCGCGACTTCGATTTTGGCCTGCGCATTGTCTCCCTGGCTGCGTCGCAGGAGAGCGTCCAGGCGGGCGAGCAGCTCGCCGAACGCAAATGGCTTGCTCAGGTAATTGTCGCCGCCGGAGCGCAGGCCGCGAATTCGCTCATCGACGTCCG
>DASWBL010000319.1:0-8139 GCA_036390615.1 Steroidobacteraceae bacterium | reverse complement strand
TGAAATTCGACATGTGCGGGGCGGCGACCGTGATCGCGGCGCTGGATCTTGCGGCCCGGTCGAAATTGCCGCTGAACGTGGTCGGGCTGGTCCCGTGCTGCGAAAATATGCCCGATGGACGCGCCATCAAGCCGGGCGACGTCGCCGTCAGCGCGAGCGGACAGACCGTGGAGATACTCAATACCGACGCCGAAGGCCGGCTGATTCTGTGCGATGCCCTGCACTACGCCCGCCGCTACAAACCCGCGGCGCTGATCGACTTCGCGACGCTTACCGGCGCCTGCGTCATCGCCCTGGGCAATCACCACAGCGGTCTGCTTGGCAATGACGAGCCGCTGATAAACGAACTGCTGGCCGCGGGCCGGCGCAGCGATGATCGCGCCTGGCAGCTGCCTCTGACTGAAGAGTACGGCGAGCAGTTGCGTACCAACTTCGCTGACATGGCAAATATCGCCGGCCGCGAAGGCGGCACGATCACCGCCGCGGCGTTCCTGAGCAAATTCACCCAGGGCATGAAATGGGCTCACTTGGATATCGCCGGCACGGCTTGGCTGTCGGGCGCCGCGAAGGGAGCCACCGGCCGCCCGTTATCGCTGGTGGCTGATTTCCTGGTGCATCGCGCCCGTTCCTGAAGCGGCGCCAATGCCGAGCGTCGACTTCTACGTGCTGGACGGCGACGACGAGCGCGCCCGGTGGCGCTTTGCCTGCCGGCAAATCGAGCAGGCCTATCTCGATGGGCAGCGGGTACTGGTCTGTCTCGACGACGAATCGCAGCTGGCAGCATTCGATGAACTGCTGTGGACTTTTGGCGATCGTAGCTTCGTACCCCACGAGCCGCTCAGCGCGGCTGCCGATTGGGAGGCGACCCCGGTCCAACTTGGCACACCGGCAGCAGCCGCGCCGGGGCTTGGCCTGATCGTGAATCTGGCCGGCACGCTGCCGGCTTCGATCGAAGGTTCCAAGCGTGTGCTTGAGATCATCGATGCCGATCCTGACCGGCGGGCGGCTGGTCGACAGCGATACCGAAGCTATCGCGACCTTGGCTTGAAGCCGAACACGCACCAGACTTCGTCGGGGGCTTGAGCAGTATCGGATCTCGCTTCTGAGCTATATATCTTAAGTTATTGATATTATAGCTTTTTATCTGAATAGATTGCGGCGGCCGCTCGGCCACCGATCGCGCCACGCGCCGCCTCGCGTGACCCTATAATTTTTCCTTTGCACGAGCGTTAAGACAATCGCCGATGGACAAGGTCTACGCACCGGGGGAAATCGAGCAGCGCTGGTACCAGCAATGGGAAGCGCATAACTGGTTCGCGCCACGACCGGGCACGGGCTCCTACTGCATCGTCATCCCGCCGCCCAACGTGACTGGCACGCTGCACATGGGCCACGCATTCCAGGACACGATTATGGATGCGCTGACGCGCTACCAGCGGATGCGCGGCGTGACTGCGCTATGGCAACCCGGCACAGACCACGCAGGCATCGCGACGCAGATGGTGGTCGAGCGTCAGCTCAATGCCGAGGGCAAGAAGCGCACCGACCTGACTCGCGAGCAATTTATCGAGCGCGTCTGGCAATGGAAGTCACAATCCGGCGGCACGATCGTCCGACAGCTGCGCCGGCTCGGCGCATCCGTGGACTGGTCGCGCGAGCGCTTTACGATGGATGCCGATTTGTCACAGGCCGTCATCGAGGCGTTCGTGCGCTTGCACGAGCAGGGTCTGATCTACCGCGGTAAGAGGCTGGTCAACTGGGATCCGGTGCTGTGCACGGCGCTGTCGGATCTCGAAGTGCTCACCGCGGAAGAAGATGGCCAGCTGTGGTACCTGCGCTACCCGCTCGCCGACGGTAGCGGGAAGTTGCTCGTCGCCACTACCCGGCCTGAGACCATGCTCGGCGATATGGCCGTGGCGGTAAACCCTGAGGACGAACGCTACCGGCGCCTGATCGGCCGGCAGGTGCACCTGCCGATCGTAGACCGGTCAATCCCGATCATCGCCGACAGCTTCGTTGATCCGACCTTCGGCACCGGCTGCGTCAAGGTCACGCCGGCCCACGATTTTAACGATTACGCGATGGCGCAGCGCCACGGGCTGTCACTGCTCAATATCCTGACACCCGACGCGCGCCTGAACGACAGCGTGCCGTCGGCGCTGCGCGGCATGAACGTCACCGAGGCGCGTGAGCGCGTAGTCGGCTGGTTCCAGCAGCTTGATCTATTGGATCGCGTCGAGCCTCATCGACACGCCGTGCCGCGCGGTGACCGCAGTGGCGCCCTGATTGAGCCCTATCTCACCGAGCAGTGGTACGTGCGCGTGGCGCCACTCGCCGGCCCGGCGATTGACGCTGTTGAAAGCGGCCGAATCAGATTTGTGCCGGGCAACTGGGACAAGACCTATTTTCACTGGATGAACAACCTGCAGGACTGGTGCATCAGCCGCCAGCTGTGGTGGGGCCACCGGATTCCGGCCTGGTATGACGAGCAAGGCAATGTCTACGTTGCCCGCGATGCCGCCGCGGCCGCGGCCCTGGCTCGGGACCGGCACGGTCACGAAGTCGCGCTGCGCCAGGATGACGATGTACTCGACGCCTGGTTCTCCTCAGCATTGTGGCCATTTTCAACGATGGGCTGGCCGCAGCGCACCGCCGAACTCGGCCGCTTCTATCCGACCAATGTGCTGGTGACGGGCTTCGACATTATCTTCTTCTGGGGCGCGCGCATGATCATGTTCGGCCTCAGGTTCATGGAGGACGTGCCGGTCCGCGAGGTTTACATCCACGGCCTGGTGCGCGACGCCGAGGGCCAAAAAATGTCCAAGTCCAAGGGCAACGTGATCGATCCGCTTGATGTGGTCGACGGCATCACGCTGCCGCTGCTGCTCGAGAAGCGCACCACGGGGCTGATGCAGCCGCACCTCGCCAAGCAGATCGCGGCGGCCACCAAACGGCAGTATCCCGACGGCATTCCGGCACACGGTACCGATGCGCTGCGCCTGACGTTTGCGTCACTCGCGACACAAAGTCGTGACATCCGCTTTGATCTGGGCCGGGTCGGCGGCAGCCGCAATTTCTGCAATAAATTGTGGAACGCGGCGCGCTACGTGCTCGCGCTCAAGGCCCCTGAAGAGCCAGCCGGATCGATGCAGCTGAGCACCGCTGATCGCTGGATCCGTTCGCGGCTGGGTCACGCGATCCGCACGGTCGACCGGGCCTTTGGCGAATACCGCTTCGATTTTGCCGCCACGGCGTTGTATGAATTTACCTGGTACGAATTCTGTGACTGGTATCTGGAGATGCTCAAGCCGGTGTTGCAGGATCCGACGGGCGATCCGGCCGCGCGCCGCGCCGCCTGGCATACGGTGCACGAAGTACTCGAGACACTGCTGCGGACGCTGCACCCATTGATGCCGTTCATCACCGAGGAGATCTGGCAACGCGTGAGCCCGCTGCTTGGCCGCGCCGGCCCGAGCATCATGCTGGCGCCGTGGCCCGAATCTGCAAAGTGGCCGGCGGACGCCGAAGCCGAAGCCGAAATGCACTGGTTGACGCGCGTGGTACTCGGCGTGCGCCAGATCCGCGGCGAGATGGACATCTCGCCCGCGCGGCGCCTGCCGCTGCTGCTGCAGCAGCACTCGGCCGACGATCTGCGCCGGGCCAGCACGCACGGGACGCTGTTGACGCGGCTCGCGGGTCTTGCATCGGTGCAGGCGCTGGCGCCGGGGGAGCGTGCGCCGCCGGCCGCAGCAGCGCTGGTTGGCGAACTGACGCTGTTGGTGCCGATGGCCGGATTGATTGATCCGGCCGCCGAGGCTGAGCGTCTGACGCGTCGCATCGACAAGACCCAACAGGAGATCGCCCGGGCGCGCGCCAAGCTAGGCAATGACAATTTTGTCCGCGGTGCGCCCGGCGAAGTCGTGGCTCAGGAGCAGGAACGCTTGAGCGGCTTCGAGACCGCGCTCGGCGGATTGCAGCGGCAACTCGAGCAAGTGCGGGCGTTGGAGCGGCCATGATTCGCCTGCAGGCAGCACTGGCGGCGATCGAGCGCGTCATTCTCGGCAAGCCCGAGCAGATTAGGCTGTGCCTCGCCTGCCTGCTCTGTCGCGGACACCTGCTGATCGAAGATGTCCCGGGCGTCGGCAAAACCACGCTTGCGCACACACTGGCACACGTGCTTGGCCTGCAGTGGCGCCGCGTGCAATTTACCAGCGACCTGCTGCCCGCCGACGTCATCGGCGTATCGGTATTCGACCGCTCAGTGCAGGAATTTCAATTCCGCCCCGGACCCGTGTTCACGCAGCTGCTGCTGGCCGATGAGATCAACCGCGCGAGCCCGAAGGCGCAGAGTGCATTGCTCGAGGCGATGGAGGAGCGGCAGGTCAGTGTCGATGGCATCACCCACGCGCTGCCGGACCCGTTCTTCGTGGTGGCCACACAAAATCCGCACGAGCAAATTGGCACCTACGACCTGCCCGAATCGCAGCTCGACCGGTTCCTGATGCGGGTCAGCCTCGGCTACCCGGACAGCGCCGCCGAGCGCCAGTTACTAACGCAGGCTGATCGGCGTGAATTGCTTGCCGACACGCAGCCGGCCATGAATCCGGCTGAACTGCTGGCTGCCCAGCGCGCGGTGCGCGCCATCTACGTATCGGGCGCGCTGCTTGACTACGTGCAGGCTCTCGTCGCGCGCTCCCGTGGTCAGTACGCGCTCGGACTGTCGCCGCGCGCTGCCCAGGGGCTGTTGCGCGCGGCCCAGGCCTGGGCACTGCTCGCGGACGAACGCGCCGTGCTGCCTGAGCATGTGCAGGCGGTGCTGCCAGCGGTGGCGGCCCATCGCCTCGAGGCGCGCAGCGGCGCCGAAGCGGTAGACGCCCTGCGGCTCGCCGGCGAGCTGATCGCCGCGGTGCCGGTACCGGCCTGATTGCGCCTGCGCGAGCGCATCGCAGAGCGTGTGGCCGGCTGGGCCCGCCGGCGCCAGGGCGATGAGCAGCTGCCGCTCGAACTGCAATCGCGCCGCCTGTACATCCTGCCAACCCGGTTCGGCCTCGGCATCGGCGCGCTGCTCTTGATCATGATGCTAGCCGGCTTAAATTACGCCAACAGCCTTGCGTTGCTGCTGACCTTCACAGTCGGCAGCGTCGTGCTGGCGAGCATGCACGAGTGCCATCGGACACTGCGCGGACTGATCGTGGCCGAAGCCACGGTCGGTGAGTGTTTCGCGGGCGGCACCGGCTGGCTCGAGCTGCAGTTGCAGAACTCCGCCGCCGCGCCGCGCCGCTCGCTGCGCCTGCGCAGCGCCGGCGGCGCTGCCGTGGGCCTCGATTTGCCCTCTGCCGCCGATGTCAGCGCCAAGCTTGCCGTCGCCGCGCAGCAACGGGGTCGCCAGGCACTGCCGCGCCTCGAGCTGGCAAGTACCGCGCCCTTCGGGCTGTTCCGCGCCTGGACCTGGCTGCACCTGGGATCATCATTCATCGTTTACCCTGCGCCGCTCGGTCGGCGCACGCTGCCGGAGCGCTCCGGCGGCCGCAGCGGCCTCGGGTCCCCGCAGGGCGCCGGGGAGCATGAGTGGGTGGCGCTGCGCCGGTTTCAAACCGGCGACAGCCCGCAGCGGGTCGCGTGGAAATTGGTGGCGCGCGGTGCCCCGCCGATGGTGGCGCAGTACGCGGGCGATCCCGGTGACCGGCACGTGCTTCGTTACAACGAACTGCCGCACTTAAGTACCGAAGAGCGGCTGAGCCAGCTGGCTCTGTGGGTGCTCGAGTGCGAGCGGCGTGGCGAAAGTTACTCGCTGCAGCTGCCGCATCTGTCGCTGCCGCTCGGCTGCGGCGCGCGGCAGCGCCGCGCTGCCCTGGAAGCCCTTGCCCTGTTCGTGGCCGCCTGAGCCGCACATGCCATCGACGCCACCGACGCTCCCGCCCACTGCTGCAGTCTTGCCGGCAGCGATGGCGCTCGCGCTCGCCGCCCTTTCGGTAGCAACGACCGCAAATTTGCAGCACCTCGCCTGGTGGTGCCTGCCGCTGTGCCTGCTGGCCGTCGGCTGGCGGCTGTCGGTGGGCCGTCATCTGCGCCGCCTGCCGGGCCGTGCGGTTCGGCTTATTCTCGTTGCGCTGCTGACACTGACCGTCATCGTCAACCTTCGCTCGCTAAGCGGATTGGCGGTCTGGGCCACACTGCTGGTGGCGATGTGCACCGCGAAGCTCCTCGAAGCGCGCACGCCGCGGGATTGGTACCTGCTGTGTGGCGCCGCGCTGTACCTGCTGCTCGCCGCCTGCCTCGATCGGGAGCAGCTGTGGCGGCTGCCGATCTACGTGGCAGGGTTGTGGCTCGTGATCGGCGCGCTGCATGGACTTGGCAGCGGCGGCGGCGCACCGCCGGCGCTCGAGCTGTTGCGGCGGGCCGGCCGGAGCCTGTTGCTGGCGCTGCCGCTCGCGCTGGTACTGTTCGTCTGCTTTCCGCGCCTGCCGGGCGCATTCTGGGCCCTGCCGACCACCGAGCAGGCGGTCACGGGACTCGGCGATGAGATGAGCCCGGGCAGCATCTCGCGGCTGTTCGAGTCCGACGAGCCCGCTTTTCGGGTGCGCTTTGACGACGCCTTGCCACCACCCGAGCAGCGTTACTGGCGCGGCCCGGTGCTGCACGATTTTGATGGCTACACCTGGCGGCGGCGCGGCGGCGGCTTCAATGGCGCGCCCGAATTGCAGTACCTCGGGCCGGCCTACCACTATCAAATCACGCTCGAACCGAACGACCACAACACAATCATTGCGCTCGAGATGCCGGACTCGCCCAGTCTTCCGTTCACATACTTCACCGGTGACGAACAGCTGATTGCGACCCGGCCGAGCGGCGCGGCGCGCAACTACACGCTGACGTCCTATCCGCTCGCCCGCAATTCGGCACCGCTTTCAGTGGCGGCCCGCCAGATTGATCTGGCGCTGCCGGCCAACCGCAATCCGCGCTCGCTGGCGCTGGCGCTCACGCTGCGCCGCGACGCCTCCTCCGACCAGGAATATGTCGCGGCGGTAATCCGTTACCTGCGCGCCGGGGGCTTCCACTACACACTCACGCCTCCGCGCCTGAGCCTGAACTCGGTCGATGATTTCCTGTTCGATACCCGCGAGGGATTCTGCGGGCATTTTGCCTCGGCGTTCGCGACGCTGATGCGCGCCGGCGGCGTGCCGGCACGCGTGGTCACCGGCTACCAGGGCGGAGAGTGGAACCGCTTTGGCCAATACCTGAGCGTGCGTCAATCGCAGGCCCACGCCTGGACTGAAGTGTGGCTTGAGCCACGCGGCTGGGTGCGGATAGATCCGACCGCGATCGTCGCGCCACAGCGGCTGACCAGCGGTATCTTCGATCTGCTTGGCAGTGCTTTGAGCCCTACGGAACGCATCCTGCGTGAGGCGCCCTGGATCGGCAATCTCATAGCCGGTTGGGAGGCGCTGAGCGCCTGGTGGCAGGACGATGTGGTTGGCTTTGGGTTTTTGCGCCAGATGAATCTGCTCGAGCGGCTCGGTTTGAACAGCGCGGACTGGCGGGCCTTGCCGGCACTGCTCGCTGCCGGCGGCAGCCTTTGGCTGCTGTGGATGCTGTGGATCCTGCGCCACGAGTGGCGCAGCGCCGCCCCCGACCGCCTGGCGCGCGCCTGGTTGCGGCTCGGCGCCAAGCTCGCCCACGCCGGCCTCGGTCGCCACGCCAACGAAGGGCCACTGGCTTATGGCGAGCGCTGCGCGGCGCAGCGGCCGCTGCTGGCCGAGTCATTGCGCGCGCTCGCGCGCCAATATGCCGAGCTGCGTTACGGCCCGCCGTCAGCGACAGCAAAGGTGCGCGCATTTGCCCGCGCCGTGCGCGAGTTTCGTATCGCCTAATGGTCACCGCCGTGGCAAGCTCGGAATCCATGGCAGCCAGACTTCCCCAAAACTATCCGAACCGCGACAGCGGTCTGCTGCGCGTCATCGGCCCGCTCGGCATGGCGGCGGCGATCGTCAACACCGTGGTGGGCGCCGGGATATTCAGATTGCCGGCTTCCATGTACGCGGCAGTCGGAGCCTACGCACCGCTCGCCTACCTGCTATGCGCGGTGGTGATGGGTGGCGTGGTCATCTGTTTCGCCGAAGGCGGCAGCCGAGTACCGAC
>DASWBL010000318.1:0-5530 GCA_036390615.1 Steroidobacteraceae bacterium | reverse complement strand
AATCGTGCTGCGTATCCTCGATTCGCAGCAGGCGATGCTCGGCATCGACTCGCTGGGCTACGAGCCGGCACAGCGCGAGCTGTACCTGAAAAACCTGGCCCGGCCGCAGGGCATGATTCTGGTGACCGGTCCCACCGGCAGCGGCAAGACCGTGTCGCTGTATACCGGCCTCAACATCCTCAACAAGGAAGACACGAATATCTCGACCGCCGAGGATCCGGCTGAAATCAACCTCCCCGGCGTCAATCAGGTCAACGTCAACAACAAGGTCGGACTGACCTTTGCCGCTGCGCTACGCGCCTTTCTGCGCCAGGACCCGGACGTGATCATGGTCGGCGAAATCCGCGATCTGGAGACTGCGGAAATCGCCATCAAAGCCGCCCAGACGGGCCACTTGGTGCTCTCGACGCTGCATACGAACGATGCGCCGCAGACGCTGACGCGACTGGTGGACATGGGCGTCAAACCCTACGCCATCGCCACCTCGGTCAGCCTGATCATCGCCCAGCGCCTGGGGCGGCGGCTGTGCAGCAATTGCAAGCAACGGATCGACGTCCCGGCCGAGGCACTGCGCAAGGAAGGCTTCCAGGATGCGGATATTGCCGCGGGCATCCAGATCTTTGGACCCAAGGGTTGCACCAACTGCACCGAAGGCTACAAGGGGCGCGTCGGCATCTACCAGGTCATGCCGGTTACCGAGGCGATCGGACGCATTATCATGACCGGCGGCAATGCCATCGACATCGGCGAGCAGGCCGCCAAGGAAGGGGTCTGGGATCTGCGCCGCGCGGGACTGGAAAAAGTCCGCGCCGGACTTACCAGCCTCGAAGAAGTAAACACGATAACCGTCGAGTAATTCTATGGCCCAAGCAACTGCCGCAGTTCGGCTCAAGAAAGACGTCGCCTGGCGCTGGGAAGGCACGGACAAGCGCGGCCAGCGGATCAAGGGCAAGAGCCTGGCTCCGAGCGAGCAGGTGTTGCGCGCGGAGCTGCGTCGCCAGGGTGTTGCCGCCACTCGGATCAAGAAACAAGGCAACAAGCCGGGTTCCGGCGGCAAGGTCAGTTCCGAGGACATCGCGATATTCAGCCGGCAGCTCGCCACGATGCTCGCTTCGGGCATTCCGCTGGTGCAGGCCTTTGAAATTGTCGCGAGCGGACTGGAGAAACAATCGGTACAGCAGCTTGTGCTGAACATCAAGGGCGACGTCGAAGGCGGCACTTCGCTGCATGAATCGCTTGCCAAGCACCCGCTGTACTTTGATGACCTGTATGTCAACCTGGTCGAGGCCGGCGAACAGGCCGGTGCACTCGACACGCTGCTGGAGAAGATCGCAACCTACAAGGAAAAAACCGAAGCGATCAAGAAGAAGGTCAAAAAGGCGCTGTTTTACCCGGCTGCGGTGCTGTGCATCGCCATTATCGTATCGATCATCCTGCTGGTGTTCGTGATCCCGCAGTTCGAAGACCTGTTCAAGGGCTTCGGCGCGGATCTGCCGGCATTTACCCAAATGGTCATCAACCTGTCCAAGTTCATCCAGTCGAAGGGCATTTATCTCGGCGTACTCATTGGCATCGGCGTGTACGTGTTTTTCTACTTTCAGAAGCGCTCGCGCCGGATGCGCCATACGCTTGACCGGATAGCGCTGAAAATCCCGATCATCGGACCGATCCTGAACAAGGCGGCGATTGCCCGCTATGCCCGTACCCTGTCGACGATGTTTTCGGCCGGCGTGCCGCTGGTCGAGGCGCTGGATTCGGTGGCCGGTGCCTGCGGCAACATCGTCTACGAGGATGCCGTGCTGCGGATCAGAGACGAGGTGGCCACCGGCCAGCGGCTGCAGCGCGCGATGGAAAACGTCGACCTGTTTCCGAACATGGTGGTGCAGATGATCGCCATCGGCGAGGAATCTGGCTCGCTCGATACCATGTCGGGCAAAGTGGCCAGCTTCTATGAAGAAGACGTCGACAACGCGGTCGACAGCATGTCGAGCCTGCTCGAGCCGCTGATCATGGCGATCCTCGGCGTGCTGGTCGGCGGCCTGGTCATCGCGATGTACCTGCCTATCTTCAAGCTCGGTTCCGTGGTCGGCTAAAGCCGCTGCGGTGCTGCAGGTTCTGGCACAGTCTCCGGCGCTGTTGGTCGGTCTGGCGTTGCTGCTCGGCCTGGTGGTCGGCAGTTTCCTGAACGTCGTCATCTACCGCCTGCCGATCATGCTCGAGCGGGAGTTTCGGCAGCAATGCGCGGAGCTTAACGGCGCGGCACCGGCCGCGGCCGCCGCGGAGCGCTTTGACCTGATCGCACCCCGTTCGGCGTGCCCGGCGTGCAAGGCCCCGATCCACGCCTGGCAGAACGTGCCGCTTCTGAGCTGGCTGCTGCTGCGGGGCCGCTGCGCGAGCTGCGGTGCGCCGATTTCGATCCGCTATCCGCTTATCGAGATGCTGACAGCCACGCTGACGGCGCTGGTGGCCTGGCACTATGGCCCGACCAGCAGCGCGGCGTCCGGCATCATCATCAGCTGGTTCTTGGTAGCACTGACCTTCATCGATCTTGATCATCAGCTGCTGCCCGATTCACTGACGCTGCCGCTGCTGTGGCTGGGTCTCGTGGCCAGCACCATGTGGCAGGCGGCGCCGGACGCGGCGGTACCGGTGGCACCGGCGGCTGCTGTGCTCGGCGCGGCCTGCGGCTACCTCAGCCTGTGGAGCGTCTATCATGTGTTCCGCCGTCTCACCGGCAAGGAAGGCATGGGATACGGGGATTTCAAGCTGCTCGGGGCGCTCGGCGCGTGGCTGGGCTGGCAGATGCTGCTGCCGATCATCCTGGCCGCGGCGGCCGTCGGCGCGCTGGTCGGCGTGGTGCTGATCGCGAGCGGCCGACATGGCCGCACTGTGCCAATCCCATTCGGCCCGTTCCTGGCCGCCGCCGGCTGGCTGGCCATGATGTGGGGCCCGCAATGGGTCCACCTGTACTTCGGCCTATACGGCCACTGACCATGGACAAGCCGTGGCGGGTCGGGCTGACCGGCGGCGTCGCCAGCGGCAAGAGCACCGCCGCACGATATTTTGAGAGCCTGGGCGCCGCGGTCATCGACCTCGACCAAATCAGCCGCGAAGTGCTGCGCCCGGGCAGCCCCGTGCTCGAGCAGGTGTTTGCGCGTTTCGGCACCGAGCTGCGCGAGCCGGACGGGAGCCTTAATAGGCGCGCGCTGCGCGCGATCGTGTTCGCGGATTCGTCGGCCTTGAAGGCGCTCGAAGCGATTACTCAGGGCGCCATTCTGGCGCGCGCCTCGGAGCAATCAGCCTCCCGCCCCGGTCCCTACCAGATCATCGTCAATCCGCTGCTCGTGGAAAAAAACATGGCCGCCGTCTATGACCGGGTGCTGCTGATCGATTGCCCGGAGGAGCTGCAGCTGCAGCGCCTTATTGGCCGCGACGGTATCGACGCCAGGCAGGCCGCAGCGATGCTGGCCGCGCAGAGCGGCCGCGCGGCCCGGCAACGGGCGGCCAACGATGTCATTGAGAACTCGCACGACCTTTTGGCACTGGCCGAGGCCGTGCAGGCACTGCACCATGGCTATTTGCGCATGGCCGGCGCGCGCGGCTGATGAGGAGCAGCATTTACGGGTGCCGACGCGCTCAAGCACAATAGGCTCATGATTGCGCCCGAACTCAGCGCTTCCGCCCAGACGGCCGCCGCGGCCGCGGTGTTCGAACAGCCGCTGAACGAGCGCATGCGCACCTTCCTGCGACTGGATTTTCTCTACAACCAGGCGTTGTATCACAACGAAATAGCCAGCTCCTGGGGCAGCCGGGCGGCGATGAGCAGCCTGATGGATATTCTGGCGATCATGGCGCGCGGCGATATCCGCGGCGACGTGCTCAAGGAGCTGGAGCGGCACCTGGCGCAGCTGACGACCTATCAGAACCATCCGGGCATCGACAACATGCGGCTGCGGGAGCTGATGGCCAACCTCGCGCGGCTGCGCTCGGATCTGGCGGCTGCCGGCACCGGCTGGCTGCAGCCGTTGCGCGACTCGGAATTCCTGGCCGCGATCAAGCTGCGCAGCGCCATTCCCGGCGGAACCTGTGAGTTTGATCTGCCCGATTATTATTTCTGGCTCAACCAGTCCGACGAAGAGCGCATGAGCACCTTTGGGAACTGGCTCGGCTTGCTGCGACCCTTGTGCGACGGCGTGGCCGAGTTGCTGTGGCTGACGCGGCAAAACGGCCGCGCCCGCGCCGAGATCGCCCGCGGCGGTGTATTCAACGTGACTTTTGACCGCGATACCCCGTACCAGCTGCTACGCATCGCGCTCGAGGCCGGCTCGCCGCTGTACCCGGAGATCAGCGGCAGTCATTACCGCTGCAGCCTGCGGTTCCTGCAATGGCAAAGCATCGATGCGCGCCCGAAGCAGGCCGAAGGCGATATCGCCTTCACGCTGACCTGCTGCCCCTAAGGTGCGCCGCCAATGCGCTGCCCGACCTGCCAGCGCCCCATTGAATGGACCGATGCGTTTCCGTTCCGGCCGTTTTGCAGCGAGCGCTGCCGGCTGATTGACTTAGGCGCCTGGCTGACCGAGCGACACGCCATCCCCGGCGAACCGGCACAGCCAGAGGAAGAAGCCGGATCCGCAACGGGCGGCAGTGAGCCGCCGCCCTGATGCTCAGCGCAATTTGATCTTGCCGCCACCGGGCAGTGCCCCGCCCGCCGCCGCCACGTCCGGCACCACAATGCGCGATGCCGACTCGCGCCTGAACTCGCGCGCCTCCTCGATGGCTTGCTCGAGCGCCTGCTTCACGGCCGACGGAAAGCGCTGGATGGCTTCCTCAAGGGTCGAAGCGTCAATTTCAAAGGCGAGCGGCAGCACGCCGCCCGGCGTTAGTAGCTGCGTCTGCCCCGAGTAAATCACCTTGCGACTGGCGTCGGCCGCGCCATCAATCGTGATCGGCACCAGCCGGCGCACCGTGCCGGCGCGGCGGTCAGTGAAGACCTCCTCGCGATACAGCTCCTTGCTGTCGAGTGTCACTTCCGGAAGTCCCGGGTCCTGGGCCATGGTTCCTATCCTCGCTGCGATTGCAATTTCACCAAAGTGTCCACGATCGGCCAGTCCGCCGGCAACATCGGCTCGGCATACAAAGCGGCCGGCGCCAGCCATCTGAGCCGTTGGCCTTCCAGCCCGGTCGGTTCGCCCGCGTACGCCAGCACCTTCCAGACCGCGAGCTGCACGCGCCGCTCGGGGTAATCGTGCGACAGCTCGAGCAGCGGCTCGCACGCCAGCACCCGCACGCCGAGTTCTTCGGCGAGCTCGCGGGTCAGCGCCTGCGGCCCGGTCTCGCTCGGCTCGAGCTTGCCGCCCGGGAACTCCCAGCAGCCGGCCATCCATTTTCCGGGCGGCCGCTGCGTAATAAGCACCCGGCCTTCGGCATCATGCAGCACGGCGGCGACCACCCGCGTGCCGTCGCGCTCACTCACTGGCGCCACCTTCGGCCGCGCGCCTTTGCATTCATGAAAGCGCCGGCTCAGCTCTCG
>DASWBL010000317.1:0-2441 GCA_036390615.1 Steroidobacteraceae bacterium | reverse complement strand
TTAAAGGCTTTTTCTCTTGTACTTTAGCGGTGAATGCGGGACGGGCGCCTGGAATGCAGGCGCCCGTCACGCGCAGCGGCGATCTAAGGCAAGTCCTGCAGCGGCTTGTAGGTGCCGGGCGACCCGGCGACCTGCTGCAGCACCCCGGGGTGCGTAGTGACGACGCCGCCTACGGTCGGGCTCGTTACGCCGTTGGTCACCACGATGTCCGGCAGTGCCCCGCCGGTAACGTCGGCCACGGCAATCTCAAAGGCCGGCTGAGTGAGCGCGTAATTGACCGCGGGTGCAAACGTGCCCGCCTGCCCCACGGTATTGAGCAGCACGCTGACGGAGGTCGTACCACCGACCACGATATCCGGCAGGCCATCGGCCGTGAGCGGCGTTACCGCGATCGACTCCGGCAGGCTCATCGGTGGCAGCGCGTAGCTGACCGCGGGCTTGAAAGTGCCCGGGTGGGCGCTGTCCTGGAGCAGGACCGAGACGGTCGGGGCGTTGCCCCCGGTCGGACCCGGATCAGTGATGATCAGGTCAGCGTAGCCGTCGCCGTTGACGTCGGCGATGGCTACTACATTAGCCCCGATGACAAAATCATTGACGGTCTGGGTGAACACGGACTGCGGTGTTCCGAAGGTGGTGCCGCCGGCTGCCAGCGTGTTGAACAGGACCTTGACGCCAACGTCGTCGGTGACAACCACGTCGGCGGGGCCTCCGGCCACATTGCTGTGCAGGTTGCCGATGGCCACCCAGTTCGCACCGCCCGCGTACAGTCCGATAGGCGCCTGGAACGTGCCGGCGGGACTTTGCTCTTGAACGAACAGCGACACGATGTAGTCGGCCGAAACGATATCCGGGAGCCCGTCGCCGTTGACGTCGCCCACCGCGACCTGTGAGGCGCCGGGCGATTGCAGCACCAGCGGGGTGTTGAAGCCTCCGGTCTGATTATTAAGGAATACCGAAATCGCGCCGTCATCGAAGCTGGCCGAGACAACGTCTGCGAAGCCGTCGTTATTCAGATCGCCCATCGCAAGGTAAAGCGGGTCGGTGCCATCGGTGTAGCTGAACGGCGCGGCAAAGCCATTATTGCCACCCGCGTTCTCCTGATAGACATCGATGCTTCCGGTCTCTGGCGGCGTGCCATAAAACAGGGTGCTGGAGGCAATCACATCGTTAAGGCCGGCCATGTGGCGGAAGTCGCCAGCGACCAAGCCGTACTCGGCCTGGGTAGGCGGCGGGGACACGAACTGGTCGTTGCAGGAGTAATAACAGTCGCCGTTGCAAGCCGAAAGCAGCAGCGCCGTAGCGCTGATCAGTGCCGGCACTCGACTGCGTCGCAAAATTGCGACAACGGCATCTCGGTTAGCGCTGCCAATGGCAATTTGCTCTTGGATAGTCATGAATCCTCCGTAACCACTCCCAGGTTCGCGGGCCGGGACCAGTCCCCGGCTACCGCAGGAAGCCCAATTAACTTAAAAAATCTAGCGCAATCTGTCTCGTTCTACTACCAACCAGTACTCGTTTGCCCGACGGAGCACGTCTAAGCCATTCGGCCAGGACTCAACCTTATATAAACGGCCCGCCCCGCCTGCGGTTGACGGGATTGGCGCTAAACCGTAGCGCTGCGGCGTGAAAGCTACAACTGGTCCCGATTCGGCGACGACTGGCGGCGCAGCAACGGCGATCCGCGTGGCCGTGACCTTGCCCGCCATTTTGTTGCTAAAGTTCGCGGCCACGGCAATCGGCGCACAGCACCGGTGGCGAGAGCGCGGGCGATGCCGCGGCATTTTCATGCCAGGCGTCGAGACCGGGCCAGGCAGGAGGGGCAATGACTGACGAGCTGAGCCGGTTTCGCGCCGAGCGGGTGCTGCCCCCCAGCCTTGATTGGCACGGCCTGAGCGAGCGATTGATCGCCGGCGCCGACGATGAATGGATCACGCCCGCCGAGCGCACCGGCCTGACGGCCACGCCGAACTATGCCGATACCCGCGCTTACCTCGAGCGGCTGGCCGCCGCATCGCCGCTGATACGGCTGCAGGTCTTTGGCCAGAGCGCCCAGGGGCTGGATTTATTGGTGGTGACCGCGAGCCTCGATCGGGCTGACGGCGGCGCAGGCGCTTTCGATCCGGCCAAGCCAGTGCTGCTGGTGCAGGCCGGCATCCATCCGGGCGAGATCGACGGCAAGGACGCCGGGCTGATGCTGCTTCGGGACATCGCGTGGCGCGGCAAACGGACGCTGCTCGAGCGCGCCAATCTGGTTTTTGTCCCGATCCTCAACGTGGATGGCCACGAGCGCGCATCGCCCTTCAACCGCCCGAACCAGCGCGGTCCAACCAATCAGGGCTGGCGCAATACGGCACAGAATCTGAATCTGAACCGCGACTACACCAAGCTCGACGCACCGGAGACACGGGCACTGGTTCGACTGCTGCGCCAGTTCGACCCCG
>DASWBL010000316.1:0-1588 GCA_036390615.1 Steroidobacteraceae bacterium | reverse complement strand
CCTGGCGTTGCTGTTGCTGACAGCGCTCGCCTGGGGACTGCGCCGCGGGCTGGAACCGCTGCGTCGGCTTGAACGGGAAATCGGGCAGCTCGAGGGCGGCACGCGCATGTCGCTGAGCGGCCGATGGCCGCGCGAGCTTGCGGGTGTGGCCGAAAATCTCAACACCCTGCTCGAGTCAGAGCGCTCGCGCATCGCACGTTACCGGGACTCGCTCGGCAATCTGGCGCACGGACTGAAGACGCCGCTCGCCGTAATGCGCGCCGCGCTGGCCAGTGGCCGCGAGATTGCCGCTCCGGTCAATGAACAGATCGATCGCATGACGCAAATCATCGATCACCAGCTTAAGCGTGCCGCCGGCGGCGGCGCGGCGGCGCTCGGCCAAACCCCGGTGGTCCTGGCGCCGCTAGCTGCTGAGTTGCGCTCGGCGCTATTGCGCGTGCACGGCGACAAGGATCTGCTGATGGAGCTGGAGATTGAGCCGGGCAGTGGCTTTGCCGGAGATAACGGCGATCTGACCGAACTGCTCGGCAACTTGCTTGATAACGCCTGCAAATGGAGCCGCTCGCGGGTGCGACTACGCGCCGGCATCGATGCGCAGGCGCCGCCCGCACTGCGCTTGTGGCTGAGCGTGGAAGATGACGGACCGGGGATTGCGGCGACGGATCGCGAACGGGTACTGGGTCGGGGTGTGCGTGCGGATGAAGGCCGTCCCGGGCATGGCCTTGGCCTCGCGATGGTCCGCGACACAGTGGCGTTGTACGGCGGGCAGCTCGATATCGACCGCTCCGAGTTCGGCGGCGCCCGCCTGACGCTGCGCCTGCCGGGGCGCACGATCGGGGCCGCGTGATAGCATTCGACCATGCGCTCTACTGACTCAAGTAGCTGGAATCCTGCCACCTGGCAGACCCGCAAGGCCCAGCAGCAGCCGGTGTACGAGGATGCCGACGCCTTGGCGCGGGTGGTCGCGGATCTGGCTCGCCTTCCGCCGATTGTCGTGTCCTGGGAAGTGGAGAACCTGCGCGAGCGCCTGGCAAAGGCCCAGCGAGGCGAGGCTTTCCTGCTGCAAGGCGGTGACTGCGCCGAAAGCTTTGAAGATTGCGAATCGGATCGGATCGCCAAGCAGCTCAAAGTACTGCTGCAGATGAGTATCGTGCTGCTGCAGGCAATGAAGCGGCCCGTTGTTCGGGTGGGACGCTTTGCCGGGCAGTACGCCAAGCCGCGGTCAGCCGACACCGAAACGCGCGACGGGGTGACGCTGCCGGCGTATCGCGGGGACTTGGTCAACCGGCCGGATTTTACGGTCGCGGCGCGCCGCCCCGATCCGCAGCTGTTGTTGCGTGGTTATGAACGCGCCGCCCTGACACTGAATTTCATACGTGCCCTGGTCGACGGCGGTTTTGCCGACCTGCACCATCCGGAGTATTGGGAGCTCGGCTTCATGCGCCACGCGCCGTTGCGCGAGGCCTACGAGCGCATCGTTTACTCGATCGGCGATGCGCTGGATTTTTTTGAATCGCTGACCGGCCAATCGGTCGGGGATGCAACTCGCGTTGAGTTTTTTGCGAGCCACGAAGGGCTGCACCTGCTG
>DASWBL010000315.1:0-3166 GCA_036390615.1 Steroidobacteraceae bacterium | reverse complement strand
TCGACAATCTAGGGAACGTCCGTGCGGCCGCGCGCGCCGCCGAAGGCAGTGCCCTTCCATACGCGGCCGGTCACCAGCTGAAACGGCCGGGTCTTAATTTCCTGGCCAGCGCCGGCAACGCCGATGATCACAGCGACGCCCCAGCCCCGATGGCAGCACTCCAGCGCCTGGCGCATCAGGTCAACGTTGCCAACGCATTCAAAACTGTAATCGGCGCCACCGTCGGTCAATGCCACCAGATGCGGCACCAGTTCAGCGCCGACTTCTTTAGGATTCACAAAATGCGTCATGCCAAATCTTTCTGCCAGCGCCTGGCGGCGCGGATTCACATCGACACCCACGATCTTGTTGGCACCGACCATGCGCGCGCCCTGGATGACGTTGAGGCCGATGCCGCCGAGACCAAAGACCACGACATTGGCGCCGGCCTCGACCTTGGCAGTGTTGATGACCGCACCAATACCGGTGGTGACGCCACAGCCGATGTAGCAGACCTTGTCAAACGGGGCGTCCGGGCGGATTTTGGCCACCGCAATTTCAGGCAACACCGTGAAATTGGAAAACGTCGAGCAACCCATGTAGTGGTGCACCAGCTGTTTGCCGGCGGAGAATCGGCTGGTACCGTCCGGCATCAGGCCCTTGCCCTGGGTGGCGCGAATGGCCGTGCAGAGATTGGTCTTGCGCGAAGTGCAGGATTTGCATTGGCGACACTCGGGCGTATAGAGCGGAATAACGTGATCGCCCGGCTTGACGCTGGACACGCCGGCGCCGACCTCGAGGACGATGCCGGCGCCTTCATGGCCGAGTATGGCCGGAAACAGTCCTTCCGGATCGGCGCCAGAGCGCGTGAACTCATCTGTGTGGCAAACGCCCGAAGCCTTTATTTCGACCAGAACCTCGCCAGCTTGCGGGCCGGCCAGTTCTACGGTGGTGATTTCAAGCGGTTTGCCAGCGGCATAGGCTATGGCAGCTTTGGATTTCAAGGTGATCTGGCCTCATCGTTATAGTTCGGGTGACCGGGCGGTCGTCGGACGCCGCGGGCGAAACTTCGCGCAACCGGCCGATCCCCTGGCTGCACCGTTCTCGTTGCCGTGATATTACCGGAGGACGCCCGCGTTCAGTCTATATTTTACGGCGCTGTTGCCTCTGTAAACCATTGATTAATGTCGATTTAATGTTGACTGGTCCGGAGATCGCCTCAGGCGAAAGCCGGCGGCACGAAGTCCGCCAAAGATGACCGCTGCCGTAACAGACAGCCTCATCACTTGCGCGTGCTGCTGCTCACGGGCTGACCTGATTGATCTTAAGTTCCCTGACACCGCTTTTGCCGGCGGTGCAGCTGATCTGTCCGTAAAGATCGCCGGGCTGACCGACGGGCGAGCCGCCTTTGGACAGACGTGCCGTAACCTGAACCGGCTGGCCTGCCTTCAGCTTGTTATCCGGTAACATTGAATCGGCGGCCGAGAGGACGATCTGCTGCGGGAATTGCACCGCGAGCCGCTTGACCGCGAGCGGCGCGCCACCGGCCGGGTTGCGGACAAAAACAAATAGCGAACCGCCGGCCGGCAGTCGCCCGCTCAACGCCGGATCCAGGTCGATTTTCAGTTCGATCGCGGTGGCCGGATCGGGCTGTGCACGAGCCAGATCCGCGTCCAATGCCGCGATCTGTCGCTGTAACGCCTCGCGGACCGGCTCGGGCGGATTGAGATTCAGCATGGTGGCAAAGCGTTCGCGGGCCAGTTTCAAATTGCCGCCCTGCGCGGCCTGCAACCCCGAGTAAAACAGCGCCTTGGGGGATTGCGGATCGATCAGCAGTGCCTGCTCGAACAGCTCGGCCGCGCGCGGGTTGTTGGCCGGATCGCCGCCCAGCAGCAGCGCTTCACCCATGCCGGCCAGCGCCGCTGGGTTGGTGCCATTGGCCAGACGATTGGCTCGATCAAAGGCATGGAAGGCGAGCGGCAGCTGCTCGAGCTGCGCGTAGGCCTGCCCCAGCTGCAGCCAGGCAGCAACGTTCTTCGGGTCCTCGGCTACGGCCGCCTGCAGCGGCGCAATGGCAGCCGGCGGCGGGCTGCTATGCGCCTGCCGCCAGGAGCCGTGATTCAGCCACAGGTAAATTGCCGCCGCCGTCAACGGCAGCAGCACGGCCACAGCCATAGCCGTTGGCCACGCTGGGCTTGCAAAGCGGGTGCGGGCGCGAAACAGCGGCCAGCAGAGCAGCAGTACACCGGCGAGGCCGCATAGGCCGATGGTCGCTAAAAAGGCAATCATTGCCCCGATGACTCGTCGTCGATCGGGGCTACGTCAAGTTCGAGCAATTGCCGGCGACGACGGAGCACGCGGACGGCGACCGCGGCGCCAATGACGAGCAATACAATGGGCGCCGACCATAGCCAGGCATTTCGCAGGCTCATGCGCGGCCGAAACAATATGAACTCGCCATACCGGGCGACAAAGTGTGCACGGATCTGCTCGTCAGTCTTGCCGGCCAGAATCATCTCGTGCACCTCGCGGCGCAGATCGGCCGCCAGTGAGACTTGCGAATCGGCCAGTGATTCGTTCTGGCACTGCACGCACCGCAGCTCGTGCGTCAGGGCCAGATAGCGCTGCTGCAGCACCGGGTCGGGGATCGGCGGTGTCGCATCGAGCGCCACCACCCGGCCGGCTAACAGCAATGCGCAGACAGACAGCAGCAGCGCAGGCCTCATGGCTTGCTCGCGCCGGCTGAATTTAAGTGCGGCAGGAATTTTGTCTGCCAGGTGTCGGAAGTCATGGCGCCGACCAGCTTTTCCACGACGATGCCCCGCGGATCGACCAGAAAACTCTCCGGGGCTCCGTACACGCCCCAGTCAATCGCGACGCGGCCGTCGAGGTCGGTTCCCACGGTGGCATAGGGATTGCCGAGCCCGGAAAGCCATTGCTCGGCGGTCGCATTGTCATCCTTCCAGTCGATGCCGACGATGGGCACCACACCCTCCTTCGCGATCTGCAGCAGTTCGCCATGCTCGGCGCGGCACTCAACACACCAGGTGCCCCAAACGTTGACCAGGTGCCAGCCGCCACCGCGCAGCTGCGCCGATGAGACCGGTGGCCCGTTCGCGTTCAGATTCGGCAGCAAATACTCGGGCGCACTCTTGCCGAGCAGCGGCGAGACGATGATGCCCTTCTC
>DASWBL010000314.1:0-5741 GCA_036390615.1 Steroidobacteraceae bacterium | reverse complement strand
CTGCGCCGGTCGACGGGTCGCAGGTTTTGAAGTAGCGATCGTCCGCCGGTGCGACCCAGGCGCCGCCAATGTAGTGCCCGAACCGGTGCGAGTACTGGCCGAGCCACTGTTTGCACAGAGTGGCATCCTCGGGAGCAACGCCGTAGTCCATGGATGCGAGATTCTCGATCAGCGGAGTCGCCACAGTTGCGCCTACCTTGACAATGAGGTGCCGGGCCTAGGCCAGCGGATGTCGATAGCCGGCCGAGTAGCGGCCACTGGCGTGAAAGGAAAGTTGTCGCTCAATGTCGCCGAGCATACTGCTGGCGCCCATCCTAAACAGCGCCGGCTCAAGCCAGCTTCGACCCAGCTCCTCCTTCATCAGCGTCAGCCATTCCAGCGATTGCTTTGCCGTGCGAATGCCGCCTGCGGGCTTGAAGCCTACCGCCAGGCCGGTCCGCTGCGCATACTCCCGGATTGCGCGCGTCATGACCAGACCGACGGGCAGCGTCGCGTTGACGCTCTCTTTACCCGTTGAAGTCTTAATAAAGTCCGCGCCTGCCATCATGGCCACCAGGCTTGCCCGTGCCACATTTCGCAGCGTCATCAGGTCGCCGGTTCCCAGGATCACTTTGCAATGGGCGGTGCCGCAGGCGTCCTTGAAGGCCACGATCTCATCATAAAGCTGCCGCCATCTTGCTCCGAAGACATGCGCACGCGTGATGACTACGTCGATCTCGTGTGCGCCCGCTGCAACCGAACGGCGAATTTCCGCGAGCCGCTCCTCAAAAGCATTCAACCCGGCGGGAAAGCCAGTCGACACGGCCGCGACTCGTACACTTGTACCTTCTAGGGCCCGCAGCGCGGTCTCGACAAACAGCTGGTATACACAGACGGCGGCCACCTGGACCTGCAGTTCCGCTATACCCAACTCCTGCTTAGTCGCCGGCTCGATAGGCTGGATCGCCTTGGCGCACAGGCGTCGGACGCGTTCTTCCGTGTCATCACCCGACAAGGTGGTGAGATCCATGCAGGATACGGCCTTCAGCAGCCACGCAATCTGCCGGTCCTTCTTGACGGTCCTGCGGGTGGTAAGCGTTACCGCCCGCCGCTCGATCGCCGTGGTGTTGGCGCGCACGCTTCCGATCCAGTACTCATCGAGCGGTACGCCGCGATTTGGGGCCAGCGCCCGGCCGTTCGGCTCGATGGCAGTTGCTGGCAACTCAACCTTCGCGGCGAGGTGCAGGCTGGACGAGGACAGACCGGCACCAGGCAAAGGCTGAGGCATTGCGCTCACTTATCACTTGCGCAGCGCATGCAGGCCCGCACCGATCTGGTGCGGTGCATCGCGCGTCACTGCGTTCGGGCCAGCACAATCAGCGCCAGGCCCGTAAGAAAACACACGAACATGGCCGCGATCAGGCCCGACGTGCCTCGCGGCGCCGCGCGAAACTCCTTCCAGATGAACACGCCCCAGAATGCCGCAACCATGGTGGCACCCTGACCGAGACCGTAAGAAATGGCAAACCCCGCGCGCCCTGAAGCGATGAGGTTGAGCGTCATGCCTACTCCCCAGATAACTCCGCCCAGCACCCCAAACAGGTGCGCGCGCCCGCTGCCGAGCGCATAGTCGCGGAAACTGACCGGAGCCCCGCGAACGGGTTTTTTCATCGCAATCGAGTTCCAGAGGAAGCTACTTAGAAATATCCCTACGGCAAATATGAATACCGCGGCGTATGGGCCGACCTTACCGGCGGTCGGAGCCAGGGGGTCGCTGTACATAGCGGCAGCCACAAAGCGGTAGAACATCCCCATCAGGATTCCGCAGGCCACGGAAAGTACCAGGCCCTTGGTACTGACCCCCGCCGCGCTGCCAGGCAGGCGGCGATAGGCGACCGCATCCAAAACGATGGCTGTGGCGACTAAGACCACGCCGGTCGCGAGCAGAGCGACATTGCCCACCGGCGCGGCCACGTAATTCAAAATCACGCCGATGACCAGCGCCAGACCGATGCCGACTGGAAACGCCACGGCCATCCCGGCGATCTCAATTGCCGCCACCAGCAGAATATTGGCAAGGTTGAAGATCGCGCCGCCGATCAGCGCCGACAGCAGGTTGGAGGGTGACACCTGAGTCAGGTCCGACAGAAATGAGCGACCCTCGGTGCCGCTGGCGCCGAGCGTCAGGCCAGCGAGGCCGGTCAATAACAGCACGCCTAGCGAGTAATCCCAGTAAAACAGCTCAAAGCGCCAGCCCGCGGGCGTGAGCTTTTTAGTATTAGCCCAGGAACCCCAGCACAGCATGGTGATAACACAGAATACGACGGCCAGTGGATAGCTGTGTAATACAAACATATTTTATTCCTTATAAGCGGGCAGCACGCCTTGCCTCGGCCGCGGTTGCGCTGCTAGGGGTTGCGCCTGGTCCATTCCATTTCAAAGTCCGCCAGTTCCCGAAATGACTTCTGGGTTCCTACCCGTGTCGTGGACAACGCAGCGTAGAGATTGGCACGCGCAATGGCCTGCTGCTCGGGCAGGCCTCGCGCAATAAATGTGGCCAGGCTGCCGATAAACGCATCCCCCGCGCCGCTGGTATCCATTGCCGTCACGGGATATGCCGGCATATGCATTATCCCGCGGCGATCGGCCAACAGTGATCCGCGGGCACCGAGTGTGAGAATGACGCGGTGAAAACCCCTGCTGACCAGCTCAGCGGCACAGGAAGTTGCGTCCTCGATCGATCGCATCGGCAGACCGGTGATGAGTTCGGCTTCGGTTTCATTAGGGATGAAATAATCGGCCGCCGTCAGCTGGCTGATGTCGGCCGGCACCGCCGGAGCTGGGTTCACTAGGCAGCGGATGTTGTGGCTTCGGGCAAAGCGAATGGTGTGATAAATGGTCTCAAGTGGGATCTCAAACTGCAGAATGATCGTGTCGACGCCTGTCAGGTCGGCCGCGGCCGCATCAACGTCCGCCGCGGTCAGTCGGTCATTGGCCCCTTTGACGACGATGATGCGATTTTGCCCGTTTGCTTCGACGAAAATTGGCGCAACGCCCGTCGAGACATCGTCAACGATCCGCACGTGCTTAGTGTTTATCCCAAAGCCGGCAAGATTCTTGATCGTTGCCTCGCCGAACAGGTCACGGCCGACCTTGGCCACCATCAGCACCTCCGCGCCGCAAAGGCGCGCGGCGACGGCTTGATTGGCCCCCTTACCGCCAAACCCCAGATTGAAGCTCTTGCCGAACAGCGTCTCGCCGGGCTTCGGGAATACATCAGTGAAGGTTGTAAGATCGGTATTGGCGCTGCCGACAACGGCTATGCGCGGCAAATTCGGCATCGATGGTCTCCGGGATGCGAAGTGGCAAGTGCCGGTATTCAGGCCTCGCAATTAAAGCTGCCGGAGGCCATCCATCACCCGCGGCAGACGCTTTTTTGGCCGCTAAGATTAGCATAACAAAAAAGCGCCCGACAAAGCTCGAGCGCCGCTGCGGCGGTGAGAGCGCGCCAAAGCTCCGGGTGGATGTAGATGCGTTCGCGGTGATCGGCGCAATCAGCATTGACAACCACATCGGCCTCATCAACGATCCACGGACGGGCTGCCTAAAATAAGTCGTTAATCTTAAAGATTCCGGCCTTGAAATCCGGCCGCGGCAGTAGTGGGGTGGCTTCGGCCGTGGGAGGAGATCCGGGATCCGGTGCATGCTGGCAACGGGCTGCCGGGGTCGAGTGGGTTTATTTCGGCGACAAGGCATCTGAACGGGACGGCAAAAATGTTCGAACGCTTCTTCGCTCTTGCCAGCCACGGCACGACGGTCCGCACCGAGATCCTGGCTGGATTGACCACCTTCATGACGATGGCCTATATCGTCGTTATCAATCCCGTGATTCTTGGCCAGGCTGGAATGCCAGTGGCGGCTGTGGCGGTGGCCACGTGCCTTGCCGCCGGCTTGGGCAGTATTCTGATGGGGTTGCTGTCGAATTATCCGCTGGCGGTGGCCCCGGGAATGGGGCTCAACGCCTATTTCACCTACACCGTGGTCCAAGGCATGGGTCTGCCCTGGCAGACCGCTCTGGGCTGCGTGTTCCTATCAGGTGTTGCCTTCCTATTATTGACCGTCGCCGGTGTACGGCAGTTGATCGTCAACGCCGTGCCGCGTTCCCTGTTTGCGGCGGTAGCCGGCGGCGTCGGATTGTTCATTGCATTTATCGGCTTGCGCGACGCGGGGATCATAGTGGCCAAGCCGGGAACGATGGTAGGTCTTGGCAGCGTAACCGCGCCCACGGCGGCGCTCGCCATGCTGGGGCTGTTGCTGATCGCCGCCCTGCAGGCGCGGGCAGTCAAGGGCGCCATGCTGCTTGGCATGCTGCTGACTGCCGCAATCGCCTGGGTTTTCGGGTTAGCCCATTTCTCGCCGGGCGCTTACAGCCTTAACGACCTTTCGGCTACGGCTTTCAGGCTCAATGTGCCTGCGGCACTCAGTCTTAAGGGTGGCGTTGGGCTGTCACTGATCGAAATCGTCTTTGTGTTTTTGTTCGTCGATATGTTCGACAACGTCGGTACGCTGGTGGCAGTCACCAAGAAAGCAGGGTTGACGGCAAAAGATGGGTCCATCCCTAGATTAAATCGGATCTTGCTTTCTGATTCGATTGCAATGTTGGTTGGCGCAACGGCGGGCACCAGCCCGGTCACAAGTTATATTGAAAGCGCGTCTGGTGTGGCCGTAGGTGGGCGCACGGGTCTGACGAGCGTAGTGGTGGGCGTGCTGTTCCTTTGCACCCTGTTCTTTGCCCCGCTTGTGCAAGCCATTCCCACCGCCGCCACAGCACCCGCTTTGGTGTTGGTAGGAGCCCTGATGATGGGCGCGCTGGCCGAAGTCGACTGGCATGATCCTGGCGTGGCCATTCCCGCCTTTCTCACAGTCATCATGATTCCGCTGACATACTCGATAGCCAATGGACTGGCGTTCGGCATCACCAGCCACGCGGTGCTGAAGCTCATTCGAGGTCAGGCGCGCCTTAGCGATTGGCTGGTGTACCTGCTCGCCGCCCTTTGCATCGGGCGATTCATCTATTTAGCTTGATACGCTTAGCATGATTCTGATAAATCAATTTCCCCGACGCCGCGAGACAGGCTCATTTTTATTAATCAGCTGCGCCCATTTTCCGACCTGAGGACAACAAAAATGTGTGTGTTACCACGGACCCGGTGTGCAGGTGGGATTTGGACCTCGCTAATTAGTCGGGTATCAGTCCTTGCTGCGCTATTGATACTTGGGTCGGCATGGTCTGTTGCGGACGCGGCCGAGCCTGCCAGCCTATCGGCTGGTAGTGCGCCAATTGCAGTCAAGGTAATGATCGTCAACCTGTTTAGCTTTGAGGCCGCACCATGGCTTAAGGCGCTGCATGCGGAGCGTGAAATACGCGTCCCCGGATTGTCGAAGGCCTATCCACTGGTTCACTGCACAGCCGACGGCGTGTGCGAAGTGACGACCGGTATGGGGCACGCAAATGCCGCGGCCTCCGTAATGGCGGTGCAGTTGAGCGGCCTTTTTGACTTACGCAAGACCTACTTTCTGGTCGCAGGCATTGCGGGCATTGATCCGGCGCAGGGAACCCTTGGATCCGCTGCCTGGGCGCGCTACGTCGTCGATACCGGAATAGCCCATGAGATCGACGCTCGTGAAATGCCGTCCGGTTGGCAGGACGGGTATTTTGGCGTGCTGACTGACGCCCCGGGCCAAAAGCCCCGGTTTGACTA
>DASWBL010000313.1:0-5052 GCA_036390615.1 Steroidobacteraceae bacterium | reverse complement strand
CCAACGAGGCGGTCGTGTCGATGGAGCGCAGCACCACCGACGTGGTCGGCGGTGCGCTGCTGGCCGAAAACGCCGGCGCGGCGCTCGAAGAGATCGAGCAGGTGTCCAACCAGATCGCAAGCCTGGTGCAGAATATTTCGGCCAGCGCCCGCGGGCAGTCCACCGCCGCACAAAGCATTGCGCGCAACACCCAGGTGCTGCGCGAGATCAGCGCCCAGACCGCCGATTCGACCGGCGCCACCTCGCAGGCAATCACCAAGCTGGCCGACCTGTCGGCGGCGCTGCGCAAATCGGTGGCCGGCTTCCGCCTCCCCGGGCCGACTGAGGCGACCGGGGTGCACCGAGTAATCAGCGACACGGTCGGCGCGACCGGCACCCACGGGCGCATCAAGGCGCTCGGCGGCTCGTAGCGGATCGCGACATGAGCGAGCTGGCCACACAGACACTGCATTCGGTGACCCGCGAGGTCGGCGTGGCGCTGAACGATGCGCGCACCGCCCTCGAGGCGCACGTCGAGCAGCCGGACAACCGCGCGTTGCTGGACCGCTGCGTTGCCGAACTGCACCAGGTGCAGGGCGCGCTGCGGGTGCTCGAAATCTACGGGGCGGCGCTGCTGGCCGAGGAAATGGAGCAAGTCGCGCGCTATCTGCTGATTTCCTTTGGCGAGCAGAAGAACCAGGCCGAGTCGCTCGATGCGCTGATGCGCGCGATGGTGCAGCTGCCCGGCTACCTCGAGCGCGTGCTGGCCGGCGGGCGCGATCTGGCGCTGGTGCTGCTGCCGCTGCTCAATGACCTGCGCGCGGTGCGCGGCCGCGCGCTGCTGTCGGAAGGCACGCTGCTGCTGCTGAACCTGAAATCCGACCGCCAGGCGCAGCCAACCACGCCGACGCCGGGCGAAACACCCTTGTCGGTGGCCCAGTGGGCGCGGCGCCTTAGGGCGCGCTTCCAGACCGGCCTGGTCGGCTGGATCCGTGGCGAGCGCCAGGAGCAGAACCTGGAAATCCTCTCCGCCGTGGCGACAAGGCTTGAGCAGGTGGCCACGCAGCAAAGCGTGTTCCAGCTGTGGTGGGTCACCGGGGCATTGCTCGAGGCGCTGCGCGAGAACGGCGTCGAAGCCGGCGTCTCGGTCAAGCGGCTGCTGGGACTTGCCGACCGGGAGATCAAGCGCCTGTTCGAGCAGGGCGAAGCCCGCTACGCGCAAGGCCCGCCGATCGAATTGCTGAATAACCTTCTGTACTACGTCGCCCGCTCCTCCACCGCCGGCCCGCGCGTGGCAGCGGTGCGCGCCAGCTTCAGGCTCGGCGAGCTTTTGCCGGCCGATGAGACCATCGAGCAGGAGCGCGACAATCTGTCGGCGCCGTCGGTCAAGCTGATGCACACCGTCGCGGCGGCGATCCGCGAAGACCTGACGCGGGTCAAGGACGTGCTGGATCTGTTCGTGCGCCGCGCCGGCGGCCAGGTCGAGGAACTGGCGCCGCAGGCCGAATTATTGCGCAAGATCGGCGACACGCTGGGCGTGCTGGGGCTCGGGGAGCTGCGCACGCGCATCCAGCAGGCGACGGGCCGGCTCGAGGCCATGGTGGCCGGCAAAGCGGCGGCCGATCAGCCGGCGCTGGTGCAGGTGGCGGCCATCCTGATCGACGTTGAGGACCACCTGGAAAGCCAGTTGGTCGGTCTGATCCTGCCGCACCTGGGGGGCGAGGAAGAGCCGGAGCCGCAGGATCAGGATTTTCTGCAGGTGCAGAGCGCGGTGTTGCGCGAATGCGTAGTCAACCTGGCGCGGGTCAAGGAAAGCATTGCCCAGAATGTCAGCGGCACGCTCGATGCGATGGGGTTCGATACTTGGACTGAACTGATGCGCGGCATCAAGGCCGGCCTGCTGATGCTCGGCAAGAGCCGCGCCGCCGATGTAATCGATGGCGTCAACGGGCACTTGAAACGCGTAATGCAGCCGGGCGGCGCGGTGCTGTCGGCTGATTACCTCGACCGGCTGGCCGATGCCATCGTCAGCCTCGAGTACTACATCGAGACGCTGCAGGCCGGACGGAACGATCCGTGGTACATGCTCGACAATGCGACCACCTGCCTGCAGACGCTGGCCAGCGAGCCGGAGCTGGTTGTTCCGACCGTGCCGCCGGTGGCGCCGGGCACCTATGAGCGCACGGTTCGCATCGCACCGCTCCCGCCTAAGATCACCGGCACCGTGGATCTGGTCAGTACTGACCGGCGACTGTCCGAGCCGCCGGTGCTGGTGCCGGCGCACGCGCCGAAGCCGCAGCAGCCTGATCCGGATCTGCTGAGGTTGTTCACCGAGGAGGCGCAGGAGGAACTTGCGAAGATCCAGCAGCACTTCCCGCGCTGGGATCAGAACCCCCAAGAAGTCGACTCGCTGGCGACGCTGCGCCGTTCCTTCCACACGCTCAAGGGCAGCGGGCGCATGGTCGGCGCCCGCGACCTGGGCGAATTCTCCTGGTCGATCGAGAACCTGCTCAACCGCATGATCGAAGGCACGCTGGCGCGCTCGCCGGCACTGCTCGAGATTTTGCGCGATGCCATCCGGCTGCTGCCGCTTTTGATTGCTGACCTGAATGACGTGGTCGACGGCAACCGGCCGCAGGCGGTCGAGATCCTGGGCCGCGCCTACGCGCTGGCCGCTGGCCGTGACCCGCCGGCGCCCAATCCCCCGACTGGCACGACAGTGCTGCCGACCGCGCGCCGCGAGACGCTGCCGGATGCGCCGGCGGTGCCTTCGCCGTCCGCCGCCGCGCCGCCGCAGCCTGCGGCGGGCGCTGATGAATCGCTGGCCGCTGATGCGGCGCTGGGCGAGATCTATGCGCGCGAGACAACGAGCCACGTGGCCACGGTCCGCGCCTGGGTGTTGCGCGAGCAGCGCCATCCGGCGCCGCACGTGCTGACCGAGGAGGTCTACCGGGCCTGTCACACGCTCGCCGGCAGTTCGCGCATGGCCCAGTCGCGCCATGGCATGCGCCTGGCCGAGCCACTGAACCACTGGCTGCGCAAGGCATTCGACTCCGGCATCGGCCTTGATGATTCATCGCTGGTGCTGCTCGATGAATGCATGGCCGCGATGCTCGCGGTGGCGGCGAACCTCGAGGAGTCGACCGGCTTTTTCATGCTGCATGAAACGCTGCGGGCGCGGATCGCGCGCGCCGAAGTGGATCTCGACCGGCGGATCGCCGAAGCCACCGCACTGACCGAGCGCACCGGCTTGCGCCTCGCGGCCCTGCCGGAAGAGTCGCCGGCCGTGCCGCGCACGCCGGAAATGCCCGCCGAAACGCAACCGGATTACGATCCGGAGGTCGCCGGAATTTTCTGCGAGGAAGCCACCGAACTGCTGGAGGCGGCCGGCACGGCGCTCGAGAGCTGGAACAATAATCCTGCGGACCGCCAGGCAGTCGGCGCGCTGAAGCGCCCGCTGCATACGCTCAAGGGCGGCGCCCGCATGGCCGGCGTCCTGCCAATGGGCGATCTGTCGCACGAACTGGAGAGCCTGGTCAGCCTGATCGACCAGGGGGTCGCGAACGCCGATGAGGGCGCCCGCGGCATTGCGCAGGAGGCGCTCGATGAGCTGGCGCGGATGAGAGAGCTGATTGCCGCCGGCCGCCCGGTGGCGCCCGCCGCGGCGCTGATCGAACGCATCCACGCTTTAGCGAGCGGCAATGCGCCTCTCGCCGTGCCGGCGCCGGCCGAGCCTGCCGCGCGCGTGGCAATCGCACCGTTAGCCCCGGCACCGGATGAGCCCCCGCCCCCGGCCGCCGCACACGATCTCAGCGCCGTGCCACCACCGGCCACGACGCCGGGCAGCGAATTTGCCTGGCGCCCGGGAACTGGACCTTCACCGATGCCGGGCCCGACTGAACCCTTGGGGCTGGTCACGGGGCCGGCACTGGTACCGCCCGGCCGGGAACCGGGCGCGCAGGGCGAGCGCGGCGAAATGGCGCGCGTCAGCGCGGAACTCCTCGACAAGCTGCTGAACGGCGCCGGCGAAGTCAGCATCTCGCGCGCGCGGCTCGAGCAGCAGCTGGGCTCGGTGGATTTCAATCTGGCCGAGCTCGCGCGCACGGTTACGCGGCTCAAGGAGCAGCTGCGGAAACTCGAGCTCGAGACCGAGGCGCAGATTCTCAACCGCCACAGCGATGAATCCGGGCACCGCCAGGACTTCGATCCGCTGGAGCTCGACCGCTACTCGAGCATTCAGCAGTTCTCGCGCGCGCTGGCCGAATCGGTCAGCGACGTGGCGAGCCTGCAGCACCTGCTCGAGAACCTGATGACCGAAGCGCAGAACCTGCTGCAGCAGCAGGCCCGCACGGTCACCGAACTGCAGAACGGGCTGATGCGCACGCGCATGGTCTCGTTCCAGCGCCACGTGCAGCGCCTCGCGCGGATCGTGCGGCAGGCCGCCGCCGATTCCGGCAAGAACGCCGACCTGGTGGTCGAGGGTGCCAGCGGCGAGCTCGACCGGCAGGTACTCGAGCACATGCTGCCGCCGTTCGAGCACCTGCTGCGCAACGCCGTGGTCCACGGCATCGAAGCTCCTGAGGAGCGCGTGGCGCGCGGCAAGCTGCCCGTGGGACGCATTCACATGAGCCTGCAGCGCGAAGGCGCCGAGGTCATCGTGCGGGTCGCCGACGACGGCGCCGGCATGGATCTTGCGGCCATCCGCCACAAGGGCCTGGCGCTTGGCCTGATCCAGCCGCAGCAGCAGCTGTCGGACGATGACGTGATGCAGCTGGTGCTCGAGCCTGGATTTTCCACCGCCGATGCGCTGACCCAGCAGGCCGGACGCGGCGTCGGCATGGACGTAGTCGCCACCGAAGTCAAGAAGCTCGGCGGCGCGCTGCACATGGAAAGCACCGCCGGCCAGGGCACGCGCTTCACCATCCGGCTGCCGATCACGCTCGCGATCAGCCATGCGCTCGTGGTCCGCACCGGCGATGAGTACTACGCGATGCCGCTACCGACGGTCGAAGGCGTCGTGCGCCTGCCGCGCGATGAGGTTGCCGCCCAGCTGCGCAGCGACGGCGCCACCTT
>DASWBL010000312.1:0-3468 GCA_036390615.1 Steroidobacteraceae bacterium | reverse complement strand
ATCAATGCGCACCACCGGAATGTCCCCCGGCGCCAGCACGTGTGCAGGATCGGCGTTCATGCCAAGCGTATAGACCGGCTCATGCTCGAGCAGCCAGATTTCATCGGCCGTATCGCTGTCGCGCGAGTCGGTGAAACGCTGCATCGCACGCCAGGTAGGCTCGTACGGCACGCGGCCGAGCCACTTGAGCTCGATGCTCACGGTGCCGAAGGCACGGCGGCGCGGTTGGTGAGGCCCGCGTTGTTGCCGGCCAGCGCCTGCTCGGCCCGGTAGCTCGAACGCACCAGCGGGCCGGCGACACACTCGCGAAAGCCGCGCGCCAGCGCCGCCTGGCGCAGCTCATCAAATTGTTCCGGGGCAACAAATCGCACCACCGGCAGGTGATTGGCCGTCGGTCGCAAATACTGACCGAGCGTCAGCAGGTCAACGCCCGCGGCGCGCAGATCGTCCATGGCCGTGAGGATTTCCGCTTCGGTCTCGCCGAGCCCCAGCATCAGGCTGCTCTTGGTCAAAAGTTCTGGCCGTTGCGCCTTGGCGTACGCCAGCACGGCGAGCGTCTGCTCGTAGCCGGCGCGCGGATCGCGGACCGGGTGCGTCAGGCGCCGCACCGTCTCCAGGTTCTGCGCAAACACTTCCGGTCCGGAATCGATTACGGTCTTAACGTCGGCGCGCACACCCTGAAAATCCGGCGTCAACGCTTCGATCGCGGTCGCCGGCGTGCGCTGCTCGATCTGCCGGATGCAGGCCGCGTAATGAGCGGCGCCGCCATCGGGCAAATCGTCGCGGTTCACTGACGTGAGCACGACGTAGTGCAGTTTCATCAGCGCGACGCTGTCGGCGACATGCTCCGGTTCGTCGGGGTCGAGCCAGCCGCGCGGATTGCCGGTATCGACGGCGCAGAAGCGGCAGGCGCGCGTGCACACGGCCCCCATCAGCATGATGGTCGCGGTACCGGCGTTCCAGCACTCGCCGATGTTGGGACACTTGGCTTCCTCGCAGACCGTTGCCAGCGAATGCTCGCGCACCGTGCGGCGCACGAAATCGTAGCCCTCACCGGCGCCGAGGCGGGCCTTGAGCCAGTGCGGCTTGCCGCCCAGGCCGCGGCGGTCCGCCGGCGTGCCGGCCTTGATGCCATCCTTGATGGCGGTAAAACCATTGGGTGTCAGGTATTTCTCGCCGCTGCGCACGGAGCCTGCGTTAATGACCGGAATGCCCTTAAAAACGCTCATAACCGTTGCCGTTACCTGCACCGTCAGGCGATGGAAGCAGCCGGCCCAAACGGCCAGCCACCCAAGAGGCCCATCCTGATCGAGCGGGACTCACTGGTAAAGTCCCGCCCCTTGCCGCAGCGCATTGCGGCCCTAAGCATTGAGCGCCGCGAGCCTCTCCGGCGTGCCCACATCGGACCACAGGCCTCGGTACAGCTCCCCGCGCAACCGCCCCTGCGCAATGGCCCGCTGCAGCAACGGCAGCAGCGGATATCTGCCCGGCACGCAACCAGCAAACAATTGCGGGCTGAATACGGCGAGTCCCGCATAGGTATAGCGTGGCGCGCCGCTTTCGTTGAGCACGCCGTCCTTCAGCGCGAAGTCGCCCTGCGCGTGGTGCGGCGGATTCGGCACCAGCACCAGGTGAGCAAGCGCATCGCCGCTAA
Source organism: Steroidobacteraceae bacterium (assembly GCA_036390615.1). Taxonomy (GTDB): domain Bacteria; phylum Pseudomonadota; class Gammaproteobacteria; order Steroidobacterales; family Steroidobacteraceae; genus FEN-1191. The sequence continues at coordinate 1,814 of DASWBL010000312.1, read as the reverse complement.
GCGCCAGCGTCGCAAAATCAAGGTCGGTAAAGGTGTCGCCGTTGACGACGAGGAACGGGTCGGCGCCAAGCAGCGGCAGCGCGCGGAAAATCCCGCCGCCGGTCTCCAGCGGCTCGGCGCCCTCGTCGCTGTAGCTGAGCTCAACCCCGAACTGCGCGCCCGTGCCAAGCGCGTCGCGGATCTGCCCAGCGAGCCCCGACACATTGATCACAATCTGCCGGATGCCGGCGCGGGCCAGTGCCTGCACATGCCAGACGATCAGCGGCTGCCCGCGCACCGCCAGCAGCGGCTTGGGCGTAAGCGCCGTCAGCGGTCGCATCCGCTCGCCCTTGCCCGCCGCCAGAATCATTGCCTTCATGGTGCAGCTCCGTTCAGCACCCGCGCGTTGGCGGCCGCAAGGCCCGTCACCAGGCGCCGCTCCACCCAAGCCGAGAACTCCCGCAGCGGCGCAAAGCCTGCCGCCGCCTCGCGTACGTACTGAAGCGTGCGCGGCAGATCGGCGATATAGCCGCGCTTGCCATCCCGGTACCACAGGCGGGCAAAGATCCCGAGCACCTTGATGTGCCGCTGCAACCCAATCAGATCGAACCAGCGCAGGTACTGCGCCAGATCCGCACCGCTATCGCCGCCGCCGCGGCGCAGCTGCTGACGGTACGCCTCGACCCACGTCAGCACCTGCGATCGTGGCCAGGCGATATAACAATCCTTGAGGAGCGACACCAGGTCGTAGCCGATGGGCCCGGCCAGCGCGTCCTGAAAATCAATAACGCCGGGGCTGCGCTGCGCCGTCAGCATCAGATTGCGGGAGTGATAATCGCGGTGAACCAGCGCGATCGGTTGCGCCAGCGCCTCGCGCACCAGGAACTCGAACGCGTCGGCGAGCAGCTCGCGCTCCTCGCGGTCGGGCTCGAACTGCAGATGCCGGGTGCAAAACCATTGCGGCAGCAGCGCCATCTCGCGCTCGAGCACGGCCCGATCGTAAGGCGGGAGCGACGCGCTCGCTGCCACGCCGCGCAGCTGGATGCGGGCCAGAGTGGCGAGCGCATCGGCATACAGCGGACCCGGCTCAGCGCCACCTTGCAGCCGCGACAACAGCGGCTCGGAGCCTAGATCCTCGAGCAGCACCAGGCCGCGGACCGCATCGGCGGCCTCAATCTCCGGCACATGCACATCGCAGCCGGCCAGCAGCCGCGCGACCTTGAGAAACGGGCCGATGTCCTCCTTGCCTGGCGGCGCGTCCATGACGATGCGGGTCGCGCCGTCGGCCCGCCAGATGCGGAAGTAGCGCCGAAAACTGGCATCCACCGAGGCCGGCTCCAGCCGTACTGCCGGACAATGCAGCTCATCGCGCAGCCATTCCTCGATCAGCGCCCGGCGCGGGTCGGTGGTGCTCATCGTGGTGTCGGATCCTCAAGGTTGCGGGCAAATCGCCGCGCGCCAGACACATCAGATGGGGCCGCCGCGTCGCTGCCAGTCATTATAATGCTCGCCCAAATGGTTGCCTTCACGTACTGGCGCGCCGCCGCAAGCCTGAGCCTGCTGCTGGCGGCCGTGGCCGCCCGCTCCAACGAGGACGGCCCTTGCCAGCCCGCGTCCCCGCCCCTGCGGCTGGCCGCGGCGGCGCCTGGCGCAACCGCCAATCCGCTTAAGCTGCCGACCCTGTCGACGCTGCCGAGCGACGTGAGTTCGACTGACGCGCATCTGCTGCCGGACGGGAGCCTGGAACTCGACGGCGACGTCACCGTGCACTCCGGCGATCGGCTGCTGCAGGCGCGGCGCGCAACCGTCGATCCGACCCGCAACCTCTTTGGCCT
>DASWBL010000311.1:0-2733 GCA_036390615.1 Steroidobacteraceae bacterium | reverse complement strand
TCGAGACGCTGATCGCCGAGGAAACCTCGGTCAGCGCGAACTAGCCCGGTAAATCCTCAGCGGCCGAGATCCCCGGCCAGCAGCTGCAGCGCCGCGAGCGCGGCGAGCGGTGCAGTCTCGGCGCGCAGCACGCGCGGGCCCAAGCGGCACGGCACAAAATCGTCATCCAGTGCGGCTTCCACCTCAGCATCGCTCAAGCCCCCTTCAGGCCCGATCAGCAGGGCAACCTCGGTGCAGCCGGCTATCGCGCCGGGCAGCGTCTCGCGGCCATTCGGCTCGAGCACGAGGCGAGCGCCGGCAAGTTGGAGCTCGCCTACCCGCGATAATTCGGTCAGCGGCCCGATCTGCGGCAGCCGGTTGCGGCCGCACTGTTCGCAGGCGCCGATGGCGATGGCCTGCCAGTGCGCGAGGCGTTTAGCCGTCTGGGACGCATCGAGCCGCACCACGCTGCGCTCGGTCAGCAGCGGAACGATGGCCCGCGCGCCGAGCTCGGTCGCCTTCTGCACGATCAGGTCCATGCGCTCGCCGCGGGCGAGACCCTGCAGCAGCGTCACCGCCAGCGGCGACTCGCGCTCGATGGGCGACTGCTCGCCAACCGCAATGCGGGCGGCGCCGCGCGCGGCGCTGATCAGGCGCGCCGCATATTCGCCGCCCCGGCCGTCAAACAGCGTCAGCTCCGCGCCTGGCCGCAGTCGCAGTACCTTGAGCAGGTGGTCGGAAGCGCTGCGCGGGAGGAGCTGCTCGGTGTCGGGCGCCAGCGCCGCCGACACGAAGATTCTCGTCAATCGCATGTGGCGCGCTCGATGCCCTCGGCAGCCACTTTGCCCAGCAGCACAATCTCCTCACGGCCAATGACGTAAGGCGGCATGAAATAAACCACATTGCCGATCGGGCGCAGCAACACGCCGCGCGTTAAGCCATGACGGTAAACGCGCAGGCCGCGCCGCTCCTGCCAGGGATAGGACGCGCGGCTCGCGCGGTCCTTCACGAGTTCGATTGCGAGGATCATGCCGCGCTGGCGCACGTCGGCGACATGCGGGTGGTCGCGAAGCGGTGCCACGCTGTTGGCGAGCTCAATGGCCAGCTCGCGATTGCGTTCCAGCACGGGCTCGCTGGCGAAAATATCGAGCGTCGCCAGGGCCGCGGCACAGGCCAGTGGGTTGCCGGTGTAGCTGTGGCTGTGCAGGAAGGCGCGCTGCGCCGCATAGGGTGCATAAAAAGCCGCGTACACCTCTTCGGTGGTCAGCGTCACCGACAGCGGCAGGTAACCGCCGGTCAGGCCCTTGGACAGGCAAAGGTAATCGGGGCGGATGCCGGCCTGCTCGCAGGCAAACAAGGTTCCGGTGCGCCCGAAGCCGACGGCGATCTCATCGGCGATCAGCTGCACCTGGTGCCGGTCGCAGGCCTCGCGCAGCCACTTCAGGTATTGCGGCTCGTACATCCGCATGCCGCCGGCGCACTGCACCAGCGGCTCGACGATGACGGCGGCGAGCTCGTGGGCGGGTTGCGCCAACGCAGCCTCCATCAGTTCAAACCGCTTGCGCGTGTGCTGCGCAAGCGACTCGCCCGCGGGACACTCGTAGCTGTCGGGAGAAGGCACCGTGACGACCGGCAGCAGCAAGGGCTGGTAGGTTTGCCGGTACAGCGGCACGTCGCCGACCGCGAGTGCTCCGAGCGTCTCGCCGTGATAACTGTTGCCAAGGGTCAGGAACCGCGTCTTTTCGGGCCGGCCGCAGTTTTGCCAGTAGTGAAAGCTCATCTTGAGCGCAACTTCGACCGCGGCCGAGCCATTGTCGGCAAAGAAGCAGCGTGTCAGGCCCTCGGGTACCAGCGCCGTCAGGCGCTCGGCCAGTTCAATCGCCGGCTCGTGCGTAAAGCCGGCCAGCAGCACGTGCTCGAGCTTGCGTGCCTGGGCCGCCACAGCCTCGCTGATGCGCTCATTGGCGTGGCCAAACAGGTTGGTCCACCACGAGCTGATGCCATCGAGATACTGCTTGCCGGCGAAATCCTCGAGCCACACGCCGCGGCCGCGCCGAATCGGAACCGGCGGCAGCTCCTCATGGTCGTGCATCTGGGTGCACGGGTGCCAGACATGGCGCAGGTCGCGGGCAATGAATGTGGCGTTGTCGGGCTTTGAGTCCATGCGGACCAAAGCTTACACGGACTTCAGCTGCCGGCGGGCCGCCGGGTTAGGCGGGCTTAAGCCGTCAGGCGCGGGGCAGAGTCGGTATCGGGCGCCGGACTCCTGGTGCCGACCAGGGCGCGGATCACTTCGTTCAGCGGCTTGGGGTGGCCGAGCGCATAGCCCTGGCCGTAAGTGATGCCAAGCGATGCCAGGTAGGCCCGCAGCTGCGGGGTTTCGATGCACTCGGCCGTGGTCTGCAGATCCAGCTGCTGGGCGATCTGCACGGTCGCGCGCACCAGTGAATCGGTGCGCGGGTCCTTCAGTACTTCGCGGATGAAGCTGCCATCGATCTTAAGCATTGAGACCTGCAGGTCCCTCAGGTAAGCGAGCGAGGACAGGCCGGTGCCGAAATCATCCAGCGCAAATTCGCAGCCCAGTTCCCTGAGGCGCGCAATGAAATGCTTCGCGGTCTGCAGGTTGCCGATCGCTGCGTTCTCGGTGATTTCAAAGCCGATCAGGCCGGGTGGGAGTCCGGCGCTCTTGACCGCGGCGCGGGCGAAGTCGCCGAAATCTTCCTGGCCGAGGCCCTGGCCGGAGAGATTGATCCA
>DASWBL010000310.1:0-2556 GCA_036390615.1 Steroidobacteraceae bacterium | reverse complement strand
GACGCGGCGCTTATAGCGTACCACGTTGACCGTTCTAAATTGTTTGTGACGGGTCGCCTTGCAACAAGTAAGTTCGTTGATGCCGCCAGGATCGCCCGCGCGATTGAATGTACGCGTTTTCCGCCGCCTGAAGCGGATGATCAGAGTAGCGAAGAGGGTTTGCTGGTGCGGGCCGCCAATCTGATCGGGCAACTCGGCGATCCGCACTACTTGCGCAAAGCCAATGCACTTTTCTATGAGTTCAATGAGGTCGGCATGAATAAGCAGCTTGGCTACACCTCACCTGCCGATCTCACGGAACTATACCCGCAGTTTTATTGGAAAAGTATTTCACCGCATGTTCAGACCGCCATTAAGTCCCTGAACGTTACCTCTAGCGGGCGGCAGTGGGTTGCAAGCCTTTACAGTAATGTTTTCCGCGCCGAGCAGTGATCTCTTGAGCGATGCACAACGCGCTCTAACTGCCAAGACGCAAAGGATGATTCAATGGGGCCTAAACGGACCAGCCGCGAGGACTGCCTATATTTCGTGACCGACCTGAGACACCACCGAGCTACGTAAACTCAAAAATTTGCGGCGGCACAGCGAAGGTTCGCCCGGATTTTGCGCGACTGCGTCCTGACAGCCTGGCGCGCCCTTGCTTCGCTAACGGCCAGGCGCCCGTCAGCAATTTGGTAGCGAGAAGGTGTGCCCGTGGAGGGGGGAGGATACGTCCCAACAGAGCCCTCGCCGCAAGCCTCCTCGCTCGGCGGTATGGATTTTTAGTTCAATTCCCCGCTGGGCAAACAGACCGATAGCGGCACACCATCGTGACCGGCGCGTTCGAACCCGATCATTTCCGTCTTCTATTGCGTCCGCTTGGTCGCCCCAGAAGGAAGTATTTAAAAGCAACGCGTCCCTCGCCTGCGGGAAGCGTCCGCGCCTCATCCGGCAGGTTTATCGCCGCGTGGCTCCATCGCTTGTTGCCCCAACGGTGCGTTCCAGTGCATACCGCCGTCCAGCGCTACTGATAAAAGGGCCGGTGTTGGACCACTGGCTGGCGCGGCTCGCGCGTCGTTTGATAGGACCAGCCACCAAACAATTGCGTAGAAAAGTTCGGCCCGCCAGCGGAGTAACCGCGTCCGCCCCAGCCGCCCCCGGCATTATCAGGTATTGCCAGGAGCTGTCGACGTATCGGGCTGTCATGACGTTGAATGGGAATCGCCGCAACTTTGCGTTCCGCCGCCCTTAGGATGGCAAGCAGCGCTTGGTCGCGCCCGTAAATGTCCTCGCGGAATTGGAGGTTGCCTCGGTCATCTACAAATGCGGTCTGGTAGGTCAGGTGGACCGGGATGAAGCTCGCAAACGGTATATCGATCTCGTTGTCGCCAAACATTCTACGGATGCGCTCCTGGCTGTAGACTTCACCTGGGCGTGCCATCGACAGTAGCACCTCGGCGTATTTCACGGGATCCTGTACCCGCATGCAGCCGTGGCTTTCAGCACGCCTCTCATTGGCGAACAGATATTTTTGGTTTGAGTCGTGCTGATAGACCAGAAACTTATTGGGAAAATTGAAACGCAGCTGCCCGAGTGCATTCTGTTCACCCGGCGGTTGGGACAGATGAATAGTGCCGTCCGTATTGTAGCTCATCCGCAAGCCCATTCGCTGCAGTATTGTCGGATCCTGTTGCAGCAACGGCAGATATTCGTTGGCGGCGATCGAGGCCGGCACATTCCAAGTCGGATTAATGGTGATGGACTTCATCTGCGCGCTCATGATCGGCGTCGGCGTTGCCGGCTTGCCAACCACAATTCTTGTCATCCAGACCTGCTTGCCCTGCCGTATCACGCGCAATGTGAAATCGGGGAGATTAACGATGACGTAGGCCTTGCCCAGATCGTGCGGCAGCCACCGCCAGCGTTCCATGTTGGCCATAACAATGTCGATGCGCCGATCGGACTGGCGGCCGTTCGGCTTGGGGGTTTTAGTCGTGTTGGCATCAAATTGGCCGCCACGAAGTTCTGCCAATTTGGTTTTGAGCGCGAGGTAACCCTCAGAGTGTGGCTCGTAAGCGTCAAGCGCCGCACCCACATCCGTGGCTTCCATAAGAGTGGTGAGGACCTCGCGTGGATCGGGCGCGCTGCGGTCGTAAAAAATATCACCACTTACCCGAGACCAATGTACGCGGCCGATTTGGGCATGATGCGCATAAGTGATCACAGATGCCGTGAGCCTCATCTCGGCTTCCGCGAGCGCGACTGGATCGGTGAGTGGAGTAAGATTCGGCACTGGGTAGTCAGCGGGATCAAGACCGTCGGTCCAGACTCGGCCAAGATAGGCGATCGCCGCTTTGGCACGGGGGTTGACTTTGCCGTCGGTGATCCACAGCGGCGCATAGTTGCGGCCGGAATAGAATGCGTCGATGCTTGCCTGTTGCTTTGCGTTGCCGATGATGCGGTCGAATTTGCCGGTAGGAAGATCGTGCAATTGTTCGACGATTGGAGCATCGGGATCAACAGCAGTGGCGGTCACCGCTGCGGGCTGGCTCGGCGCTGTGGGCGGTGCTGCGTTGA
>DASWBL010000309.1:0-5902 GCA_036390615.1 Steroidobacteraceae bacterium | reverse complement strand
AGCAGCGGCAAGGAAGGCGTCGTCGTCAGTTATTCGGACGCTAAGGGCGAACAAAAGGTGACAGTCGATCGCGTAGTGGTAGCCGTCGGTCGCCGGCCCCACACGGCCGGCCTGTTGGCTGAAGGCACCGGCGTCAACATTGATGAACGCGGCTTTGTCGTAGTCGATGAGGAGTGCCGTACCGGCGCCGAAAACGTCTGGGCGGTAGGCGATTGCGTGCGCGGGCCGATGCTCGCGCACAAGGGTAAAGAGGAGGGCGTGGCGGTAGCCGACCGGATTGCCGGGCGTTACGCACATGTCGACTACGCGCTGGTGCCTTCAGTGATTTACACCGCGCCCGAAATTGCCTGGGTCGGGCAAACCGAGGAGCAGCTCAAAGGCGGGGGCATTCATTTCAAATCGGGCGTGTTCCCTTTTGCTGCGAGCGGCCGGGCCAAGGCCATGGAGTCCACACCTGGATTCGTCAAGCTCCTGGCGCACAAAGAAAGTGATGCGATCCTTGGCGTGCATGTCATTGGTCCGATGGCCGGGGAGCTGATCGCCGAAGCCGTGCTGGCGATGGAATTTCGCGCCAGTGCAGAGGATCTGCAGCGCACTATGCATGCGCATCCGACGCTTGCTGAGGCAATGCACGAAGCGGCGCTGGCCACCGACAAGCGCGCCATCGACGCGCCAAATCGCTAATCGTCAGGCGCCGCCGCTTGTGCGCTCGGCCCGCAGCACGTTGGGCACGCCCTTGAGGCGCTTGAGCACCCGGGCGAGCTGATCGGTGTCGTGCACGGCCGTGCGCATGACAATGGTGGCAATCCGGTCGGCCGGATCCGTATTGGAGAGCACCCCGTCGATGCTCAGGCGCTCCAGCGCCATGATATCCGAGACGTCGCGCAGCAGGCCGCGGCGGTCAAAAGCTTCGACGCTAATTTTCACTGGCATCAAGCTCTCGCCATTCAGATTCCATTCCACGCGCAGCACCCGCTCGCCTTTGGTCTGGCGCATCCGCACCAGGCTGGCGCAGTTGGCCCGGTGGATTGTTACCCCGCGCCCGGCAGTGACGTAGCCTGCGATTGGTTCGGGCGGCACGGGCGCGCAGCAGCGCGCCATGGTGGTCGGCAGATCACCGACGCCTTCGATATCCACGGCTGAGCGATTGGGCCGCGCGCGCACCGTCCGGCGCGTCACGGTCAGGGCCTCGGGCTCGGGCGCGGGTTGCACGGGGTCGGCAAGCGTGGCAGGTGCCGCAGCCGCAATTTCATCCTGGTGCCGGAACCAGGCCCGCACTTTGGCGCGGCTCCGCGCCGAGGCCAGGAATCCCTCGTCGGGATTCAGCCAGTCGCGACTTGGGCCACCGATGCGACCGGTGATGATTTCCACGATTTCGCCGTTGTTGAGCGCCTGGTTCAGCGGCACGATCCGGCCATTGACCTTGGCGCCGCGGCAGCGGTGCCCAAGCTCGGTGTGCAGGTGATAGGCAAAATCGAGCGGCGTCGCGCCGCGCGAAAGCTCGATGATCTCCGCGCGCGGTGTCAGCACGTAGATGCGGTCGGTAAACAGCCCGCGGCGTACGCTGTCGATCAGATCGCCGTCACCATCCGCTTCACTGGCAGGATCCAGTAGCCGGCGGGCGCGCTCGATCTTGCGCTCGTAGTCCTGGTCGCGCGCGCCGCCTTCCTTGTAGCGCCAATGCGCGGCGACGCCGAGCTCCGCAAATTCGTGCATCTCAGCGGTGCGGATCTGGATCTCCAGCGACTTGCCTTCCGGTCCATGCACCGCCGTGTGGATAGAGCGGTACTGGTTTTCCTTAGGCGTGGCGATGTAGTCGTCAAACTCCTGTGGAATATAGAACCAAAGGCCGTGCACGATACCGAGGGCCGCATAACAATCGGCCACCGTGTCGGCGACGATGCGCACCGCGCGGACATCAAAGACCTGCTCGATGGGTACATCCTTTTGCCGCATCTTGCGCCAGATGCTGTAGATATGTTTGGGTCGTCCGTAAATGCGCGCAACGATGCCGGCGCGTTCGAGCTCCAGTTCCAGCAGTTTGCACACCTGCTCGATGTAGCCCTCGCGGGCCACGCGTCGTTCCGCCAGTGCCTGCGCGACCCGGTGATACTCGGCCGGCTCCAATCTGCGAAACGCCAGGTCCTCGAGCTCCCACTTCAAGTTCCAGATGCCGAGCCGATTGGCGAGCGGCGCGTAGATCTCGCGCGTCTGCATCGCCAGCTGCCATTGCGCGTCCTCAGGCAGGGAGCGGGCGTGGCGCAGCCTGATCAGCTGCGCCGCGATGCGTGCCACCACCAAGCGAGGATCCGCTGCTACCGCCAGTAGCATCTTGCGCAGTGTCTCGGCCTGGGCGCCGCTCAACCCTTGGCTTGGGGACCAGTCAGTCGGCAGCGTGAGCTCCCCGAGGCGACCGAGTTCGGTGCTCACCTGCGCGGTGGCGGTGCCAAAACGGCGTGCGATCTGCTCGGGACTGAGCGGCTGCCCCTCGGCGCGGGCATGCGCGATCCAGGCGGCGACGGCAAGTTCGCTGTCTTCGGTCAGCGTCCCGACCAGCTGCGCGAGTTCGGTGCCGGTCGCCAGTACGGACTCGGGCACACCGCATTCGGCCAGGGCGTCGCGGGCCTCGGCCAGCGCTGCACTCACGCCATCGAGGAATTTTATTGCGGTTTCCACGAAAAATGGTCCGGGAACGGGCGTGTAGCCTGTGGCTCTTCCGGCTATCATTCAAGTTATGAGTGATTGCGGCAAGTGTATTTATGGCCCGCTATTCCGTCCGCGCCTGGCGCAATCTCAGGGCTGAGCCGTCGGCACCGGCATCGGCCACGACGGTAGTGGTGGCCGGTACCGACGCCACTGGCCGGTGCCGCGTACTGGGGCTGGATCCGGGCTCCCGGCGCACGGGCTATGGCGTGGTTGACTGCGCCGGCGGTCAACAGCTGCACGTGGCGAGCGGCTGCATCAATGTCTCCGGAGCCGACCTGGTGACCCGGCTACGCCGCATTTACGAGGCCATTGCGGCGCTGGTCGAGGCGCACCGGCCGGATGAAGTCGCGATCGAACGCGTGTTCATGCACCGCAACGCCGACAGCGCGCTCAAATTGGGCCAGGCCCGAGGCGCGGCGCTTTGCGGGGCCTTGATCCTGCCTGCGCCGGTCCACGAGTATGCACCGCGAGCAATCAAGCTGGCGGTAACTGGCTATGGTGCCGCGGAAAAATCCCAAGTGGCGCAGATGGTCGTGACGTTGCTCGGGCTCGCGCGACGTCCGCAGGCGGACGCCGCCGATGCACTGGCGGTCGCGTTGTGCCATGCACAGACCCGGCGCCTGACGGCGCTGTTACGGCTGCCGGCGCCGCGACGCGTTGTTGGTACGCGGGCTGGGCTGCGCTCATGATCGGCGCGCTTGAGGGCATCGTCGCTGGCAAGGACATGCCGCAACTGCTACTGGATGTTCATGGCATTAGCTATGAAATCGAAACGCCACTGTCGACCTTTCTCGAGCTGCCGTCGATCGGTGCCCGGCTGCGGCTGCTGACACACCTGGTAGTGCGTGAGGATGCGCAGGTGCTGTACGGATTTGCGACGGCCGCCGAGCGCCAACTGTTTCGCAGTCTTCTTAAAGTGTCTGGCGTCGGCCCGCGCATGGCGCTCGCCATACTATCGGGCGTCACCGTCAACGTCTTTGGCCGTTGCGTGCGCGAGCGCGATGTTGCGACGCTGACGCGGATACCCGGCGTAGGTCGCAAAACCGCCGAACGGCTGATCGTCGAGATGCGCGACCGGCTCGATGGCGCCAAAGCTGGCGCCGCGGCCGATGCGCCCACGGGCGCCACCGGCGCGCAGGCCGAGGCCTGGAGCGCGTTGCTCGGGCTTGGCTACAAGCCCGCCGAGGCCACGCGGATGCTGGCCGGCGCCGGTGCCGGCAGCACCGAGGACCTGATCCGCCGCGCCTTGCAGGCGGTAGCGCATGAGTGACCCGATTAACGCCGAGCGCATGATCAGTGCCGCTGGCCGCGGCGACGACGAGCTGATCGACCGGGCGATCCGTCCGCGATCGCTGGCCGATTACGTTGGTCAGGAGCAAGTCAAAAGCCAGCTTTCAGTGTTCATTCAGGCGGCGCGTCAGCGCGGCGAGGCGCTCGATCACACATTGATTTTCGGGCCGCCGGGCCTCGGCAAGACCACGCTAGCGAATATCATCGCCACGGAGCTTGGCGTAAATATTCGTCAGACTTCGGGGCCGGTGCTGGAGCGACCCGGCGACCTGGCGGCGATCCTGACCAATCTGCAGCCGCGCGACGTACTGTTCGTCGATGAGATTCACCGGTTAAGTGCCGTGGTGGAAGAGGTGCTATACCCGGCGATGGAGGACTACCAGCTCGACATAATGATTGGCGAAGGGCCGGCCGCCCGTTCAATCAAGCTCAACATTCCGCCGTTTACGCTCGTCGGCGCGACGACACGGGCCGGATTGCTCACCAGTCCGCTGCGCGATCGCTTTGGCATCGTGCAGCGGCTCGAGTTTTACAGCATCGGAGAGCTGGAGCGCATCGTGCACCGGTCGGCCGGGATTCTGCAGGTGCCCATCGATGCAGCCGGGGCAGCGCGCATCGCCGAGCGCTCGCGCGGCACGCCGCGCATCGCCAATCGACTGCTGCGGCGGGTGCGTGACTATGTGCAAGTTCGCGGCACCGGCAGCATCGAAGCCGACACCGCCGCGGCGGCGCTCGATCTGCTCGCGGTCGATCCGCAGGGCTTTGATAGTCTCGACCGTAAGCTGCTGCTGACCATCCTCGAGAAATTCGACGGCGGCCCGGTCGGCATAGACAGCATGGCCGCGGCCGTAGGCGAAGAGCGCGACACGCTCGAGGACGTCATCGAACCTTACCTGATTCAGCAGGGATTTCTCGCCCGGACCGCGCGCGGACGCATCGCGACGCGGCTGGCCTGGCAGCACTTCGGGCTGAAGATCCCGGAGCGCGCCGCGGTTAACCTGCCGCTGTTCGGGGAGGGCACGTGACGCCCTTTGTATGGCCGGCCCGCGTCTACTGGGAAGACACCGACGCCGGCGGCGTGGTCTATTACGCCAATTACCTGCGCTATATCGAGCGTGCCCGCGGCGAATGGCTGCGCCAGCACGGACTTTCGCAGCGGGCCCTCGCTGCCGATCCCGGAATCGTATTCGCGGTGGTAACGCTTGAAGCCCATTACCGCCGGCCCGCAAGGCTCGATGACCTGCTCGCCATCAGCTGCCGCCCTGCGCGAGAAGGCGCTGCAGGTATCCGCTTCGAGCAGCAGATCTGGGTCGAAGGGCGATCCGGCGAGCTCTTGTTTGAAGCGCGTGTGCACGCGGTTTGTCTTGGCGCCACTTCCTTCAAGCCGCGACGGCTGCCGCCGCAGGTAAGCCGGGTGCTGCCATGATGGGCGGTGATCTCTCCATTGTCCGCCTGGTGCTGCAGGCTAGTTACGTGGTGCAGTTCGTGCTGCTGTTGCTCGGCTCTGCCTCGCTTGTGTCCTGGACCATTATTTTTCGCAAACGCATGATGGTGCGGCGGGCGCAGCAGGACGCGGATCGGTTCGAGAACAGCTTCTGGTCCGGCGGCGACCTGGTGCCGCTGTTCCGGCAGATCGAAAGCCGCGGCAACGCGACCGGCATGGAGAGCATCTTTGAATCCGGATTTCGCGAGTTCGCGCGCCTGCGCCAGCAGGGTGGTGTAGCCACCGACATGCTGCTCGAAGGTGCCCGGCGCGGTATGCGGGTAGCGCAGATCAAGGAAATTGACCGGCTCGAACATAGCCTGGCGACGCTCGCCACCGTCGGCTCCACCAGTCCTTATGTGGGCCTCTTCGGCACCGTCTGGGGCATCATGAGCGCCTTCAGTTCGCTCGGCAACGTGCAGC
>DASWBL010000308.1:0-1827 GCA_036390615.1 Steroidobacteraceae bacterium | reverse complement strand
CGTTACCGAGACCATCAAAATCGAGCCGAGCCCGGCGCCCACGAATGCGGCTGCGCCGGCATCGGTGGCGGCGCCGGTCGCGGCTGCCGCGTCGCCTGCAGCGAATGAGCACGCCGCTGTGCCGGCCGCGGTGCCGACGCGCGACAGAAATCAGTTGGCGCTTGCACCCGCAACGCCTGCGGCCGCTTCGGTCCCGGTGCAGCTGAGCCTCAGGTTCAACGGGCAGAGCTGGGCAGAAGTCTATGCGGCCGATGGTGCCCGGCTGTGGGCCGAGGTCGGTCAGCGCGGATCCAGCCAGGACCTGCAGGGTCTGGCGCCACTGCACTTGGTGCTGGGCGATCCGGCCGCCGTGGCACTAAATCTTAACGGCCGCAGCGTGTCGGTACCGTGGCGCCTCAGGCACACCGCGAATGTCAGTTTCACGGTGGATGCCAGCGGGCACGTATCGGGCCCCTGAACAAACAACGCCTCGGGGTTCGCAATCGGCGTGGCGCCCAGTGCGGCGGCCCGCGGCTGCGATGCATAAGCGATCAGAGTCAAAGACTGGGTGGAAAGTAGGGATGAGCGAGTGAAGCAGATTCAGCCGGTACGCGGCATGAACGATGTACTGCCCGAGCAGCTGGGTCCCTGGCTGCACCTGGAGGGCGTGCTGCGCGGGCTGCTGTCCCTTTACGGCTATGAGGAGCTTCGGCTGCCGCTGGTCGAGCACACCGAGCTGTTCCAGCGCTCGATTGGCGAGCAGACCGACATCGTGGAAAAGGAGATGTACAGCTTTACCGATACCGGCGGCGAGCGCCTGACCTTGCGGCCCGAGGGCACGGCCGGTGTGGTGCGGGCGGTGATATCCAACGGTTTGCTGCGCGGTGCCCGGCTTAAGTTGTGGTGCGCCGGTCCGATGTTTAGGCACGAGCGGCCGCAGAAGGGACGGTATCGGCAATTCCACCAGTTCAGCGTCGAAGCCATCGGATTTCCGGGGCCGGATGTGGATGCCGAGCTGATTGGCCTGACGGCGCGGCTGTGGCGCACCCTCGGGATTACACGGGTGAGACTGCAGATCAATTCCCTGGGCAGCGCGGCGTCGCGGCAGTTATACCGGCAACGCCTGGTAGCCTATTTTTCCGAGCACGAGGCCGTGCTGGATGAAGACAGCCGCCGCCGGCTCGGTGGCAATCCACTGCGTATCCTCGACAGCAAGAATCCGTCGATGCAGGCCGTGATAGGCGGGGCGCCACTGCTGACCGATCATCTTGATGAGCCATCGCGGGCACACTTTGAGTCGCTGTGCGCCACGCTCGATGCCATGGGGATTGCTTACGTCATTAATCCGCGTCTGGTGCGCGGTCTGGATTACTATGGCGGGACGGTCTTCGAGTGGGTAACGGATGCGCTCGGCGCGCAGGATGCGGTGTGTTCAGGCGGCCGTTACGATGCGCTGGTCGAGCTGCTCGGCGGCGAACCGACGCCTGGCGTTGGCTTTGCGCTGGGAGTGGAACGGGTGGCGGAGCTGGTCGCACAGGCCGGCAGCGCACCGGCGCCGGCGCCGGCGGACATTTACCTGATCGTGAGCGGCGCTGCGGCTGAACGCGCTGCGCTGTGCCTGGCCGAGAAAATTCGCGATGCGCTGCCGGGGCGCTCGGTGATCGTCAATTTGGGTGGTGGCAATATCAAGACCCAGTTCCGGCGGGCTGACCGCAGCGGTGCGCGGCTGGCGCTGGTGCTGGGGGATGCTGAAATGCAGCGCGGCGTGGCCGGGGTGAAACCTTTACGCGACCAAAGCGGTCAGAGTGACTGCCCGCTGGCCGAGCTGCCGGCGCGGATCGCGGTGAT
>DASWBL010000307.1:0-17806 GCA_036390615.1 Steroidobacteraceae bacterium | reverse complement strand
GCGACGGTGATGCTCGGCTCGCCTCGGTGACGCTGCTGGCCGCGCAGACCGACTTTTCAGAACCAGGTGAGCTGTCGCTGTTCATTACGCCAAGCCAGCTGGCGATGTTGCGCTCGATCATGGAGCAGCAGGGCGTGCTCTCCAGCGAACGGATGGGCGCGGCTTTTGCGATGCTAAGGCCAGGGGATCTGCTGTGGAGCCCGGCGGTCAACAGTTACCTTCGCGGCAAGCGCGACCTGATGAACGATCTGATGGCCTGGAATGCTGACGGCACGCGGATGCCGTGCCGGATGCACAGCGAGTACCTCTATCAGCTGTATTTGCAGAACCGCCTGGCCCTGGGCGGCTTCACCGTGGCCGGCAAGCCGGTCCATCTGGAAGATCTTCGGCTTCCGATGTTTGTCGTCGGCACCGAAACCGATCACGTCGCGCCGTGGACTTCGGTGTACAAGACCCGCGCGCTGACGCGTTCGGCTGACTACACCTTTCTGTTGACCAGCGGCGGGCACAACGCCGGCATCGTCAGCGGCCCGATCAATGCCAAGCGGCGGCACCGCGTATTTCACTGGTCCGAGGCGCACGCAGCGCTCGATGCAGCGCAGTACGAGGAGCTGGCCACGCGCGAGCAGGGCTCATGGTGGCCGACCTGGGAGCGCTGGCTCACCGCGCACTCCTCCGCCGCACGCCGGGCGCCACCGGCCATCGGCAACGCCGCTGCGGGCCTCGCGCCGCTGCGCGATGCGCCTGGCGAGTACGTGCGCCGCTGATCAGCGCTTCTTAAGCCAGCTGCAGATCGCCTGCGGCAGCTCGCGCTGCACCTTGCCGCTGACATACATGCCAATGTGGCCGACCGACAGCGGCAGCGGCAGGTACTCGGTCGTGCCGATCAGATCGCCGAGCGGCGTCGAGGCTGCCGGCGGCACCAGGTGATCCTGCTGGCCGAAGATGTTGAGCACCGGCTGCGTGATTTTTTTAAGATCGACCGTTTGCCCGCCAATCTGCAACGTGCCCTTCATCAGCCGGTTTTCCTGGAACAGCCAGCGCGCGAACTGCCTGAACGCCTCGCCAGCCTGGTCGGGGCTGTCGAAGATCCATTTTTCCATGCGCATGAAGTTCTCGACCTGCGCCTGGTCTTCGGTCTGGTCGAGCAGGTTGACGTATTTTTGCTGCAGCAGCCGAAACGGCATCAGCGACACGTACGCGGCGTTGAGCACGTCGCCGGAGACAATGCCGCACGAGTCCACCAGCGCATCGATATCGAGCCCGCGCACCCACTTGGCCAGCAGGTTGTCCGGCGTCGAAAAGTCCACCGGCGTCACCATCGTGATCAGGTTGCGGACCCGCTCTGGGTGCAGCGCGGTATAGCAAAGACTGAAGGTGCCGCCCTGGCACACGCCAAGCAGCGTGGTCGAGGCGATCTTGTGTTCGCGCAGCACCACGCCTAAGCACCGGTGGAGGTAACCGTTGATGTAGTCGTTCAGGTCGACGTAGCGGTCAGCGCCGTCGGGATACCCCCAGTCGATCAGATACACATCGAGCCCAAGCTCGAGCAGCCTACGGATCAGCGAGCGGTCCGGCTGCAAATCCATCATGTAGGGCCGGTTCACCAGCGCGTACACGATCAGCACCGGCGCGAGATTCGCGCTCGGCGCAAGCGCGCGGTAACGGTACAGCGTGACCTTGTCCTCGCGGTACACGGCCTCCTTCTCCGAGCAGCCAAAGGTCACGTCGGCAGCATCCTGCAGCGGCTTTAAGCTCGCGATCAGCTTGCGCTGCATCGCCTCCATCTCCCGAAGCAGCGCATCGCCGGGCAGCGCGGGTTCATTTGCCATGGTGATACGCCTGTCCCGGTCAGCCGCCGGTGAGTTTTTGCAGCGCGGCCTTGAGCTCGCGCACCTGCTGGTGCAGGGAATTGAGTTCGGCACGGGTCGGCAGGTCGAACTGCCGCGCCCATTCTTCCATAAGCTCGCGCTGCGCGCTGCGCAGCTGGCTCAAGGTATTGGTCAGCTCGGCCTGCGACTGGATGAAACTCGCGCCATGTGCCACGCGCTTGTAAGCCGACTCGGCCGATTCGACCCACATATCATAAAGCTCCTTGACCGAGCCCGGCATGGCGCCGCTTTGCAGCCGCGGGGCCAGCTTCTCGCCGAGTTCCTTGAGCCCGAGAGATATAATTTCATTCCATTGGCCACCCAGGCGCAGCTGCGCCTGCCAGCACCGTTGCGCGAGTTCCGCCAGCCGCTGCATGGCTTCCTGCTGCTCGCGGGCAGGTCCAAGCGCGGGCATCTTCCCGAATGGGCCGGCTCCGCCGCCGGGAAAACCGAAACTCTGGCCGCTGCCGAATGGCGCGCCCATGGCAGCCCACGGGTTCATGCCGGCAACGCCTGCCCCCATGGCGCCCGGCATCCCGCCGAAGCCAAAAGGTGTCGCCGCACCGGCCAGCGGTGCGCCGAAAGCGGTCGCTGCCCACGCACCGGAAAACTGCTGCTGCAGCGCGCCGAGTCCGTCCGCAAATAACCTCGCACGCTCCTGCGGCTCGCTGGCGCGCGAGGCCTGGCTGAGCAGTTCCCACAGTGCCCGCGAAACGCCGAGATACTGCTCAAATTGCGCGAGAAACTTGTTGGTGATCGCCGCCGGGTCGATGCCGGCGGCAGGCGACGGACTAAAGCCGGCCGCGGGAGCACCGGTCGTGGCCCGCGACCAGGCCTGCGCCATGGCGGACCACTGGCGCATCAGCTCATCCTGCGTTTTTTGCATCGCCGCGGCCCAATCGGCCGTTCCCGGTGTGTCCTGCGCGTTCATAAATCGGTTCCTTAAATATGTCCTGGTTGCGATCGGGCCTGATCCTGCCCGGGATCGGGCCCGGGCGCGCAGCGAACTGCGGGGCGCGCGCCGGTGATGACGCACGGGCCCGCCACGGCTTATTCTTGCACGTGCCGTGGTATCCAAATCATACGCTGGCGGCGGGCCTTTGGTGCCGGCCGCAGCAGGAGATCGCGCTTGAAAAAGCTACTGCCCGTGTTTATCGCCGTGCTGGCGGTCGCTGCGGTGGCCGCCTGGTACTGGTTCGTGTACCGCCAACCCGCCGTCGCCCCGGCAACCACGACCGCCGGAGCGCCCGCCCCCGCGATAGCCAATCCGGTACCCGCCACCAGCGGGGCGCTGCCGGCACTTGATCAGAGCGACGCCTCCCTGACGGGCGCGCTCGCCGACCTGATGGGAGCCGGCGCGGTCAGCCAGTATCTGCTGACCGACAACCTGGTGCGCCGCATAGTGGTGACCGTCGACAATCTGCCGCGGCCTAAGCTCGCGGTCGAGCAGCGTCCCGTGCGCCCGACGGCGGGCCCGTTTCTGGCCGATGGCGATGACCAGCACGCCACCATTGCCGCAACCAATACCGCGCGCTATACCGCGCTAATGCACGTGCTCGGCGCCGTGGACGTGCGACAGCTGGCGGGAGTTTACCTGCGTTATTACCCGCTGTTTCAGCGCGCCTATCAGGACCTCGGCTATCCCAACGGTTACTTCAACGACCGGCTGGTCAAGGTGATCGATGATCTTTTGGCGACCCCTGACCCACCGGAACCGATCGCGCTGGTGCGGCCCAAGGTATTTTATGAGTTCGCCGATCCGCAGCTCGAGGCGCGCTCGGCTGGCCAGAAACTGCTGCTGCGCATGGGGCGCACTGACCGGGCCATTATCAAGGACAAATTGCGCCAGCTGCGCACCGCGGTCGCGACCCTGCCGCAAAATCCGGCCGGTGGCGGTTAACGAATCCACCGGCAGCGCGATTACAGTTCGGCGCTCAGCCCGCGCTTCGCGGGGCCGCCGGTCCCAGCGGCTGAGCCCCGCTCCGCCGTGAACGATTTCGCGGGCCGACACCTCTAACCTGGCACTTTATGAAAGCCTTTGTCCTCCACCGCTCTGCCCGCCAGCCGCTGCTGCTGCTTTGCATCCTGTGCCTTGGCGGCTGCAGTACGCTTTCGGTGGAGCCGTCGCACCCGGTACCGATCAGCGGCCGCTGGCTGCTCGATCCGGCGCAAAGCGATGACTTTGATCTCAAGGTGACGCGCTGGATCAGCACGCAGCAGCTGAGGCGGCAAAAGGCGCTCAAGGAGCGCGGTGGCGCTGGTCCGATGCCGAGCGATAACGACCAGGGCGGTTTGGGCTATTTCGGCCTCGTGCCGGCCGAGGCACCGGACCGGATCCGCGCCCGCTTTAACGAGACCATGCGGCCGGCCACGACGCTGCATATTGAGCAGGTCGATGGCGAGGTGGAAATCGACGCCGACGGCGAGCCGCCGCGCAGCTATTCGCCGCTGCAACGACTCTCGCGCATCGACAGCAACGGCGCCGCCAAAGTAGACAGCGGCTGGAAGAAATCAGGCTTCGATGTCGACGTTCAGTATTCCAGCGGCGAAGAACATCTGTACCGCTATGAAATCGATGCGGCGACGGGATTATTGCAGGTGACGCTGTTCGTCAATGACGAGACAGTCGGCAAATGGCAGGTGCGAAGCCGCTACCGGCGCCAGAGCGAGCCGCCGGCGAACCACTGATTACCGTTAAGCGCCGGGCTTCGTGCGGCTACAGCGCGGCGTTGTCCAGTTCGCCGGTGCGGATGCGCACGACCCGGTCGATGCTGTTGACAAAAATCTTGCCGTCGCCAACTTTCCCGGTCTTGGCCGCCTTGACGATCGCATCGACCACCTGATCAACCAGCTCGCTGCGCACCGCGATCTCGACCCGGGTTTTCGGCACAAAATCCACTACGTACTCGGCGCCGCGGTAAAGCTCCGTGTGGCCACGCTGCCGCCCGAACCCCTTGACCTCAGTCACGGTCATGCCGGAAACACCAAGATCCGACAGCGCTGAGCGGACCTCATCGAGCTTGAACGGTTTGATGATGGCGGTAACAAGTTTCATGGCGCACCTATCCGGCGGCATCGTTTTCGGGTGGCGCTATCCTAACGCAATTGCGCCGGGGTTGGGCACTGGCAGCGCCGGCGGCCGCGCCGCTCGCGGGGCTGGCGTACTGCCAATCGTGGCGCTAACCTTTTGCGCCAATTAGAAGGAGCGTCAACATGCGAATCACACTGCTCAGCCTTGCGGCTCTGGCGTTGTTCGGTACTGCGGCTGCGGCTGAAACATTTCAGCTCACCAGTCCCGCGTTCAAGGCCGGCGGCATGCTCGCCGAAGAGCAGGCGTTCAACGGCTTTGGCTGCAGCGGCAAGAACCTATCGCCGGCTCTGCATTGGCACGGGGCGCCGGCCGGCGCCAAGAGCTTTGCGCTGACCGTGTATGACCCGGATGCGCCGACCGGTTCGGGCTGGTGGCACTGGGTGGTGTACAACCTGCCGGCCGGCACCACGGATCTTGCCGCCGGGGCAGGCGCTGCCGCCGGCAAGCTGTTGCCGGCCGGGACGATGCAGGGTCCTACCGATTTTGGCACGCCCGGTTACGGCGGCCCCTGCCCGCCCGCCGGCGACAAGCCGCACCGCTACCAGTTTACGGTGTATGCGCTCAAGACTGACAAGCTCGATATTCCGGCCGGCGCGACCGCGGCCTATGTTGGCTTCATGATCCATGCCAACGCGATGGCGTCGGCCAAAGTCACGGGTATGTACCGGCGCTGAGCGTCGGTCAGCAAAAAATCTGCGCGGTCCGGGGGAGAGACCGGCCGCGCAGTACCTTCAGGAAGCCGCCTTTTTCTTCAGGTCGACCGTAAGGTAGGCAATGATCGTGCGGGGCCCAAACTGCAGGAAACCCGGGCTGAACTGCACGTTCCAGAAGTAGACGTTGGTGACGTTTTGCATCTGGACGCGAAGCGTCGCCGGCGCCCCGAAGATGTTGAAGCGGTAACGGCCGCCGAGATTGAGCACGGTGACCGCCGAATCGTAAAGGGCATTGTCGACACTGGCGGGCACCATGCCAAAGTGATACAGCGAAAGATCCGTCGATAAGGCGGGCCATTTCGGCAGTCCATAGTCAATATTAATAAGGTACTGGTCGCGCGGTTGACCGAACGCGCCGCTGCCCACGCCTTCGGCGGCCAGATCGGGTCCGATCACATGAACCTCGCCAATCAATGCGCCCGCATTGACGTTCAGCGTCGGCGTGATCTGCCCAGCGATCGATAATTCCAATCCAGAGGCGCGCTGCTGGCCGAGCTGCCGATCAACATTGCTGGTATCGAGATTGAAATACGGCTTATTCAACTCAAACAGCCCGGCGATCAGATTGAGCTTGGGTGCAAGCGGCAGGCGCACTCCGCCGTCGACCTGCCAAGTGCGGGTGGCCGGCAATATAGTGTTGCGATTCTCGGCCGTGCTTGGCGCAATCCCCGAATCCTCCAGACCTTGTGTGTAGCCGGCGTAAAAACTGGCATGCCCGACCGGCATGGCGGCAGCGGTGTAAAGGCGCCACGGGCTGTCGGTCAGGTGCGATTGCCCTGTGCCCGGTGTATCGACGGTTTTTTCGTATTCTTCCTTCTGCACGCCAACGGCCAGCTGACCCAGGCCGTCCGGCCGAACTTGATAAGCAACGCCGGTACTCCAAAGTCGGGTGTGATCGGCCGTGCGGGCTGTATACACAAAATCCGGTTCCGGTACCTGCACATCCAGACCGATGTTCCCCATCCCGACATCCGCCACGTCGGAGCCACCGTAGCTAGCCGCTTCGTCGCGGCCCCGCGCCATCACGACGATATCGTGATACCACTTCCCGATCGTGTAATCACCGGTAAGTCGAACTTCGCCCGAAGTCGAGGCTGAATACTGATCGGGGCTGCCCACCATCAGGTGCTCGCCGATGCCGTTGGGCTCGGTATTGACGTACAGGTCGGCGTAACTGACCGGGCTGTCGGATATGGAGCGAAACGCGCCAGCCGCCAGCGACCAGTGCTTGGTCAATTTGGCCTTGATCGTGGCGCCAAAATTCTCCGCCAGGAACTGGCTGTCGGCCCAGTCCTGTCCTAGATAGCCGCGACCAATTCGCGGCGGCAGAAAATTCCCGGCCGTAAAGATGATCGGCATCGTCTGCGCCTGGGTGATGTTCTGCCAGTCGGCAATGAAGCGGACCGTGACGCGGTCATTCGGAGTCCACTGGGGCACAGCACCAATGTTGGCGATCCTCGACCCGTAACCAAGGTTGGCGGCGTTGACTCCCGCACCGGTCATATAACTGACGCCGATCGGCAGCTGCAGCTGCGAGGAAATGAGCGGCACGCTGCCGTCAACGCTGATTTGACGGATATCGTATGGGCCGGATTGGGCAATCACCGATGCCGTGGCATCGTCACCGGTGGCATGCCTGAGATCATAGTCGGCGATTCCCGTCGGCGCCGGAAAGGCGTAGCCGATCTCGCTGATGCCCACCCGCACCGTCGAGCCCTCGACGACCCGGTTGGAGAGATTGCCCTGCTGGTCATAGTACAGGCCATCAATACGGGCGTTGCCTGCGGCCTGCGGATTGAAACCGCGAATGCTGAAAGGGCCGTAGATCCCGGTACTTTCCAGCCCTACGGTGAGGCCGAAAGCATCGTCGGCCGAGACGACCGGATTATCGTCCGCGTGTTGGGCGAACGCCCCGGGCACTCGCACCAGTAGCGTGAGCGCGGCCGCATAGAAAAATGTCTTCAGCATTGCCATTCCCTCACACCGCTCAACTTGCGTCACTTCAAATCCAAATCTGCAATTACGACTCAGCGCCATGTTTCCAGTTCAATCGCCGCGCAAAACATTTTTGTGATCACCAGGCGACAACACGCCCACCTGCATTGGATGCTTCGCATCCGCCCGAGGTTTAAATCGCCGCCGTGATCAGTCATCTGGAATCACCGTCTCGTGGCTCAACACCGCCTGCCAGCGCCCGTCGCGCCACTTGAATACGTCGGTTTCGCGCTCATGGATATTGAATTTCTTGCCATTGAACATTCCGGCGGTCGCAAGCTTCACTGTCACGACTGCCACGCTGCCGTACAGGCGCACGCGCTCTTCGCCCAGCTCGAGGGAGCTACGGCTGAAATCGCCTGATCCAATAACACCGAGAAATCCCGCTCGATCCGCAACGCCTCCCTTGGCCGAGACGACAATCCACTCATCGGCCAGATAACTGCCAATGGCGTCGACATCGTTCGCCAGAATCGCTGCTGCAAGTTTGCGTTCCGCCGCCAGTGCGTTCGCGGTGCTCGGGCGCTCAGTGGCAGCGCCGCCCGCGGCAACGCCAGCCGCCGCCGTGTGCATGGTCAATAACACGCAGGCGATGACGAAAGTTACGTATCGCATCGCTCATCGATCTCCGTGCGCTCATCCGTGCATTCACACATACGAACCTCGCCCACTTTCTCTTGCGCAACACCTGGCCGCCTGCGGCCGTCCTGGCAACAAAAAGCAACGCTGCGAATCCCGTCTCGGCAAAAAGTTTGCCGGCTTGACATTCGTCCCGCGAGCCGGGATTGTTCTCTCCCGAGGAAATGTAATTCGGCGGGACATTGCCCGCATGGCTGAAATGCAGTGCGAAGGACAGCAACGATGAGGCGAAGGAATTGAACGCCAAGCCGCAAGCACGGCCCGGCATGTGGGCGAGACTGCGCGCGGAGCTCAAGCGCGACGAGCTCGGATTTCCGGCTTTCTGGCCGTTGCAGATCATCGGCTGGAGCGGCTATTACCTCGTGACGATGGCATCGCTCCTGCCATATCTGCAAAAGCCCGGCGTGATCTGGGCCAACAGCGCACTGATCATTTCAATGTTTATTGTCAGCTGCCTGCTGCGCCCCGTGTGCCGCGCGCTGCTGGCACGCGGCTTGCCGTGGATTTCGCTGGAGCTGCGGGGCTTCGGCTGGTCATTGCTGGCCGGAGCGATTGCCGCCCTCGTCTGGCCGCTGACGGCGCACAGTCACTGGGGACCGAGCTGGGCCGAGTGGCTGGAGCAGGCGGGGAATGCAGCGATAACGCTGTTTTTGTGGGTCAGCCTGTATTTCAGCGTCAAGCAATGGCAGCAGTCGGCGCGGGAGAAAAACCGGCTGCTGCGGATCGAGACCGAAGTGCGCGACGCGCGGCTCAGCGCGCTGCGCTACCAGCTCAATCCGCATTTCCTGTTCAACTCCTTGAACGCCGTGTCAACGCTCGTGCTCGACGGTCACGCGTCGGCCGCGACCCGCATGCTGGCGCAGATCGGCGACCTGCTGCGGACGATCCTCGACAATGAGGCAGTGACCGAGACCACGCTCTCGCAGGAAATAGCCTTTACCGAGCAATACTTGGCCATCGAGCAGACGCGGCTTGGCGGCCGGCTTCGGCTCGAAGTAAGCATCGAGCCGGAAACGTTAACCGCGCTGGTGCCGAGCATGCTGCTGCAGCCGCTGGTGGAAAATGCCGTGCGCCATGGCGTGGCACCGCTCATCGAGGGCGGCAGCATTCGCATCCGAAGTCACCTGCAGGAATCGAAGTTGCAGATCACCGTAAAAAATTCAGGAGCCCCGCACCGCGACCAGGCGCGATCGGGAGGGCACGCCAACGGCATCGGGCTCAGCAACACGATGGAGCGCCTGAAGACGCTCTACGGCGCCGGGCACGACTTTGTATTGCATTGGCCGGAGGCTGGCGGCTGTGAAGTCACGGTGGAATTACCGTTCCGCAAGTTAAGGCCGCAAAGGGAAGGCTGACCGTGCGCGTCATGATTGTCGACGATGAGCCGCTGGCCCGGCGCGGTGTGTTGCTGCGGCTGCAGCAATTCCGCGACATTGAAATCATTGGTGAATGCGGCGATGGCCTGTCGGCGGTCGAAAAAATCATGGAATTGTCACCTGATGTCGTATTCCTCGATGTACAGATGCCCGGCATGGATGGCTTCGAAGTGCTGCGCGCGTTGCCGCGGGAGAATCTGCCGGGAGTCATTTTCCTCACCGCTTATGAGCAGCATGCCCTGCGGGCATTCGAGGTTCATGCCTTGGACTATTTGCTTAAGCCGGTAGATGACTCGCGCTTCGCTGCCGCAGTCGATCGCGCGGCCAAGCTCAAGGACGAGGCGACAAAGACCCGGATGGCTGAGCGCGTGCTCAAGATGCTGGGCGAAAACGCCAGCCGGTATCCGGCACGAATCGTGGTGCGCACGGGCTCGCGCATCCAGGTCGTGATGGTGGATGAAATCGACTGGATTGGCGCCGCCGCGGACTACTCCGAGCTCAATGTCCGTGGTCGCACGCACCTGTTGCGTGAAACGATGCGTTCGCTCGAGCAGCGGCTCGACCCCGCGAAATTCATGCGTATTCATCGTTCACGAATCGTGCGCACCGGTTGCATCGTGGAGTTGCGCGGCATTGATAACCGCGAGTATTGGGTCAAGCTGACCGATGGCACCGAACATCGCTCCAGCCGTACGTATGCTGACCGCCTGGAGGCCTGGCTGGTGGCCGGTAAAAGCTGAATTTAGCCGGTCCGGGCCCCGGAGCCCCGACTGGCCGTCCAAATATTAAAATCGCGCGGGACTTTAAACCCCCAGCGCCGTTGAACCCTCTAATCACTATGAATGCCTCCCAAAGGACCAAGCTCCGTGCCGCTTGCGCTCTAGATGGCGTTCCCTGAGGTCAAAAGGCTTGACGGCGAGGAGTCCCGCGCGCTCGCGTTAGCGAGCCGGGGTGACCGCCGCGCCTTCGAGCAGCTGTACCGCATGCACGCTGGATGGGTTTATGGATTATGTTTGCGCCTTACCGGCCAGCGCGAGCAGGCCGAGGATTGCACCCAGGAGTCATTCGTCGCGGCCTGGCGGGCACTTCCGGCCTTCGAGCAACGCAGCCAATTCTCAACCTGGCTTCACCGTATTGCCGTCAACACCGTGCTGGCGCGCCGCCGCCGCCCGGGGATTCCCGCGCTGCTCAGCGCCGAAGAGCATGCCGCCGAGGTGCAGGACATTGCGGGCGCAGCCGACGCGGCCGGACCGGTCGACCTGGAGCGGGCTATCTCACGGCTTCCGGCGGGCGCGCGGGAAGTGCTGGTACTGGTCGGGATCTACGGCTACAGCCATGACGAGGCCGGCACCATGCTCGGCATCGCCAGCGGAACTTGCAAGGCACAACTGCACCGGGCACGCGCGCTGCTGTCCGGCCAGCTTGGCCTGCCGCGGGAGGCCATATGAAGCCGAACGCCGAGTCGCTTGACCAACAGTTGGCGGGACTGCCCCGCACCGTTGAACCGCCGCGTGATCTGTGGCCGACCATTGCCGTTGCCACCGGGTCTCAACCTCGCGCGCGATGGCCGCTGAGCCTGGCAGCGAGCGTCGCGGTGGCCGCGCTGTCGGCGGTTCTGACCTGGTCGCTGATGCGCAACCGCAACGTAGCGCCGGCAGCGCAAGTCGCAGCGTCGCGGCCGGTGACGGCGGTGAGCTTCGCGGCCCCGGATCAGCTGCCGTATCTCAAGGCGCGCGCGTCCGCGGAGCAGCTGTTCCACGAACGACTGAAACTTCTGCGTCCGGACAGCCGCGCCAGAATTGAAGCCAATCTGCAGCTCATCCAGAGCGCCACGACCGACATTCGCCATGCGCTCGAGGCCGATCCGGCCAGCCCGTTGCTGCTGCAGCTGCTGGAAAACACGGAGCAGCAGGAATTCGACTTGTACCGAAGTGTCACCCGCAATACCGAACCCGCTTTGAGGAGTAGCTAAATCATGAATTTCAGAAGCATTCTTGGACCGCTGCACACCTGGCCGGCGGTTTTGATTGTCAGCCTGGGCTGTGCCGGCGCCAGTGCGGCGACGCGCGATGTCGATCAGCACCAGGCTGCCGATCCGGCTGGCACGGTGGAAATCATCAATGTCGCGGGCTCAGTGCAGGTCAGCGGCTGGGACAAGGCCGAGGTGGCGGTCGGCGGAACCATAGGCGAGAAAGTCGAGCGTGTGGAATTGACCAGCACAGGCAAGCACACGACGGTGCGCGTGGTGCTGCCCAAGGGCAATTCCTGGGGCGGTGACGGTGCCGCCAATCTGACGGTACAGGTGCCACGTGGCAGCTCTATAGATGCGTCACTGGTCAGCGCGGATCTGAAGGTTGGCGGCGTGACCGGAGCGCAACAGCTGCGCACGGTCAGCGGCGATATCACTACCGACGGCGGCAGTGGAGCCCGCGTCAATACGATCAGCGGCAAAGTGCAGCTGGGAGTTGCGGACGGGGCTGAGGCGAACGTCCATTCGATCAGTGGCGATCTGACAGTTAAGGGCGCCGGCGGCGAAGTGTCGATCGAAACGGTCAGCGGTGATGGCCGCCTGACGCTGGGTGAGCTGAAAAATTTCCACCTGGAAACCGTCTCCGGCGATTTCCGGATCAGTGCGCGCCTGGCGGCGGCCGCGGAATTCAACGCCGAATCCGTCAGCGGCGATGTCGAAGCAAAGTTCAGCGGTACCCCGGGAGTGGATTTTGAGCTGGAGAGCCTGAGCGGCCGGTTAAAGGACTGCTCAGGACATCAGCCCAGCGGGGAGCAACACGGCCCAGGCTCGCATCTGGCCTTCACGACCGGCGACGGCAAGTCCAAGGTGCGCATGGATTCAAAGAGCGGGAACCTGAGCGTTTGCGTGGGTCAAAATGATTAAGTCGATCTGAAAATTGACGGAACAGGATTCGATCGGCCGCGAGCTGGACGTGCGGGATCCAAAGTCCCGAGTTCAGCCGCGGCCGCTCTGGCAGCCGGAGTGTCATTGAGCTCGGCCAATCACCTCCCGGTCTGCCCGAATTGACGCGATCCCGAGGCATAATCCTCAGATCGATCAGCGCCTTATGGACGGACTGATCCTCCACCGGTAATAGCATTCACTGGTGAGGCGGGCCGGTGTGCACAATCCGCGCCCGGCGCCAGATTCTACCGGCTGATGCCGAGTTCGAGCTCGCCCGATTTGGATTTCAGCGGGTCTGTGCTTGTCCGGGCTGGGTTCTATCGGCTAGTTGCCCAGCTCTACCCGAATCCGGCGCCCTCCACCTGCGTGGCCGGCCCACCGATCACAACATTGGCGCGGCCTGGCCGCGCCTTTTTGCATTCTCATCAGAACTGCAACCTGCTCGTCACAAAAACGTCACAGGCGAGTCAAGCACCCTGCGGATACTGCCGCCCTCGCTGCGCTACACGCCCGTGCACGCGGCGGCGGTCTGTCGACTTCAATACCAAGGAGTACTCTTACATGAAGACCCTTACGCAGCTCGCGGTGGCCGGCGTTCTGGCTGGCGCGCTTACGGGAATGGCGGTGGCCCATGAAGGCCCGGTGCCGCGCGGCATCGCGCACTTGGACCACATGTTCGTGATCATGATGGAAAACCACGGCTTCACGCAGATCATTGGCAACCCTTACGCCCCCTACACCAATCGGCTCGCGCAGCGGGCGAACCTGGCGACCAACTACTACGCCATCGCGCATCCAAGCCTGACCAATTACCTGGAGATTGTCGCCGGCTCCAACTTCGGCATTCTGGATGACAATTCTCCCAATTGGCATAACACCAATTGCCAGCCGAATATCGCTGCGGGCGTGCCAAATCTCGAATCTGACACGTCACTGATCTGCCCGATCTGGGGCAGCGGCATTGACGCCGCGACTCCGGCGCTGGACTTCAGCAACGAGACCTCGGATCCCTCATTGAATCCGAATCTGGCCGTGGTCGAAGTGGACGGCACCGTGTCTTTCCCCTCGATCTCGGTGCAGGGCATGAGCATCGCCGATCAGCTGGCCCTCGCGCACGGCACGTGGAAGAGCTACGAGGAGGATCTGCCGGATACCGGTGCCGACGGCGTCAACAGCGCCGATGGTTTTTTCTCCAACCTCAATGAGCCAGCGACGGTCGGCGTGCCGAACGCTTCGCTGGTGGGTCTCTATGCCGTCAAGCACAACCCGTTTGCGTATTTCCAGAGCACCGAGAGCCAGGAGGGCTTGGCGAACATGGTCGGCTTCGACGGGCCCGGTGGCCTCTTGGATGACCTTCGCCGGGGCAATGTGCCGAATTTTTCGTTCATCGCCCCCAACCAGTGCCACGATCAGCACGGACGCGGCAATGCAGGTTCCTCCTGCGAGTACGACGCCAATGACGTCGGCACTCAGCAGGGCCTCAACCCTGCCCTCATTCTTGCCGGCGACGCCGAGCTGAAGCTGCTGGTCGATGCGATCACTCACTCACCCGCGTGGCAGGACGGCAACAACGCAATCGCAATCGTCTGGGACGAGGATGATTACAGCATCTATCCGACGACTAACCGCGTGCCCCTCATCGTTGTCAGCAATGATAGAGATGCCCAGGGCCGGCAGAGCAGTCAGTTTTACACGCACTTTTCACTGCTCAAGACCCTCGAGGCCGGCTTCGGGCTGCCGTGCCTGAATAATGCCTGCGATGCGAACGTCAATGTTTTATCGGATTTGTTCCCGTCCCGCGGCCGGGATTGAGCTGCTGGGTTAGTGCGCGGGGCGGCGATTGTCCGCAAGGGTTCGCCGCCCCGCTATCGTCGAAGTCGGAATTCGCCGAGCGCGAGGTCAACGACCGCAGCGCCGCCAATTCACAAACTCAAGGCTTGGATCCGTAAAAATAATAATCCGCCGAATAAGGCACGCGCACGAGCTGGCCGGCGTTGGCCTCGCCGCATGCCGCGGGCGGCGCCAGGCCGCCATAGGTACGCAGCCGCTGGATACTCAGCACCTTGCTGAACACGCCAGTGCCATTGGTAGCTTTCGCTCTCAGCAGCAGCCACGGGATCGCGGCAGCATCTGGGCCGGCATCGCGAGCCCTGACTTCGCCAACCACTGAACTGCCGTCGGTAGATTCCCAGGTTGGTCCGACATAGTGCTTGCCAACTACACGGCCGTCGCGGTCCAGCAACGCGGCTTCCGGTGCCTGCAACTTCCAGACAAAGGGCGCTGCCGAACTGCCATCGCCGTCGCACTTGTAGATCTGCACGCCATTGCCCGTGACTTCAAGCAGTAGCTGCTGATCAGCGGGAGGCTGCAAGACCGGCGGTACGTCCATTGCTTTCATCGATCCTTGTGAAAATACCGCGACGGAAAACGTCGCGGCGATGGCGAACACTCCAAGCAGCGCCTTCTTGGAAACTCCGTTACGGATATTGTCCATGCATAATTTCTCACGCCAGGCGGCGGCAATAACGAGGTCAGAATGTCGCACCGCCAGGCAGCAACGCCTGCGCGTGACGGCATACTTATGTCTTGCCGGTCCTCGGCCCGAGAAAAAACCAGAGAATGACGCCGAGCACTGGCAGCACCAACACCAGCACAACCCACAGCACCTTTTTCCCGGTGTCAGCTGCGCTTTGTACGATATTGACAATGGCCCACACGTCCGCAATCAGGACCAGCAGGCCCCATAAGGTGTGACTGTACATTGTTGCTCCCTCCGATCGGTTAGTCCGATATCGCGACTGCCGGACAATTGACAGCAAGTTGCGATGCGCCTTGTTTTGCCCTTTGCTTGTCGAGCCGCCATTTGCCTGGCCCACGGCAATGCCAATGCTCGGGTTTTGATTAGTAACGTGCTTTGCGCGATGGCGCGTTATTCTACCGTCTTAGATTAATGGGAGAACGCACGGTGCGCAACGCATTCAATGTCGTCATGAGAATCGTCAGCAGCCTGATTGGTCTGTTGATGGCTGCCGTCGGAGTGATCTGGATACTGCAGGGTCTCGACCTGGCGTTCCGGGTGGGATTCATGGTCGGCGACCGCCGTTGGACCGTCTATGGCGCGATCCTGGCACTGATCGGCATCGCTCAGATCATTTGGAGCAACACCCGTCAGCTGAAATCCTGATCGGCCACGGCCCTGGCCATTTCAAACGCCTTAGGCGTCGGCGTTGCTATCGGCACAGCGGCGAATCCGCGAACAATCCAACCCGCGGACTCGCCGCCCTAATCCCCGACACCCACATTGCACCGGCGACCCAGATCCCGTGGCATCTGGCGTGCTCAAACGCTGGTCAGGATCGACGCGGCCATCGCGCCGGTAGCAACCACGGACAGAGCGAGGATCAGTAACACTGCCCCAATGGAGCGCTTCTGGTTGACGACGAATGAGCGAATAACATTCGGCTTGGCTTGCGTTTTCATGGTGACTCCTTGTTTAAACTTGTTGAACCTATTTGGACCCAGTTGAATCTCGTTCCAGTACTGGGAAAACACCGCCAAAGTCAAAAAGTTACAAGCTAACAGCGTCAAAATGCCGGACCGCCGCGGTAGTTGAGGGACTACAAGGGCGTCCTGCGGTCCCCGGCCGCAGGGCTTTATTGCACCCCGGCACGCCTCAGGATCCAAGGCGCATTTGGCTGAAGAATGTGACTACGTGGCATCCATTGGGCTACGCACGGCGTTGGCGCCCTTTTGCATCACGTGCGTGTAGATTTGCGTCGTGGTCACGTCCTTATGCCCCAGCAGCTCTTGTACCGTGCGTATGTCATAGCCGTGTTCAAGCAAGTGCGTGGCAAAGCTGTGACGAAACGTGTGCGGCGATGCCGGCTTCAGTATGCCAGTGGCGCGCACCGCGGCTTGCACCGCCCGCTGAACGGATTTTTCGTGAATGTGATGCCGGCGACGTATTCCGGAGCGCGGATCCACACTGGCGCCGGGCGCAGGGAATACATACTGCCAGCCTATTTCAAACTGCGCGTTGGGGTACTTGCTGTTCAATGCATAGGGCATCTCAACGCCTCCGTAACCGGCCTTCACCGCTAGCAAATGCCGCTCGCGCACCCGCTCAATATGCACTCGAAGCGGCGCCACCAGCGCCTGGGGCAACATCGTGGCGCGATCCTTCGCGCCCTTGCCGTCGCGAACCAGTAATTGTCGGTATTCAAGGTCGATGTCTTTAACCCTCAGCCGCAATGCCTCGAGCAATCGGAGCCCGCTGCCGTAAAGCAGACTTCCGATCAACCAGTAGACGCCCGAAAGGTTATTGACGACGGCACGCGCCTCCTCCTGCGACAGAACGACGGGCAATCGCTGCGGCTTGGTGGCCCGGACCATCGTATCGATCCAGGGCAATTCCACATTTAGAACCTGTTTGTACAGGAATAGCAGCGCGGACAACGCCTGATTTTGCGTTGCGGCTGTCACCTTTCGCGTTACGGCAAGATCGGTCAAAAAAGCTGAGACCTCCGGGCCGCCCATGGCCCTGGGGTGGCGATTCTTATTAAAAACCACGAAGCGTTTGATCCATTCCACGTAACACTTTTCGGTGCGATAGGAATAGTGTCTTACACGAATTTGCTCCCGGATTACGTCTACTAAACGACGCTCTGTCATGACAATCCCCTCTATGATTGACGCCATCGGCGACCGGTGTATAACTGCCATCAAATGGCTGTAAGAGACCAATTTCGTTATGGGACAGATTTGACGCAATTAATAGCGACAATTTTGTCCTGTATTCATTATTTGTCGTCTAGTTCAAGTTAAATGGATCCGCAAGAGCAGCGGTGAAAAAGTCAACGAACGAATCTAGCGATAGAGGTGAGATTCGTAAGATGAGAGGTAGCGAATTTCGTGCTACAACGAAGCCGCAAGGCGCCGATCAAGCGCCAGCTTGGACCGGACGCCTCGCGGCTTCGGTTGAGAACAGCGCTCGCGCCTGGCGCCTTGCGACTATCGTGGCTATGCGCGTGAATCAGTCATTGCACTTCGAACCCGTGCGTTGGGGCGGCCCATCTAACAACCGCTCGAGCGCTCGCGATATTAAATTGCGCCCGACCTATTGTTGTCGCGCGGCGCTCAGCTTTGTTCGTTAGACATTCAATGCCAACGTCTACACGAGTGCTACTTGGTGGGTATTACACGAGTGT
>DASWBL010000306.1:0-5466 GCA_036390615.1 Steroidobacteraceae bacterium | reverse complement strand
CCGCGACTACGGCATGCGAATCTGGCTCGACCCGGGCAAGATGGCGCGCTTAGGCATCACCACCGGCGACATCACGAACGTTATTGGCGAGCAAAACGTCGTCGCTCCGGCCGGCATCGTGGGCGCTGAACCGGCGCCGCCCGGACAGCAGATGACTTACACGGTCACGGTGCACGGGCGGCTGCGCAGCGTCGTGGAGTTCGAGAACGTGGTGCTGAAGGCCGGCCCGAATGGCTCAGTGGTGCGGCTCCGCGACGTCGCGCGCATCCAGCTTGCAGCCACCGATTACTCGCGCTCGAGCCGACTCAACGGCGCGCCCGTCGCGCTGCTCGCCGTATTTCAGCTTCCTGACGCCAACGCGCTGGAGGTGAGCAAAAAGGTACACGCCACGCTCGAGCAGCTGTCGCAGCGCTTCCCGCCGGGAATTCGTTATCTGATACCGCTCGACACGTCGGAGTTCGTGCGCGAGTCGATCAGGGAAGTCGAGATCACGCTGTTCATAGCCGCGGCGCTGGTGCTCATGGTCGTGTTCATATTCCTGGAAAGCTGGCGCGCGACTCTGATTCCCATGCTGGCGGTGCCGGTATCGCTGCTTGGTACCTTCACCATCTTCGTCGCCCTCGGTTTTTCCATCAACACCCTGACGCTGTTTGCGCTGGTTCTGGCCATCGGCCTGGTCGTCGATGACGCGATCGTGGTCGTCGAGGCGGTGACGGAAAACATGGAGGACAAAGGCCTCGAACCCGTGGCTGCCACGCGCGCGGCGATGGCGAGCGTTTCCAGCCCGGTCATCGCCATTGCGCTGGTGCTCACGGCGGTGTTCGTACCGGTGGCCTTCCTCGGCGGCCTTACCGGCCAGTTCTACAAGCAGTTCGCGCTGACGCTGTCGGTGTCGGTGCTGATTTCGGCACTCATCGCGCTCACCTTCACGCCGGCGCTGTGCGCGCTGCTTCTCAAGCCGCGCGCCGGAATCGAGCGCACCTCGCTGCTCGCCCGCGCATTCGGCGGATTCAACCGTTTGTTCGCTCGCGCCACCAAGAAGTACACCAACACCGTGCGTCGTGCGGTGCGCCGCTCCGCCATTGCGATGGCCGCGTTCGGCGCCATCATCGTCGCACTCGGATTCCTGGTCTGGCAGCGGCCCGGCGGGTTTCTGCCCGAGGATGACCAGGGCTACATGCTCATGGTTGCGCAGCTGCCGCCCGGTGCATCGCTGCAGCGAACCGAGCAAGTACTCGAGCAGATCCGCAGCGTGGTCCAGCAGCAGCCTGAAGTGGCCGGCATGCTCGCCATCACCGGACTCAACTTGCTCGCCCAGGTCAACACCCCCTACACCGGCTCGGGCTTCATCCCATTGAAGCCTTGGTCGAAGCGCCCTGGTCAGGGCAGCTCGGTGCAGGCGCTGATCAACCGGCTGTACAAACTGCTAGGGCCGCTCAAGGAGGCGAATGTGCTGTTCGTGGCGCCGGCGGCGATCCCCGGCATCGGCCAGGCAGGCGGCTTCGAGTTCATTCTCGCCGACACCTCCGGCGGTAGTCTCGAGGCCTTCACGACCCAGATCAACGACTTCATTGCCCAGGCCAACCAGCGCAAGGAACTGTCGCGCGTTTCCACCCAGTTCAACGACCATGTGCCGGAAATCGAGTACGTGGTGGATCGCGACCGGGCACGCGAGCTGGGAATTCCCATCTCGGACATCTTCGGTGCGCTGCAGACCTACTTGGGCGGCAATTACATCAACGACTTCAATTTGTTCGGACGAACCTTTCGCGTCACCGCCGAGGCCGAGCCCGCGGCGCGGACGCTTCCCGACGCGGTCAACACACTATACGTGCGCACCCAGGCGGGCGATATGGTGCCGCTGTCGTCGCTGGTGGCGATCAAGCCGACGCGCGGTCCCGCCTACATCGAGCGCTACAACGTGTTTCGGGCCGTTACAATCAATGGCGCGCCGGCGCCTGGGTACAGTCAGGGCGACGCGATCAATGCCATGCAGGATGTGGCGAAGGCGCTTCCCGGCAACCTGACCTACTTCTGGACCGGCTCGGTGTTCCAGCAACAGCGCGCCGGCAGCCAAGCACCCTATATCTTTGCGATGGCGCTGGTGTTCGTGTTTCTGGTGCTCGCCGCGCAGTACGAGAGCTGGATCGTGCCGTTCGCGGTGATACTGTGCATTCCGTTCGCGGTGTTCGGTGCCTTTCTCGGCCTCACTTTGCGAAGCATGGCCAACGATATCTATGCGCAGGTCGGTCTCGTGATGCTGATTGGACTGGCCGCGAAGAATGCAATTCTCATTGTGGAATTTGCGCGCCTGTCGCATCAGCGCGGCACACCGCTCATCGAGGCGGCGATTGAAGGCGCGCGACTGCGCCTGCGGCCAATCCTCATGACATCGTTCGCCTTCATTTTGGGCGCGCTGCCTCTGGCGATTGCAACCGGCGCCGGCGCCACCTCAAGGCAGGTGCTCGGTACCACCGTGGTGTTTGGTATGACGGCCGCGACCATGATCGGCATCTTCATCGTCCCGGTGTTCTACGTAATCCTGCAGGGGCTTGCTGACCGCTTTTCCAAGCCGGGGCGGAGTCCGGTTTATGAATAAGCCCTTGTATGCATCCGCGGCCATGCTGCTCGCCGGCTGCGCGGTTGGGCCGGATTACCACCGGCCGCCGCTCGACGTGCCGGGTCAGTACCGCGACGTCGCCGCCACGGAGGGTGGTCCCGGCAACGCGGCATCGCTCGGCGATAGCGGCTGGTGGGAGGTTTATTCGGATCCGGATCTGCAGTCGCTGCTGGCCACCGCGATCAAGAACAACTATGACGTCAAGATTGCCGTGGCGCGCATCGACCAAGCAAGGGCGCAGCTTGGCTCGACGCGCCTGAACTTCCTGCCGCAGCTGTCCGTCGATGCCGCTGCCGGACGGGCGAAATCCTCGAAATACGTGCTCGCACCCGGGGCCAGCCGGATCAACAACGAGGCCCAGGTGCAATTTCTTGCCTCATACCAGCTCGACCTGTGGGGAGAGTTGCGACGCACGACCGAGGCGGCGCGCGCGAATCTGCTGGCGTCGCAGTTTGCCGCGCGTGCGGTGAGCGTGACTCTGGTGGCAACCGTTGCCAATGACTATTTCGAGCTGGTCTCGCTCGACAGCCAACTCGAGATCACGCGGCTCACGGTGGTCGCGCGCGAGAAATTTTTGGATCTTACGCACGCCCAACACGACCGCGGGTACGCGACAGGGCTCGATGTCGCCACCGCCGAAGCAGATCTCGCTGCCGCCCGCGCCGCCGCGCCGGATCTCGAGCGCCAGATTGCGCAGACCGAGGATCAAATCAGCGTGCTGCTGGGAATGAATCCCGGGACGATCACGCGCAAACACTACGGCGATTCGGTGCCCGCAGCACCGCCGCTGCCGCCGTCCGGGCTGCCGGCGCAACTTCTGGAGCGGCGACCGGACATTGCGCAGGCCGAACAGGGATTGGTCGCGGCCAATGCCGAAATCGGCGTGGCCAAGGCGGCGCTTTTTCCCAACATTTCGCTTACCGGAAGCAGCGGCTCATTATCGGTGCCGTTCAGCAATTTGTTTACCGCACCGGCAGCCGAATGGGGCGTGGGCGTCGGGCTTATCCAGCCGCTGCTCAGCGTGCAGTCAAACCTTTACCAAGTCGAACTCGCCGACGCACGCAAGCGCGAGGCGCTGGCGCTGTACCAAAAGACGGTGCAGGCTGCTTTTCAGGATGTGGCCGACGCGCTCATCGCCTATCGAAGATACGGAGAGCAGGTGCGCGAGCAAGCAATCCAGGTCGATGCGCTGCGGCGCGCGCGGGCGATTGCTTTGGCACGCTACCGGATCGGCTATGCGTCCTATTTTGATGTGATCCAAGCGGATCGCGATCTGTTCTTGGCCGAACTGGCTCTCGCGCAGGACTATGGGAATAATCTGAGCGCATTGGTGCATCTGTACTCCGCGCTAGGCGGAGGCTGGCAAGTGCGATCTTAGCTGCGATGGCCAATGATTTTGTCGGCATCGATACCCAGCCACATGACCGCCCCCGCCAGCGCAAACACGGTGCCGATCACGAAGGCGGCGGTCCAGTGCCCGCCGCCTGATAGGTAAGCGACGATCGGAATGCCGATCAGGCCGCCAAGATTTCCGCCGGTGTTGAGCACCCCGGTTGCCGACATGGTGTCGCTGCGCGCGACGAACATCGTCGCTCCCCAAAAGGCTCCTTCGTTGAGCTCGAGCACAAGGTATGCCAGCGCGAGCGCAATGACGGCACCATAGGGATTGTTCAGATTGACCGCGACCAGTATCAACATTCCGGATGCTGGAAGCGCCAGCATCGGCAGCAATCGAAATCCCCAGCGGTTCCCGAAACGATCGCACAGTACGGTAACGAGTTTGCCGCCGATGCCGCCGCCCAGACCCGCGGCCAGAGGCGGGATCATGGCCAGCCAGCCGCTTTCGAGAATGTTGAAATGGCGCTCCTGGACCAGATACAAAAAACACCAATTCGCAATCAGATAAAAGACATAGTTCAAGCACACGTACGAGCAGGTCAGGAGAATGATCGAGCGGTTGGCGAGCACCCTCATGATTGGACTCTTCGAGACACGGGTCGGCGATTGCTCCGCGGCTGGTACGTCGAGCTCGGCCAGTTCAGCGGCGGTCACCGATGGGTGCTCCTTGGGCGTGTTGCGTCCGTACCATGCCCACAAAGCGATCACCAGCACCGCCGGCAATGCCGGCCAAAATAGCGCTCTTTGCCAGCCCACGGAATTCATCAGGTAAGCGACGAGCGGCGGCGTTGCACCGGCCGCGAATTGCATGCCCATGGTCTGCAGACCCTGGATGATTGCCCACTTCTCGGGGCGAAACCATGCCTCCATGACGCCTGATCCCACCGGAAAAACGCCCGCTTGGGCCAGTCCCATGACCAATTGCAGGGTAAATAGCACGGCGAATAGCGCGCCGCCCTGCAGTACATGAGGCGCGAGCGGCGTCAGCACCGTTGCCAGGAAAGCAACGCCGCCGATCAAGATAAACATGACACGAGCGCCGAGGCGCTGACCGATCACGCCGCTGGGAAACTGGAAGGCAGCGTAGCCGAGAACGAATGCCCACTCGAGCCAGCCAACCTGTACTTGGCTGATGCTCAAGTCCGGCATCATGCGCTCGGCGGCGACTGTCAATCCTTTCTGTTGAAAGTAGGCAATGAACGCAAAGCTAAAAAGGAACGCGAAAATTCGCCAGCGAACCCGATGAGTCAGCGCAAAGACAGCAGAGACGCTTGGCGGGTTCACTCCTTGCCTAACCGGTCACGGACGTAGCTGCGGATGTCGAGACTAAAGTCCTCCATTGGGGCGTAGTAGCCGTGCTTGTGCACGCGGCTGTGCATGCCTTTTTGCACGGATTCGCAAATCGACCAGTCCTGGCGGTTGGTGATGTCCCAGAACTCAACCGCATC
>DASWBL010000305.1:0-4710 GCA_036390615.1 Steroidobacteraceae bacterium | reverse complement strand
CAGGCAAAGGTTACCATGAGGCGGGCGCGTGGCCGATTTGTGACCGCGCTGGCCCGTTGCTTCACCGACTTATCCACCGGATGATAGCTGCGCATGCCTGTCGGCCCGAACACACCTGCCAATGCGACCAGCGCCGGGCCCGTTGACGCCCCGCGGCCCGAAGAGCAGTGGCGACGGCTGATGGCCAGCGCCCAGGAGGGCCATGCAGCCGATTACCACCGGTTGCTGGTTGAGATTGTCCCTTATCTGCGACGGCTGGCTGGCCGGGTGCATCGCGATTCCCGTGATGCCGAGGATGCGGTGCAGGACATCTTGTTGACTGTCCATGCGGTCCGTCACACCTACGACCCGGCCCGGCCGATTAAGCCCTGGCTGGTCGCCATCGCGCGCCGGCGGATCATCGACCGGCTGCGCGTAATCCTGCGAAACCGGTCCCGGGAAATAACTTTCGCAGAAGAACATGAAACCTTTTCCGAGCTGGCGGAGAACCTAACTGATGACAGGCCCGATGCTGAAGCGGTTCGGGCAGCCATCGCCCGTTTGCCGGCCGGCCAGCAGCAAGCCATACGGCTGTTGAAATTGGAGGAGAAATCGTTGAAGGAAGCGTCCCTGCAGACCGGCCAGTCCGTGGTGTCCCTCAAGGTCGCGACGCACCGGGCCATTCGGAGCCTTAAGCGCCTGCTGGCCGAGGATGGCGATCAGCCGTGATGTCGACCCCTCAACTGATCGATGAGCTGGCGGCCGCGGCGCGGCCGGTGCGCCGATTGCGTCCGCCGGCTCTGCGTGCCGCTCTGTGGCTGATCGGATTTGTCGCGCTGGCGGCGGTAATTGTTACCGCGCGGCACGCCTGGTCGGTGCCTGCCGCCCGCGCGCAGCCGGGCCTGATGGTCGCCATGGTCGGTGCCGCATTGACCGGCGTGGCGGCGGTACTTGCTGCCTTTAACCTTGCGCTGCCTGACCGCAGCCGCTGGTGGCTGCTTGCACCGCTCCCGGGCCTCGCGTTATGGCTCGGCGCAAGTGGCGTCGGCTGTTACCACAGCTGGCTGGTTGTGGGCGCTAGGCAGAGCCTGGCACTCGGCGAGTCGACGCACTGTTTTCTGTTTATCCTGGGCGTCAGCGTGCCGGTATCGCTCGCACTGTACCTGCCACTGCGTCGCGCCTTGCCGCTACATCCGCTGTCGGTATTGTTGACCGGCGCACTCGGCGTGGCGGCGCTGACGGCTGTGACGCTGCAGTTTTTCCATCCGTTTGACATCACGATGATGGATCTGGCTGCGCACCTTGCCGCGGTGCTGGTGGCTGTTGGCATCGCGGCGCTCCTCGGCGCTCCGATGTTGCGCCGCGCGCCGCAGCCGCATTGATCCCAACGGCTACGGCATTCCCGCTTCAGCCTGATCGCCGTCGCGGGTACGAGCAAAGCCCCGCGTCCCGGCGCTGAAAAACTCAAGAAATCGCCGCGCCTCGGCGCTTGCAAATTGACCGCTGCTGAGCGCTTCGGCCGCGAGCTGCCTAATGTTGCCGCGCTGCCGGTAAACGGTCTGGAAGGCCCGTTTGAGCTCAGTGATGGCAGAAGCGGCCAGGCCGCGGCGTTTGAGCCCGACCAGGTTCAGGCCGATGACGGTATTGCGTTCTGCCGCCATCGAATAGGGTGGCACGTCCTGGGCCACGCGCGAAGCGCCGCTGATCATCGTGAGTTCACCGACGCGGACGAACTGATGAATCCCCGCCGCGCCGCCGACCACCACGCGATGACCGATTGCCACGTGGCCGGCCAGCAATGCGGCGTTAGCGAGGATAACCTCATCGCCGAGTTCGCAGTCGTGGGCGACGTGACTGGTGGCCATCAGGAAGCAGCGCTCGCCGATGCGGGTGCTTTGCCCCGCTTTGCTGGCGCGGCTGATCGTGACTCCCTCGCGCACCACGGTGCCGTTACCAACCTGCAACCCGGTACTGATGCGCGGATCGAAATGCAGATCCTGCGGATCACCGCCTAGCACCGCAAACGGATGTACGCAAACACCGTCGCCCAATATGCAGTGACGGGTGATGATGGCGTGCGCGTGGATTACGCAGTCGCGGCCGAGGTGTGCGCCGTCTTCGATAATGGCAGTCGGATGAATACTCATGATTTGCGGTCTAAAAGTGGATCCAAGTTATGGCCAGTCAGCGTCGCGCTCAATTTATAGTTCACGGCGGCATTATGGAAGCAGTCGGTAAGCTGGTGATCCTTTCAGGCGGGTCCAGGAACACGCCCGGACCGACTCCTGCCGTGCGGGGCTATGATTGGGCATCGGCGAGAGGGCAGAGTCGATGGACATGCGCGGTCGCGCCCGAACATTGGTCATGATGCTGTGCGCATTGCCGGGCGGCTGTGCGGGCAGCGGCGGCCTGCGGCCCGTCGAATTTCTGGATGAGCATACTGCAGCGTCAGTCACCGTGGTGGCAAAGCCGATGGCTTTTGCACACCCGCGAGCGAGCATTGCGGCCAATGTGTCTGAATATGTGAGCGTCACGGCCGTGGCGGTCGAGCGCGACGGCAAACGCGCTTACCTGCTGGTCACTCGCGTCTGGTCGACGGTCGGACCTGACCGGGCCGATCAGTCTGGCGGGTTGGTGGTCCTGGTGGCCGATAACCGCCGCATTCGGCTCGGCGATACGCAATCGACACTAGTGGATTTCGGCGTCTCGGTGCCGGTGCAGGCCGCAGCGGGAATTGCGCCGCTCTCAGCGGCTACCCTCACCGATCTTGCGACATTGCAATTCATTGCGGCGGCGCATTCGCTCGCGGTAGAGAGCCCTGGCGGTGCACCGTACGCGTTGTTCGAAGACGGTCGCGCGTCACTGTCGCGGTTTATACAGTACGAGACCGGTGACCGTTAGCGGCAGCGTTACCCAGGATCGGTCGGGCTATGGAATGATGACGTAATGCCGCGGACTGCCGACTCGCTCGTTGCCCCTGTAGGAGTGGTGCTCTAGAATCGCGCGCCTTGTGTGGGGCGGTAGCTCAGCTGGGAGAGCGTCGCGTTCGCAATGCGAAGGTCGAGGGTTCGATCCCCTTCCGCTCCACCAATTCCGCTCCGCCGGCGCAGCCGCTTCGGACCCGGCACGAATGGTAGGCATGAACAGCGCGCGGCGGTGCGCTAATTTATTGATTTGAATGTCTTTTGTGAGCATTGAGTCCACGTGGTGACGACTGTGCATCCAGGTGCCGCAGCCTCCGCTACTCGAAGGTCCGGTGACGTCCAAGGCGCTGTGAGAAGCCGGCAGAAATGCTGGTGTTTTGTTGGAATCGCGTCCGGCTGGGGGCAGCAACCTCCATTGACGTCCGCGGGCAACTCGGCGAGGCAGGGGGCCAAACCGCTGCCGGCCCAGGGCGCGGGGTAGAGATGGCGTTGCAAGTCAGACAGCTCGATGTTCTGCGCGGACTTGCCATCGTGATGATGGTGGTCAACCACGCGTCCGTTGCCCTGCCGTCCCCAGACCTTCAGCGTAATGCCGTGATCGCAGGCCTCTCTTTTATTGGCAGCTTTGCGCCGGTCGTATTTTTTTTCGCCACGGGGTTTGGAATTGGGATAGCTCGAGACAAGGTGACAACGCGGGAATTTCAATCTTCTGTGTTCAAGTCGCTTTTGCTGGTCGTCGCAGATCAATTTCTTTATTGGAAAAACAATACTCCGTCCGGCTTGGATTTCCTGAGTTTCATCGCAATATCGACGGTGCTAGTGAACGCGGTCGCTGCATACTCGCGACCGGTGAGATTGAGTAGCCTGTTGGTTGTTGCTTCTCTGGCGCTTCGGTTCGCCTGCGGGTCATGGTTGAGTTCCCGGATATCGGCAACGCCCTTGATCGATTGGATCATTGGTTACCGGGCGGTGGAGAACGTGTCCTATCCTCTGTCGCCTTGGATAATCTACCCGTTGCTGGGTTTCATAATGGCGCGGCGCTATCGAAGCTGTGATGAATCACTAGCTCAATCTCTTCTACCATGGCCCTCGGTGCTGGCGTCCAGCGCGCTGGTATGCGCCGTCGCAATGTGGTTGAACGGGGCGGCATTCTTTCGATGGGGCACGATGAATTTTGCGTTTTTTGCTTTATCCATCGACGTTATCTTCCTCTCGTTAGTGGCTGCTTGGCTGCTCAACGACTTCTGGCCGAAAGCTGCTCTGTTGCTGGCGTTGCGTGGGATTTCCTCGCTTGCAGCGGTGCCCATTCACTACGCGCTCATCAACGCCTTGGTAACACTTGAAATTGCGCCACGTGAATCACTGGACATGGTAGTGCTAATCCTCGCCATCATTGCGCTGACAATTTGGTTGGCAAAAGCGTTTGCGGCCGCGGTTCGTCTTTGGATGTCGTCGGCGTCGACTACGATCGCGACCGGCGCACTTTTTGCAGTGCTACTGCTGAGCGCTGCTTTGACGTGGGCATCGCCACCAGGGTCATGGGCGATATTTGCGTATTTTGTCGCCGGGCAACTGGCGGTGGCTGGGTTGCTGCTGAAGCAGCCGGCGAATCCAATCGTAGCCGGTCATTGAGGCGGCGGAATTTCCCGTTCTTCGGAAACAATGCTTCCTTGCCTACAGTTTAACGTTGCGAAATGGCCAGTCAGACTTCGCTGCTTCAGGAACTCTCTTTATGGCGATAGTGGCCTTGGTCGCGCTTTCGACGGGACGGCCGTCAATCGCCTATAGTCGTTCCTGAGGCTACCCG
>DASWBL010000304.1:0-21557 GCA_036390615.1 Steroidobacteraceae bacterium | reverse complement strand
TGGCGATGACATGATTGTTGGTGACCAGGTGCCCGGCGGCATCAACGATCACGCCGGAGCCGAGCCCGCGCTGCAGACTCTGGTGGTAGCGGGGCCGGGAATCGCCGAACATCTGATCGATTATTGAGGGCTGCACCTGCTCGGTCACCAGCGCCCGGGTATTGATGTTGACGACCGCCGGGGCCGCCCGGCGCACCGCAGGCGCAAAAGTATGCACACCGTCGGCCGGTGCATTGGCAGGCGGCAAGGTCGTTGGCGCCGGCGCGATGACGGGCGGGGAGGCGGCCGTGGCGGGAGTCGCGGCGGCAACCGGCTGGCGCACCAGCAGCCCAGGGTGCAGCAGCACCGCGATAAAGGCGAGCGCCAGCCCGCCAGTGATCGCGCCGGCCAGGAACGTGGCGCTATGCCGTAACTTAAGCAGATTCATTGCGCGTGACCTTGGAGCTGACCGGGGCGGGCCGCGCCACACCCTGCCGGTCAGCCAGCCGGTTCAGTCTCATGTGTATAATGCGACAGTTCCCGAAGGAAAACGTAGTCCCCAACAGCCGGTCACTGGTGAGGCCGCCACGGCGGACAGCGGAGCAACAACAAAATGACCGATGCCGCGGCCATGACCGAAGATAACGTCAGCGATCCCGGGCGCCGTAAATTTCTGACCGCTGCGACCAGCGCCACGGCGGCTGTGGGCGTGGTTTTTGCGGCCACGCCATTTGTCGAATCCTGGGTGCCTTCCGAACGCGCCAAGGCCTTGGGCGTGCCGATCTCGCTGCCGATCGACAAGCTCGACCCGGGCCAGATGCTGATCGTGACCTGGCGCAAGCAGCCGATTTACGTTATCAAGCGCACGCCGGAAATGGTGGCCAATCTTGCGGCCAACGACTCCCATCTGAAAGACCCGAAATCACAGGATTCCGAGCAGCCGGCCTATGCCCAAAACGAGATGCGCTCGCGGCGCCCGGACATCGCGGTGCTGATCGGGATCTGTACGCACCTTGGCTGCCTGCCAAAGCAGTTTTTCGACACCGGGGATCCGGCGATCGGCACCGACTGGCCGGGCGGGTTTCGCTGCCCCTGCCACGGCTCGCGCTTTGACATGGCTGGCCGCGTGTTCGAGGGCTCGCCGGCGTCGGCCAACCTGCGCATTCCGCCGTACAACTTTCCCGACGCGGCGACGCTGCGCATCGGCGATGACGGTGCAACCTCGGGGGCCGCCTGATGGCCGCGCCAGCATCGGCGAGCAAGCCAGGCCTGTGGGGCTGGATCAACAAGCGCCTGCCGGTCGAGCAGTTCACGCGCAGCCAGCTGCTCGAGTATTACGCGCCGAAGAACTTCAATTTCTGGTACTTCTTTGGTTCGCTCGCCCTGCTGGTGCTGGTGATGCAGCTGGCGACCGGCATTTTCCTGACCATGTTCTACAAGCCGGGGGAGGCGACAGCCTTTGACTCGGTCGAATTCATTATGCGCGAGGTCAACTACGGCTGGTTGCTGCGCTACCTGCATACCACCGGCGCATCGGCGTTTTTCGTGGTCGTGTACCTGCACATGTACCGGGCGCTGATGTACGGCTCGTACAAGACACCGCGGGAGCTGCTGTGGCTGTTCGGCATGCTGATCTACCTGGTGCTGATGGCCGAGGCGTTCCTCGGATACGTGCTGCCGTGGGGCAACATGTCGTTCTGGGCCGCGACCGTGATCATCAATCTTTTCAGCACGATCCCGGTGATCGGCCCGGCGGTGGTCGAGTGGATCCGCGGCGACTACGGCATTGCGGATTCGACGCTGAATCGCTTCTTCGCGCTGCACGTGGTGGCCGTGCCGCTGATCCTGTTGCTGCTGGTGGCCCTGCACCTGGTCGCGCTGCGCCAGGTCGGTTCGAATAACCCGGACGGCGTCGAGATCAAGGAACGCAAGGGCGCCGACGGCAAGCCGCTCGACGGCATTCCGTTCCATCCTTACTACACCGTCAAGGATATCGTCGGTGTCGGCGTGTTCCTGACGCTGTTTTCCGTCGTGGTGTTTTTCGTGCCGACGCTCGGCAAGCTGTTCATGGAGGAAGCGAACTTCGAGCCGGCCAATCCGCTTTCCACCCCCGATCCGATCACGCCATCGTGGTACTTCACGCCTTATTACGCGATGCTGCGTGC
Organism: Steroidobacteraceae bacterium; assembly: GCA_036390615.1. GTDB lineage: Bacteria > Pseudomonadota > Gammaproteobacteria > Steroidobacterales > Steroidobacteraceae > FEN-1191. The sequence goes on along the minus strand of DASWBL010000304.1, from coordinate 19,413 downwards.
GGTCCCGAACCAGCGCCTCGGCGCGTTGCTGCTGCTGCTCGGGGTGCTGGCGTATTTCTTCCTGCCGTGGCTCGATCGCTCGCCGGTCAAGTCGGTGCGCTACCGCGGCTGGATCTTCAAGAGCTTCCTGACGGTGTTCACGATCTCGTTCCTGGCGTTGATGTATCTCGGCTTGCAGGAAGTGAGCATCGGCCGCACGATCGCGGCACGGATTTTCTCAGTCGGTTATTTCTCGTTTTTCATCCTGATGCCGTGGTACTCGCGCTGGGATCCGGTCAAGCCGGTGCCGCAGAGAGTCAAGTACCATGGTTAAGCTAGCCGCGATCGCGTGGGCGCTGCTGTTGCCGGCACTGTCGCTGGCCGAGGAAGCGGAGGCACCGAAGGCCGGAGCCGACTGGCAAAGCTGGCGGGCCCACAACGTGGTCGCCACCACTGACTCGTTGCAGCGCGGCGCCCGCAATTTCATGAACTACTGCGTCAACTGCCACTCGCTCAAGTACCTGCGCTATTCGCGCTTAGCCACGGATCTGAAAATCCCGCCCGACGTGCTGAGCGCCAACCTGCTGCCGCCGGGCGCGAAGCCGGCCGATTACATCGTCACGACGCTGCGGCCCGAGGACGGGGTGGCCTGGTTTGGCAAGCAGCCGCCGGATTTATCGCTGATCGCCCGCTCGCGCGGCCCGGACTACCTGTATCGCTTCCTGAAGACGTTTTACGTCGACACCAGCCGACCGACGCGCACCAATAACCTGCAGTTGCCCAACGCGGCGATGCCGGCGGTGCTCTCCGAGCTCGAGGGCGTCAAAGAGGCGACGTTCCGCGCCGCGCCGGCCGCCGGCAGCGAGGGCGCCGGCGAGAAGCAGCTCGATCATTTCACTATTACGACACCGGGCCAACTGACGGCCGAGCAATATGACGGTTTCGTTCGTGATACCGTGAATTTCCTCGACTATGCCGGCGAGCCTGCCCAGGTTTCCCGGCGCAGCATGGGTGTCTGGGTGGTGCTGTTTCTACTGGCCTTTACCTGGATGTCGCTGCTGCTGAAGCAGGAATACTGGAAAGACGTGCACTGATACGTGACGGCAGCCGGACAAGCTGCGCCACTGGGAACCCTGGATAATGGCGAGCCGCCGGTCGATCATGACCCTGTTTTCTGCGCCTGATGAGCCGCAAAGCCATCGGGTGCGAATCGTACTGGCCGAAAAGGGCATCGAGATCGAGATCATCGATGTCGTACCGGGCCGCTATCCGGAAGACCTGCTGGACCTAAATCCCTACCATAGCCTGCCGACGCTCGTGGACCGGGAGCTGGTGCTGTATGACGCGCGCGTCATTATGGATTACTTGGACGAGCGCTTCCCACATCCGCCGCTAATGCCGGTCGATCCGGTCAATCGCGCGCAGTTCCGGCTGGCGCTGCACCGCATTGAGCGTGACTGGTATGCGCTCGCCGAGCAGATCGAGCGCGAGCCAGACAAGAAGCAGCAGCTGCGGCTCAAGAAACTGCTGCGCGACACGATTCTGCAGGGCTCCGAGCTGTTCAAGATCAAGCCGTTTTTTCTCAGCGACGAATTCTCGGTGGTTGATGCGACGATCGCGCCGATCCTGTGGCGCATGCGCCGCTACGAGATTGAGCTGCCGCCGCAGGCGCACGCGCTTGAGCACTACGCCCAGTCGATGTTTGCGCGGGCCGGCTTTCGCGCCAGTTTGTCGGAGTCCGAAATCGAGATGGGAGTGGCCTGATGACCGCGCCGGCGCATCCCGGGGAACGCGCGCAGTCGCGCCGACCATATCTGTTGCGCGCGATGCATCAATGGATGAGCGATAGCGGCCTGACGCCGCACGTCATCGTCGATGCCGGTCGCGACGGCGTGGCCGTGCCGAGCGCTTTCATCAAAGACGGCAAGATCGTGCTGAACCTCTCGTACAGTGCGACCCAGGACCTGCGCCTGGAGAATCCTTGCATCGAGTTCAAAGCCCGCTTTGCCGGCGTCGTGCACCACGTGCACGTGCCGATGCCGGCGGTGCTCGGCATTTACGCGCGCGAGACCGGCGAAGGCATGGTGTTCAACGAGGCCGAACCGGACACGCCGCCGCCCGCGGCGCCCGAAGGCCAGGCACTGCCACCCGCGCGGCCCGGCCGCGCGCGGCTGAAGGTCGTCAAGTAAAATTGTTTCAGTGGGCCGCGGTAGTCAGCGCGGCCGGGTTGACCGGGGCCGGTCGCGGCAGACCGTTGTGTACCTGCACCCACAGCGGCGCCCGCTGCACCCGCCGATCCGCGTCGAAGCTCAGTTCGCCGGTCAGTCCCGCGACGTTGACCTGGCGGTAATCACCGTGCGCGGCGGCGAGTGCGAGCGCGAGCTGACAGGCATCGTAGCCAAAGGCGTACAGCCGCGAGCGTGAGCTGGTGCTACCGCCAGCGGCCTGCTCGATCTGGCTGTGCAGCGCATCGAGCCGGCCATTGTCCGGCACCAGCCACGGCATTTCGCCGTACAACACGCCCTCGAGATCCTGATTGGATTCGGCTGCCGCCGGGTCGTAGGCATCAGAGGTGCTGTAGATGGTGAGATCCCCCGCATACTGGAATCGCAGCTGTGGGCGCAGCAGCCGCACGCTCGCGGCGGGGCCCGCCACCAACACAAAATCCAGATCATTGCGCCGCCGCGGCTCAAGCAGCAATTTGACGCCGGTCACGGCCTTGAGGCGCTCGAGTCTGGCGACGCTCAAGTCGGTGCCGAGTGCGTGCCGGATCGCCGTGCTGTAGTCATGCTCATTGGGGTCGTAGCTTTCCTGCGTCAGGATCACGCCGCCCCCGGCCAGCAGCTGCTGGCTGAACGCGCCGAGGATGCGCTGATTCCAGTAATCGCCGGCAGCCGTCAGGACGGCGCCGCGGCGGCCGCCGTTTGCGAGGATGCGCGCCGCCAGCGCCCGGGCCTCGTCTTCGGGCGAGAGCGCAAACTGATAGAAATTTCCCGGCACGCTGTGCTCGGGCGGCAACAGGTTCAGCGCCAGCAGCGGTGCACCGCTGCTGCGCGCGTCGGCGGCCGCTACCACTTCGTCGCGCATCAGCGGGCCGACAATCATCTCGGCGCCGTCACTGTGGGCCTGCGCGAGCGCCGCGGGCACGCCGAGCTCACCGGTGTCATACACCGTGATCTGGGCGTTCTGCGCGCTGTCCGGTTGATCGCAGGCGTATTGAAATCCGTCGCGGATCAGTGCGGCCTCGGGCCGCGCCGTCACTGGCAGCAGCAACGCCAGGCGGCCGGCGGCGACCGGCGCGGGCGCGATCCCCGCCAGCAGTTCGGTGGCCGGATGGTCCGGATAGCTTGTGCGCCACGCGCCAAGCTCGCTCGCGCTGCTGCGCGCGCCGGCGCTCAGGGTCGCAAGATCCAGCCAGCCGCGCACGATCGGCTCCGTGCCAGGCGGCGCCTCGAAGGTAACGCCCTCCTCACGCAGCTGACGGAGCCCGGCGAGCAGTGCGCGGCGCAGCGCCGAGCGCTCGGCGACGCTGGTCGTCATGCGTTCGGCATCGCCCTCGGCCCGAATCGCATCGATGGGCCGGCCGGCGGCGAGTGCCAGCTGCTGGCGCACGTCCAGATACTGTCGCGCGGTCGGCGTGCCGACTGGCTCGGCGATCAGCTGCATCTGTCCCCAGGCCTGCTGCGGATGGCCAGCGGCCAGCGTGATCTGGGCTTCCAGCAACCGGCGCTGGACAATCTGCTCGGCGGTCAGCGCAGCCGAAATGCCGTCCAGCACGCGCGTGGCATCGGCGCCGCGGCCGGCATCAAGCCATTCGCGCGCGGCCCGCAGCTGCAGGCGCGCCTGCTCATTGCCGCTGCGCGCGTGCGCGCGGGCTTCATCCTGGACCGCGGCCTGGGCGCTCTGCCCGGTCACCTGCGGCCCCGGCGCAGTGACTGGATTGGTGCCGGGCGTCGGGGCGGGCCGATTGTATTGCGGCACCTCCATGCAGGAGCTAAGCGCGATCGCCGTCGCCAGCAGCAGGCCAAGGCGCGACGCAGATTTTCCGGCAGGTTCAGGTTGCATAGCGGCTATTGTGCCCGGCAAGCTCGGCAGGCGGCCAGCCTGTTGGCGTAAGGTCTGCGCAGCCGGCTGTTCGGCATGGGGAAATATTTGTGGCAGCGCAACGTGGCCGACTGGATGTCGTGGCAACTCCGATCGGAAATCTGGCGGATTTGTCGCTCCGCGCCCGCGAGGCGCTGGCGGGCGCCGACCTTATCGCCGCCGAAGATACCCGCCGCACCGGCTTGCTGCTCGGCTCGCTTGGCCTGTCGCGCCCGCTGGTTTCACTGCACGAGCACAACGAGGACCAGAGGATCGGCCGGCTGCTCGCCGCAATGCAGGCAGGTCAGGTGGTGGCGCTGGTCAGCGATGCCGGCACGCCACTGCTGTCAGACCCGGGTTTTGCACTGGTGCGCGCCGCCGCCGCTGCCGGAATCGATGTGCGGCCGATCCCTGGGGTTTCCGCGATCACTGCGGCGCTGAGCGTTGCCGGGCTGCCGACCGATCGGTTCGCGTTTGAGGGCTTTCTGCCGGCGCGCGCAGCCGAGCGGCGGCGCGTGCTCGGTCAGCTCGCCGGTGAGACGCGCACACTCGTGTGGTTCGAAGCGCCGCACCGCATCGCGCAGACACTCGCCGATCTGCTCGCCGTATTTGGCCCGCAACGCCGTGCAGCGCTGACGCGTGAACTGACAAAAACCTACGAAAGCATCTATCGCGGCACGCTGGCGGAGCTCACCGCACGGGCGCGCACCGATGCCGATCTGGCGCGGGGCGAACTCACGCTGATCGTCGAGGGCGCGGCGCGCGCGGCGCATGGCGATGCCCAGTTGCTGGCACAGGCGCTGCCACTTCTGCTCAAGGATTTGCCGCCGGCCCGCGCCGCCGCCATTGCCGCGCAACTGTCGGGTGTGCCGCGCGCCGAGGCCTACCGTCAGGCGCTGGCGCTCGGCGCTGACAATCCGTAAGGTGCCGCCCCGGAGAGCCGGCCAGGCAGTCGCTGCACGGGGCCCCGTCACTGGGGTCGCGGGTGGAGGAAAGTCCGGGCTCGGCGGGCAGGGTGCCAGGTAACGCCTGGGGGGCGCGAGCCCACGGAAAGTGCAACAGAGAGCAAACCGCCGAAGTGCCGGTAAAACGGCGCTGGCAAGGGTGAAACGGTGCGGTAAGAGCGCACCGCGTCGCTGGTAACACGCGACGGCACGGCAAACCCCACCCGGAGCAAGGCCAAATAGGGAAGTAGCAGCTAATGGCTGCAGCGCGAGCCCGCGCGTACTTCCGGGTAGGCCGCTTGAGGCTTGTGGCGACACAAGTCCCAGAGGAATGACTGCTCACGACAAAACCCGGCTTATCGGCCGGCTCTCCTTCTGTTCTTTGTGAGCTTTCCCGGTCAACCCGCTGATCAATAAGTGATCCACGTCACACCTTTCGAACGAGAGGTGCCATATCGCGCGTAAGTCGTTGTGGATATGGAGAAATTCACAGTTGTTGCCCATTGACATCAGTGTTGCGCGCTTCCTATAGTGGCGCTGGGTGGGAAAAAGTGGGAGCAAATGGGCTTTTAAGCCCTGTTTGGCATGTTTCGCGGCGCAACAAAACTCACGCTCGATGACAAAGGACGCCTGGTCATACCGACCAAGTACCGCGAGCGGCTGCACGAGCACGCCGCCGGCCGGATCGTCGTCACCATTGATCGCGACAAATGCCTGCTGATGTATCCGCTGCCCGAGTGGGAACAGATCGAACGCAAGCTGATGGCGCTGCCCAATCTGCAGCCTGAGGCGCGCCGACTGCAGCGGCTGATCGTCGGTCATGCCACTGAACTGCAAATTGATGGACACGGTCGGCTGCTGCTGCCGGCGGAACTGCGCGAATTTGCCGAGCTGACGCGCTTTGCCATGTTGATCGGCCAAGGCAGCCGTTTTGAATTGTGGGATGAGGCGCGCTGGGCGGAAAGCCGCGACTTCTGGCTGAAGAGCGAGAGGTCCGGCGGCGATTCGCCAGGCGTGGATGACATAACGATCTGATTCGTTGTCGCTCTGATTTCAGGCGGTGGCGCGAGGGAAGGGAGATTGGATGAGCACAGGCCGGTGCTTGTCGATGAGGTGCTCGCCGCACTTGCCGTGCAACCAGCGGGTTTCTACGTCGACGCGACCTTCGGGCGCGGCGGGCACACCGCCGGCTTGCTGGCGGCACTCGACGAGCGCGGCTCGGTCCTCGCCATCGACCGCGACCCGGCGGCGATCGCGGCCGGCCGCGTGCAATTCGCGGCGCAGAGCCGCCTCACACTCGTCCACGGGTGCTTTGGTGATCTGGCCGCGATCGTGCGTGCGCATGGCGCGCGTGCTGCCAACGGGATCCTGTTCGACTGCGGCGTCTCCTCGCCGCAGCTCGACCAGGCCGAACGCGGCTTCAGCTTCCAGCAGGACGGTCCGCTCGACATGCGGATGGACCCCAGCACGGGCGTGCCGGTCAGCGCCTGGCTGGCGAGTGCTGCTGTCGATGAGATTCGCGACGTGATCGGCCGGCTCGGTGAAGAGCGGTTTGCGCGGCGCATTGCCGCAGCGATCGAGCGGGCGCGCGCGGCTGCACCGCTGCTGCGCACGCTGCAATTGGCCGACATTGTCAGTCGCGCGGTGCCAACCCGTGAACCCGGCAAACACGCGGCGACGCGGACTTTCCAGGCGCTGCGCATGTGGATCAACGATGAACTCGGCCAGCTGGCACACGGGCTGGAGCAGGCTGTGACGCTGCTGGCGCCGCGCGGACGGCTGGCGGTGATCAGTTTTCATTCGCTTGAGGATCGGCTGGTACGCGATTTTCTGCGGGCGCAATCAAGTGTCGCACCGGCGCTCGCGAAACTTCCGGAACTGCCAGCCAGTGCCCGGCCGCGACTGCGGCTAATCGGCAAAAAGCAGCGCGCCGGCGCGACCGAAGTGCGCGATAACCGTCGCGCCCGCAGTGCGCTGCTGCGCGTGGCCGAGCGTATGAGCGAGCCGGCGCCGTGAAACTTGGCTCGCAATCAACGCTGTGGGTGGCGGTCCCGTTGCTGTGGGTCGCGGTGCTCGCCTCGGCGGCCGGGGCCATTTATTCCAAACACCGCGCGCGCGAATTGTTTGCCGAGCTCGAGCAGCTCAACCGCGGGCGCGATGCGTTCGATGCCGAGTGGGGCCGGCTGCAGCTTGAGCAAAGCACCGTTCTGACGTACGCCAACGTCGAGCGGGTGGCCATGACGCGGCACATGAACATTCCCGCGTCGGCCGAAATCGAGATCACGTCGCGATGAAGCGCGCGTCCGCTGACCGCCAACCGCGTCCGGTCTCGTTCCGCTTGCGAAGTGCCGTACTGCTCGCCCTGCTGCTGCTTGCGGCTGGCGGCCTGCTCGCGCGCGCGGTGGAATTGCAGCTGATCAATTACAGTTTTCTGGTGGATCAGGGCAATGCCCGCGCCATCCGCGTGGTGGCCGAGACCGCGCATCGCGGCGCCATCACCGATCGATTCGGTGAGCCGCTGGCGATCAGCACGCCGGTCGATGCCGTGTCGATTAATCCGCGTCAATTTGCCGGCAATCCCGAGCAGCTGACGCTGCTCGCCCGCGCCGTCGGCGTCGACCGGTTGGAACTCATCCGGCGTGTCAGCAGCAATCAAGATCGGGATTTTCTTTATGTCGCGCGCGGCCTGCAGCCGAGCGACGCGCGGAAGGTGCGGGAACTGGACATCGCGGGCGTCACGCTGACCCGCGAATATCGCCGTTACTACCCGGCCGGCCAAGTGGCTGGGCACTGGATCGGATTTACCGACGTCGATGATCTCGGCCAGGACGGCACTGAACTCGCCTACGATCACTGGCTCGGCGGCGAAGACGGCGCCAAGCGCATCATCCAGGATAGCCACGGCGATCAGGTCGAGGATGTCGAGAGTATCCGCAGCGTGCGGCCTGGGCGCGATCTGGCATTGAGCCTTGACCTGCGCCTTCAGTATCTCGCCTACCGCGAGCTAGAGCACGCGGTGCAGGCCAACAACGCGCGCGGCGGCTCGATCGTTCTGATCGACGTGCAAAGCGGCGAAGTGCTGGCGATGGTCAATCAGCCGACCTTCAATCCGAATGACCGCAGCCAGCTGACCGCGGCCGATTACCGCAACCGCGCCGAAACCGACCTGTTTGAGCCCGGATCGAGTATCAAGCCATTCTTCGTGGCCGCTGCAATCGAATCCGGTCGCTTCGCGGCGGGCAGCGTCATCGACACCAATCCTGGCTACGTACAAGTCGGCTCGGTCACCTTTGCTGACGAACACAATCTCGGCGCCGTGCCGATCTCGACCGTGCTGGCCAAATCCTCGAACGTGGGCATGGCCCGCATCGCGCTTGCGCTCGAACCCAAACAAATCTGGAGCACGCTCACCAGCCTTGGATTCGGGCAGGTCACGAGCAGCGGCTTTCCGGGCGAGTCGGCCGGACTGCTGTCCAACTATGCGCACTGGCGCGACATCGGCATCGCCACCATGTCGCACGGCTATGGACTGTCGGTCACGCCGCTGCAGCTGGCGCAGGCTTACGCGACTATCGGCGCTTATGGCGTGCGCCGGCCGGTCTCGCTGACGCGCGTCGATGCGCCTGTGGCCGGTGAGCGCGTGCTCGATGAGTCGGTGTGCCGCTCGCTGCTGTATCTACTCGAGACCGTGGTCATCGAGGGCACGGGCGAGCTCGCCCAGGTGCAGGGCTACCGGATAGCCGGCAAGACTGGCACCGCCTATAAATCCGAGGCGGGGGGCTATTCGACCGATCGCTACGTGGCCGTGTTCGGCGGCGTGGCGCCGGTGACGCATCCGCGTCTGGCGGCGGTGGTGGTCATTGATGAGCCCAACGCAGGCCTTCATCACGGCGCCGATGTCGCCGCGCCGGTTTTCGCGGCGGTGCTGGGTGGCGCGCTGCGGCTGATGGCGGTTCCGCCGGACAACGTCATGCCCAACCACAGCCCGCTGCTGTCTAATCCGAAGCTCGCGCGACGATGAGCACAGTTGCGGCACAGCGATGGCGTCCGCTCAAAGCACTGCTTGGCGGCGAATTCACGGTAGCCGAACATGTCGAGGTCGCGGACCTCAGCATGGACAGCCGGCAGGTGCAGCCGGGCGGGGCCTTCCTCGCTTGTCGCGGCCGCACGCATCATGGCCTCGAGTTCGTCGCCAACGCGCTCGCCAATGGCGCGCGCGTCGTGTTGTGGGAGCCAGCTGCGGGCGTCCGGGCCCCAGAGCTTGGCGCGGATGTGCTGGTGGTGGCAGTGCCTGATCTGGCAGCGCAGGCCGGTTACATCGCCGATCGCTTCTTCGAGGCACCATCGGCCCGCGTGTCGGTCACCGGCATCACCGGCACCAACGGCAAAAGCACCTGCGCCTGGCTGCTGGCCCAAGCGCTCACGCGCTGCGGGCGACCGACGGCTTACCTTGGGACGCTCGGCGCCGGGTTTACCAGCAGCCTGACCGTGCTCAGCCACACGACTCCCGACGCGATCAGCGTGCAGCGATGGCTTGCGCGCCTTCGCGATGCGGGTGCAAGTGATGTAGCGATGGAAGTGTCCTCGCATGCACTCGATCAGCATCGCTGCGCCGGCGTGCGATTTCAGGTGGCCGCGTTCACCAACCTGACCCGTGATCATCTGGATTATCACGGCGACATGGCTGCTTACGGTGCGGCCAAGGCCCGGTTATTTGATTGGCCCACATTGCTTGCCCGCGTCATCAATGCCGATGATCGCTTCGGCGCCGAACTGGTGGCCAGCGGGCGCGCGGCGACGGGGTCGGTGCTGACCAGCCGGCGCACGGCACCGTCGGGTGACCCCAAGAGCCGCTTCCTGCACGCCACGCACTGCACGATGATCGCCGACGGACTGCAGCTTGCGGTGCGCAGCAGCTGGGGCAACGCGACGCTGCGCAGTCCGCTGCTCGGCGAATTCAACGCCGACAATCTGCTGACCGTGCTCGGCATGATGCTGGCGCTTGATATCGCGCTTGGCGACGCCGTCGAAGCGCTGGGTCAGTGCACCGCACCGGCCGGCCGCATGCAGCGCATAGGCGGTGGCGCACTGCCGACCATCATCGTTGACTACGCCCACACACCCGATGCGCTGGAGCAAGCGCTGCGCGCTGTTAGCGCCCATTTCAACGGCCAGGTGGCCTGCGTGTTCGGCTGTGGCGGCGATCGCGATGCGGGCAAGCGCGCTGCCATGGGCGCGATCAGCGCGAAACTAGCCGATCGGATTGTGCTGACCGATGACAATCCGCGCAGCGAGAATCCCGAGGCAATCATCGCCGCGATCCTCGCTGGCATGCCGCCGACGGCTCCGGTCACGGTAATTCATGACCGTGCACAGGCCATTCGTGCCGCGCTGGCACTGCTCGGCGCTGGCGATGTGCTGCTGGTGGCGGGCAAGGGCCACGAGAGCTATCAGCTGATCGGCAGCGAGCGGCGGCCGTTCAGCGATCTCGCGGCGGCGACTGCCGCGCTGCACGCACGGAGCGCCGCGTGAGGCGAACCTTGCATGAATTCGCGGCGGCCGCGGGCGGGCAGTTGCTCGGCGCCGACGCACCATTCATCAACGCGGTGATCGACTCGCGAACTCTGGCGGCGGGAGATCTGTTCCTGGCGTTGCCCGGCACGCAGGCCGACGGTCACGATTTCGTGGCCGCTGCCGCTGCGGCCGGCGCGGCAGGTGCAGTCGTCAGTCGCGCACAGCCGGTCACGCTGCCGCAGATCCAGGTGGGCGACGTGGCCTCGGCGCTGACTGCCGCGGGCGCGCACTGGCGCGCGTCCTTCACCGGTCCGCTGATTGGCGTCGCCGGCAGCAACGGCAAAACCACTGCCAAAGAGATGCTGGGCGCCGTGCTGTCGCAAAGCGGCGCGTGCCTGCTTACGCGCGGCAATCTGAATAATCACCTCGGCGTACCGCTCACGCTGCTGCGGCTGCAACCAGCGACGCGCTGGGCGGTGATCGAAATGGGCGCCAATCGGGCCGGCGACGTCGCGGCGCTCGCCGCTTTGGCGCGGCCGGCGATTGGCCTGATCACCAGCGCCGGAGCGGAGCATCTGGAAGGCTTCGGCAGTATCGAGGGCGCGGCGCGTGCCGAAGGCGAACTGGTCGCTGCGCTGCCACCCGACGGCGTCGCGGTGCTCAACGCCGACGATCCGTATTACGAACTGTGGCGCCAGCTCACGGGCGCGAGAATCGTCAGTTTTGGCTTCGCCGCCGGCGCCGATGTGCGCGCCGAAGAGCTGCAACTCGAAGGGGACGCGCACGGTTTTGTCAGCCGCTTTGTGTTGCGCAGCGCGCGCGGCGGCGTACCGGTGCGGCTCGCGCTCGCTGGTCGGCACAACGTGCGAAACGCCCTCGGAGCGGCCGCGGCGGCCTTAAGCGCCGGGTGCGATCTGCAGCAGGTGGCAGCGGGACTTGGCGCGGTTCAGGCAGTGCCGGGCCGGCTGCAGCTGCGGCCGGGCAGATCCGGTGCCTGGCTCATCGATGATTCCTACAACGCGAACCCCAGTTCGTTGCGCGCGGCGCTCGAAGTATTGAGCGAGCTGCCGGGCCGCCGCTGGCTGGTGCTTGGCGATATGGCCGAACTCGGCGACTTTGCGGCGGCCAGTCACCGCGAAGCCGGCGAGCTCGCGCGCGCCAGCGGCGTCGAGCGACTGTTCACCCACGGTCCGCTCGCGGCTTTGGCGGCCGGCACATTCGGCGCGGGTGCCGAAGCGTTTGGCGATGCGGACAGTCTGGCCCGGGCGCTGTCCGCGGCGCTGCAATCGGACGTGCGGCTGCTGATCAAAGGTTCACGCGTCAACCGGCTGGAACGGGTCGTCGCCGCGGTCGGCGCGCCCGAAGCGCGCCGCGCGGGATAGGGTCATGCTTTACTGGGCGGCAAAATGGCTGGCAGTCCATCACTCGGTGTTCCGAGTGTTCGGCTACCTGACATTGCGCTCAATCCTCGCGGCGATGTCGGGACTTAGCATTGCGCTGCTGGTCGGTCCCGGCATGATCGAGCGGCTCTCGCGCCGCCAGATCGGCCAGGTAGTGCGCGACGATGGCCCGAAGTCGCACTTGCCCAAGGCCGGCACGCCGACCATGGGCGGCGCGCTGATCATTATCGCGATCGTGATGGCGACGCTGCTGTGGGCGGACCTGGCCAACCGCTATGTGTGGCTCGCGCTCGGCGTGACGCTCGGCTTCGGTCTGATCGGGTTCGTCGACGATTACCTGAAGCTGGTGGTCGGCAACTCGCGCGGCCTGATGGCGCGCTGGAAATATTTCTGGCAGTCACTGCTCGGTTTGCTGGCTGCATTCCTGCTGTTTCGGATCGCGCACACGCCGGCCGAAACCACGTTTTATCTGCCGTTCTTCAAGAACGCGACCGTGCAGCTTGGCCTCGCCGGCTTCGTGCTGCTCGGCTACCTGATGATTGTCGGCATGAGTAACGCGGTCAACTTGACCGACGGGCTCGATGGACTGGCCATCGGACCGGCGGTCATGGTCGCCGGCGGCCTCAGTATCTTTGCCTATGCCAGCGGTAACGCGGTCTTTGCCAGCTACCTCGCCATTCCGCCGTTGCCCGGCGCCGGGGAGCTGGCAATTTTTTGTACCGCAATCGTCGGCGCCGGGCTCGGGTTTCTGTGGTTCAACACCTATCCGGCGCAAGTGTTCATGGGCGACATCGGCGCACTGGCGCTCGGCGCCGCGCTGGGATTTGTCGCCATGGTCGTGCGCCAGGAACTGGTGACGCTGTTCATGGGCGGCATCTTCGTGCTCGAGACGGCTTCGGTCATCCTGCAGGTGGCCTCCTTCAAACTCACCGGCAAGCGCCTATTCCGCATGGCACCGATCCACCACCACTTCGAGCTCAAGGGCTGGGCCGAGCCGAAGGTGATCGTGCGCTTCTGGATCATCAGCCTGTTGCTGATGCTGACCGGGCTCGCGACCCTGAAACTGCGATGAACGTTGCGCCCCTGAAACTGCGGCACGCATTGATTGTCGGGCTCGGGATAAGCGGCCTATCGGCCGCGCGCTATCTGCATGCCACGGGCTGCAAGGTCACGGTCATTGACAGCCGCGCCGAGCCGCCGCAGCGTGCGGCGCTGCTCGCCCTCGATCCGGCGATCGCCTTGCACACGGGCCCCTTCGACAGCGCGCTGCTTGCGGGCATCGATGCGCTGATCGTCTCGCCCGGCGTCGCCCTGCAGGGCGCTTTTTTTGATGCCGCGCGCGCCCGCCGCCTGCCGCTGATCGGGGACATAGAACTGTTCGCGCGGGCCTCCAACGCACCGGTGGCCGGCATCACCGGCACCAACGGCAAGAGCACGGTGACCACGCTGGTCGGCCGGATGGCCGAGCGCGGCGGCAAGCGTGTGCGCGTTGGCGGCAACCTCGGTGAGCCGGCGCTGCAGCTGCTCGATGCCAAGGCCGAGCTTTATGTGCTCGAGCTATCGAGCTACCAGCTACAGACCACTGACTCACTCCAGCTCGAGGCGGCCACGGTGCTGAACGTGACGCCCGATCATCTGGATCGCTATGCCTCGGTGGAGGAATACGCGGCGGCCAAGGCGCGCATCTTCCGCCACTGCGGCACGGCGGTTATCAACGCCGACGATGCTCGTACGCGTAGCATGGTTCCCGCCAGCCAACGCTCGCTACGCTTCTCGCTCGCAAGCGGCGGCGGGGCCGAGTTTGCGCTCATCGAACGCGCCGACGGTGCGTGGCTCGCCTGCCGCGGCCAGGCGCTGCTCGCGGCCAGTGAGCTGAAGATTGCCGGCCGGCACAATATTGCCAACGCGCTGGCGGCGCTCGCGATGGGCGAGACCCTCGGCGTCGATCTGCCATCGCGGCTTGCGGCGCTGCGTGAATTCACGGGACTGCCGCACCGCACGCAGTGGGTGGCTGACGTACGCGGCGTGCGCTACATCGACGACTCCAAGGGCACCAATGTTGGCGCGACCCTGGCGGCCGTTGGCGGCCTGCCGGCGCCGCTGCTGCTGATCGCTGGCGGCGAGGGCAAGGGACAGGATTTCCTGCCGTTGCGCGCGGCGCTGGCGGGCAAGGTGCGCCTCGCGCTGCTGATCGGAGTCGATGCGCCGGCGCTTGGCGCTGCGCTTGCCGGCGTCTGCGCCATCGAATACTGCCCGAGCCTCGAGAACGCTGTGCGGCGCGCGGCCGCGTCCGCCCGTGCGGGCGAGATCGTGCTGCTGTCGCCGGCCTGCGCCAGCTTCGACATGTTTCGCGATTACGCACATCGCGGCGCGGTGTTTGCCGCCGCCGTGCGGGAGCTGGCGGCATGATGGCCGCCACGATCACTGCCCCCCGGAATGTGCCGCGCCGCGGTGGCATCCGGCTCGACTGGGTCATCGTCGGCCTGGTCAGCACCATCCTGCTGCTCGGTCTGGTCATGGTGACCTCGGCCTCGATCACGATGGCCGCGCGCGACAACGCCGCGCCGTTCCTTTATCTGGAGCGCCAGCTGGCGCTGGTGCTCATCGGCCTGCTGGCGGCGACGCTGATTTTCTGCGTGCCGACCGCGCGGCTCGAGCGCCTCGCGCTGCCGCTGCTGTTGCTGGCCGGCGTGCTGTCAGTGGCGGTGCTGGTGCCGGGACTCGGCCACGTGGTCAACGGCAGCCGGCGCTGGCTGCGCCTGGGGCCGGTCAATTTCCAGGTGTCGGAGCTGGTGCGCGTGCTGGTGCTGATTTACATCGCCCATTACTGCGTGCGCTTCGAGGCCGCGCTGCGCAGCGACCTGCAAGGCGTGCTGCGGCCGCTGCTGCTGCTCGGCGCGGCGGCGGTGCTGCTGCTGCTCGAGCCGGATCTCGGCGCCGGCGCGGTACTGTTTCTGACCGGCTTTGGCTTGCTGTTCCTGGGCGGCGCGCAGATCCGCTGGGTGGCGCTTACGCTGCTGGGCGGCGCCGCGGCGCTCGCGGCGCTGGTAATGCTCTCGCCCTATCGCCTGCGCCGGATCATGGCGTTTCTCGATCCGTGGGCCGATCCCTACAACGGTGGCTTCCAGCTGGTGCAGTCGCTGATCGCGATAGGCCGCGGCGAATGGTTCGGCGTCGGCCTCGGGGCGAGCGTGCAAAAGCTGTTTTATCTGCCGGAAGCGCACAACGACTTTCTGTTTGCCGTGCTGGCCGAGGAACTGGGCCTGGTCGGCGTGATCGCGACACTCGGGCTGTTCCTGGCGCTCGTGTGGCGGGTGTTTGCGCTGGCGCAGCGCGCGTACAGCGCCGGCCTGAAGTTCCAGGCATACCTGGCCGCCGGCTTCGGTCTGTGGCTCGGCCTGCAAGCCTTCGTCAACATCGGCGTCAACCTGGGGGTACTGCCAACCAAGGGCCTGACGCTGCCGCTGATGAGCTACGGACGCAGCAGCCTCATCGTCACGCTCGCATGGCTCGGCATCGTCCTGCGCGTGCATCACGACACGGTCACCAGTGCCCGCACGTCGCTGCTGCGGGAGCGTGCAGCGTGAGCACTCACAAGGCACTGATCATGGCGGGCGGCACTGGCGGGCATGTATTTCCCGCGCTGGCGCTCGCTCGCGAGCTGCAGGCCCGTTCCTGGCAGATCGTCTGGCTGGGCACGCGCCGCGGGCTCGAGGCGCGCCTCGTGCCGGCAGAAAACATTGCCATCGAATGGCTGCGGGTCAGCGGCCTGCGCGGCAAAGGCGTGCTCGCGTGGCTCGCAGCACCCGTGCAGCTGCTGCGTGCGCTGGGCCAGGCGCTCGCTGCGATCCGGCGCCACCAGCCCAACGTGGTCGTCGGGCTCGGCGGTTTCGTGTCCGGTCCGGGCGGCGTGGCCGCCTGGCTGCTGCGCAAGCCGCTGCTGATCCATGAGCAGAACACGATCGCCGGAACGACTAACCGCTGTCTGGCGCGAGTCGCGCAGCGCGTGCTCGCAGCGTTCCCGGGTGCCTTCGGCTCGGAACTCAACGCCGAGGTCATCGGCAATCCGGTGCGGCGCGAGATTGCTGAACTTGAACCGCCGGCCGCGCGCTTTGCGGCGCGCAGCGGCGCCATCCGCCTGTTGATCCTGGGCGGAAGCCTCGGCGCGGCGCGACTGAACACCGTCGCGCCCTTTGCACTCGCGCGCCTGGCCGGACAGGTCAGCCTTGAAGTGCGGCACCAGTGCGGTGAGCGGTGGCTCGAAGCCACGCGCCGCAGCTACGCCGAGGCAGCCATCAGCGCCAAGCTGACACCGTTCATCGATGACATGGCCGAGGCCTACGGCTGGGCGGACCTGGTGCTGTGCCGGGCCGGAGCGCTCACGGTCTCGGAGCTCGCGGCCGCCGGCGTCGCCGCCATCTGCGTGCCGTTCCCGGCCGCGACCGACGATCACCAGAGTCACAATGCGGCGTTCCTAGTGCGCGAGGGTGCGGCCGTGGTGATCGCCGACCGCGCCCTGACAGCCGAGCGACTGGCCGAGGAGCTGACACGTTTGTGCGCCGGCCGGGGCCGGCTGCTGGCGATGGCCGACCGCGCCCGCTCGCTGGCCCGACCGCAGGCGACTGCAAAGCTTGCCGACGCCTGCATGCAACTGGCCGCGGGGGTCGCATGAACGTGCGCATGCGCCGCATCGGCACCATTCATTTCGTCGGCATCGGCGGCAGCGGCATGGGTGGCATCGCCGAAGTGCTGCTGAACCTCGGTTACCGCGTGCAGGGCTCGGACTTAAAGCCCAACGCTGTGACCGCCCGGCTCGCCGGCCTCGGCGCACATATCGCCTTCGGCCATAAGGCGCAAAACGCCGACGGCGCCGATGTGGTTGTCACCTCGACCGCGGTGCCGGCTGACAATCCGGAAGTCAAGGCGGCACTGGCACGGCGCGTTCCGGTGGTGCCGCGGGCCGAGATGCTCGGTGAATTAATGCGCTTCCGCCAGTCGATCGCGGTCGCCGGGACGCACGGCAAGACCACTACCACCAGCCTGATCGCCAGCGTGCTTGCCGAAGGCGGTGAAGATCCGACGTTCGTGATCGGCGGGCGACTCAAGAGCACTGGCAGCAACGCCCGCCTCGGGGCAGGGCGCTACCTGGTCGCCGAGGCCGACGAGAGCGACGCCTCGTTCCTGCACCTGCAGTCAATCATCTCGATCGTGACCAACATCGACAACGATCATCTGGGCACGCACGGCGGCGACTTCGACCGCCTGCGCGAGAGCTTCGTGCAGTTCCTGCACAACCTGCCGTTTTATGGCCTCGCGGTCCTGTGCATCGATGACGAGCACGTGCAGCGCATCTTGCCGCAGGTCGCCCGCCCGATCGTCACTTACGGGCTGTCGGCGAGCGCCGACGTGCGGGCCATCGAGGTGCGCCCCGACCGCCAGCGCACGCACTTTACAGTGACGCAGCCGGGGCACGAGCCGTTCGCAGTGACGCTGAACCTGCCGGGCACACACAGTGTCCGCAACGCGCTGGCGGCAATTACCGTCGGGCGCGAGCTCGCGATCAGCGATGAGGCGATCGGCCGGGCGCTCGCGAACTTCCAGGGGATCGATCGGCGCATGCAGCTGATCGGTGAAGTGCAGACCGCCGCCGGCACCGTGACCATAGTCGATGACTACGGGCATCACCCGACCGAAGTGGCCGCGACGCTGCAGGCGTTGCGGCAGGCCTGGCCCGGACGGCGCCTGGTGCTGGCGTTCCAGCCGCACCGCTACACCCGCACGCGCGACCTGCTCGATGATTTCGCCGGCGTACTGTCCAAGGCCGATGTGCTGCTGGTCACGGAGGTCTACGCTGCCGGCGAGGCGCCGATCAAAGGCGCCGACGGCCGTGCGATCTGTCGCGCGGTGCGCAGCCGCGGCAAGGTCGAGCCGGTGTTCGTGAACAAGGTCGAGTACATCGGCACGGCGCTCCGTGACGTGGTGCGCGACGGGGATCTGGTAGTCACAATGGGCGCCGGCCACATTGGCGCCATCGCCCAGGAGCTGCCCGCAGCACTGCGGGCTGCCGAGGTGCGCCCGTGAATCTGGCGCTGGCATCGGACTATGAAGTGCGCGTGCGGCGCGACGAGCCGATGGCCAAGCACACTTCGTGGCGCGTCGGGGGCCCGGCGGATCTGTTTTTCACCCCGCGTGACCGCGACGACGTGGCCTCGTTCCTGCGCGCGCTGCCGGCCGCGGTACCGGTGTACTGGGTCGGGCTCGGCAGTAACCTGCTGGTGCGCGATGGCGGCATCCGCGGCGTGGTGATCTGCACCCACGGGGCGTTCACGCGGCTCGAGCGGCGGGCGCAGAGCCGCGTGTATTGCGACGCCGGCGTGCCATGCGCGCGCCTCGCGCGCCAGTGCGTGAGCTGGAATTTAAGCCAGGGCGAGTTTCTGGCCGGCATCCCCGGCACGCTCGGCGGGGCGCTGGCCATGAACGCTGGCGCCTATGGCGGCGAGACCTGGCGGCAGGTGCGCGCCGTGGACGTCGTCGACCGGCGCGGCACGCGCCACGCGCGCGATCCGTCGGAATACCAGATCGGCTATCGCTCGGTGCGCGGCCCGGCGGCGGAAGAATGGTTCCTCGGTGCCGAGCTCGAGTTTGAACGCAGCAGCACGGAGCAGATCAACGAAGTGCGCGCGCAGGCGCAGCGGCGCAAGCAGACGCAACCACTTGGCCTTTGGAGCTGCGGCTCGGTATTCACCAACCCGCCGAATGATCACGCCGCGCGCCTGATTGAGGCGGCCGGCCTCAAGGGCTACCGCTTGGGCGGCGCGCAGGTGTCGGAGAAGCACGCCAATTTCATCATCAATGAAGGACAGGCGAGCGCGCGCGATCTGGAGCAGCTGATCCGGCACGTGCAGCAGACAGTGCTCAATGCCAGTGGCGTGCAACTGGTGCCCGAGGTGCGGATCGTCGGGGAGGATCGGCCGTGAGGCTGCGCCACGACCCGGCGCTGCTGCGGCGCGTCGCCGCGCCCGGCGAGTTCGGCCGCGTTGCGGTGCTGCTCGGCGGCACTTCGAGCGAACGCGAGATCTCGCTGCTCAGCGGTCGCGCGGTGCTCGCGGCGCTTTTGCGCCGGGGCGTCGACGCGCACGCCTTTGACCCGGCCGAACGGCCGCTCGAGCAACTACGGAGCGAGCGCTTCGATCGCGCCTGGATTGCGCTGCACGGCCCCGGCGGCGAGGACGGCACGGTGCAGGGGGCGCTCGAGTTTCTCGGCGTCCCGTATACCGGGAGCGGCGTGATGGGCTCGGCCATCGCGATGGACAAGCTTCGCACCAAGCGACTCGTCAACGCCGCAGGCGTTGCGACCGCCGATTCGGTCGAGCTGCGCAGCGCCGCCGATCTTGAGCAGGCGTTGAAGCGCCTCGGCCTGCCGCTGATCGTCAAGCCGGTGACCCAGGGCTCGAGCGTCGGCATGACGCGCGTGGAGCACGCGGCGCAGCTTG
>DASWBL010000303.1:0-4894 GCA_036390615.1 Steroidobacteraceae bacterium | reverse complement strand
CCGATTGCCTGCCAGACCGAGCGGCGGCGCGTCATTCGCGTCAGCTCCCCCGATTAATTCAGCTGAACGTAGCTGGCTTCATGCCGCAGCGCAAATCGGGCGACGGTATAGGGGCAATCGGTAAAATGATCCGCAAAATCCGACCAAGTCTGGCTTGAGGCTCTGCCCAGCGCTTACCAGCGCTTGCCGTCCGAGGGTGCAAAACCCCTCTCGAGGATGCCGTACAGCGCCGCGGTATAACGTTCGGCCGATTCCTTTGTCATGTGCGACCATTCCGGAATCTCATAGCCACTGCGCAGCTCCGGATAATCTTCAAAGTACACGCCTGGCGCTCCTGACTTCGCCAGCAGCTGCTCCCAGGTGGTCGCCCGCGGAAACACGCGGTTCTCGTAGCTGAGGTAGTCGTCAACGCTAGGATGCCTTACGAAAATGACTGGAACGCCGCGGGTACGTAACTTGACCACGGCCGCGGCCGTGCGCGCGATCTGCTCATCGAGCGTTTTCTGAAAATCGGCGACTTCTTCCGGTGTAGGCGGCGGAGGGTTGAAATTCTGCGCCCAGACGGCGCGGCAGATGGCACGATACGCCGGATCGGTCGCAACCTTGGTCCACATGTAGGTATTGCGGTCGGATTCCGAAACCGACAGTTTGCGCACCTCTATGTACTCGTTCGCGCCATTGCGATGTGGCCAGGGCTGACGGTGCAAAACAGTGAACAGGGCAAAGTCCTGGTCGTAAAACGCCAACCACGGCTCGACCAAATGCGTCGACAGCCACTGGCCAACACGCTGCGACGGCGATTCCTTACGCCAGTAGGTAAACGCATTACCGCCATATTGCAAGCCTAAAAAAACCACCTGCGGCGCAATACCAATCAACACCCGGCCGTTGAAATTCTGGTCGTTGGCCAAGTCCTCCAGCAGCGGCAGCGGCGACGTCCCGGGAATCGCAAGCTGAATGGGCCGCCGGCCTGACAAGCGCTCCCAGACCGGCAACTGCAAGTCGAACAGAGTCCGCGACGCGCCAACCAGCACAGTTGCATTGCCCTCGCCAGCATCTATCCGTCGGCGCTGCTGCGCCCACAGCGCCTCATCCTCGTCGTACCCCGGCACGGCACCGTACGCCCGCCAATGCCACTCCCAAGCGCCGGTAAGCGCAACAGCCAGCAGCAGCGCGCCAAGTAGCATGGCGAGCCAGGGCCGATCGGGGATATCGCGCTCCGGCACCGGCTGGGCGATACCGGGCCGATCGGCAGCAGTCAGGCGCCTAGAACTGGAAATAGATGAAGGCATTGCCTGCTCCCTGGGCAATCACAATTGCGAACACCATCAGTCCCCACAGCAGCGCAATCAGTGCGGGGGGAACGCGTGCGATGGCCGTCTCGAGGGTTTGCTCCCTCATGTACCAGTGCACCGCAACCAGCACCGGAACAATGGTCGCCACGGAGGCAATAAAAACTATTGGCAAAATCGGCTTGGCCGCGGCATTCAGTCCGAGCATGCCCCGCAGCACCCGCCAGGCGGTTGAGAAATCCTTGGCGCGGAAAAACACCCATGTGAGATTTACGAGCATATAAGTTACGAGGCCGAGCCCAAGCAGCGCCAGAGGACCCGGACGGTAGCCGGCGAAGCGCGCGCGGACACGGCGCTCGGCGACCAGATAGGTGCCGTGCAATCCGCCCCAGGCGACAAAGGTCCAGTTGGCGCCGTGCCAGAGGCCGCCGAGCAGCATGGTGCTCATGAGCGCGGCGTTCAGCCGCAGCGGCCCGTGACGATTGCCGCCAAGCGGGATGTAGAGATAGTCGCGCAACCACGACGACAAGGTAATGTGCCAGCGACGCCAGAAATCCGAAAAGCCGACCGCTGCGTACGGAAAACGGAAATTGTCCGGCATGAAAAACCCGAGGCACAGCGCGGCGCCGATCGCCGTGGTCGAGTAACCGGCAAAATCGCAAAATATCTGGCCGCTGAACGCGAGCGTCCCGGTCCAGGCATCCAACAGCCCCGGCGGCTTCGCCTGATCGAAGATCCGCTCGGCCGCGCCGGACAAAAACGTGTCCGCCAAAACCACCTTGTTGAACAGACCGAGCGTCATCAGCCCAAGTCCGAAGCACACTTGCCTGGTATTGGCCCGCCGCGGCGTCTCAAATTGTGGCACCAGTTCGGTTGGCCGCATGATCGGGCCCGCCACCAGGTGCGGAAAAAATGTCACGAACAACGCATAGTCGAGAAAGTTGCGGGCCGGAACCGCCCGGCGCAGATAGACATCGAGCGTGTAAGACATGGTCGCGAAGGTATAAAACGAGATGCCGACCGGCAGCACGATGTCCATTTTTGGAGCGTGGTATTGCACGCCGATCGCCGCCATGACCGCGGTAAAGTTCTGCAGCAAAAAATTGCCGTACTTGAAGAACAGCAACATGCCGAGGTTGGCAACTACGGACAGGATCATCCAGCCACGCCGGCTGGCCGGGCGCACGGCGCGCACCAGGCCCTGCGCCGCGTACCAATCGACTACCGTAGAGATCCACAACAGCAGCACGAACGGCGGATTCCAGGCTATGTAAAAGATGTAGCTCGCCAGGAGCAGATTGATCTTTCGCACCTTCCAGCTGAACGGCAGCGAGTGCAGCAAAAGCACGCAGGCAAAGAATGCCGCAAAAGTCAGAGTGTTAAAGACCAAGGCTTGTCTCCCGGAGCGATGCCCTGCTCCGGCAAGCCGGACAGGTAGTTATTCTTAGATCGCCCTTCTGCCAAATATCATGGCATCGTTTATGACGCGGCGCCACATCAGCGGCGCGAGTATCGCTTACATCAGACTTGCCTGGCTCGGTACCGGCGATTGCGGGCGCAGTGCCATTGGCATCGGCAAGTACCCGTTGCCATCCTACGGCACGAAGACTGGTTCGAGTTCCCCGCGCCGAGTTTACAATGGCAATATTCGGCCACGGGACTTGAACGCATGCGCACTATCCTGACTTGCCTGTTACTCGTAGCGAGCATAGCCAGCGCTGCCGGCACCTATGCCGTGAAGCAGACTTATGTTCTTGGCGGCCCGGGGGGCTGGGACCTTCTGACCGTCGACACCGCGAAGAACCGACTGTTCATCTCGCGCGGCGACCGGGTGCTCGTGATCAGCACCCTTGATGGTTCATTACTCGGGACTATCCCCGATACGGCGGGCGTGCATGGCATCGCGCTTGCGCCGGATCTTGGCAAGGGGTTTATCAGCAACGGTCGCGCCGATACTGTTACGGTGTTCGATCTTGCGACCCTGGCAACGCTCGCGACTCTTCCGGTTCCCGGCCACAATCCTGATGCAATTCTTTATGACAAATTGAGTCGGCGCGTCTTTACTTTCAATGGCCGCAGTCAGGACATCTGCATTATCGACGCCGTGAGCGGATCGGTTATTGCAACTATCGCGGCGGGCGGCAAACCCGAGATTGCGCAGGCCGACGGCGCCGGGCACGTATTCTTTAATATCGAGGACACCGCACAGCTCAGCGAAATCGACGCGCGCTCGGCAAAGCGAATTGCAACCTGGTCTTTGCCCGATTGCGAAGAACCCACAGGGCTTGCCTTCGATGTCAAGCATGCGCGGCTGTTTTCCACTTGCGGCAATCGCACTCTCGCAGTCACCGATGCAAAGAACGGGCGACACGTCGCTTCGGTGGCCATCGGCGAAGGTCCGGACGGCGCGGCATTCGATGACGCGCGCGGACTGCTGTTCAGCTCCAACGGGCAGGATGGCACGCTGACGGTGATTCACGAGGACGGACCCAACCGCTACTCCGTGCTGGCGACCGTGCCGACCCAAAAAAGCGCCCGTACGCTTGCTCTCGACGCCACGACGCACTTGATCTATTCGGTCGCGGCGGAATTTGGGCCGGCGCCTGCTCCGACGCCTGACCAGCCGCATCCACGCCCCGCCGTACTCGAGGGTACATTTAAGGTCCTGGTGATTGGCAACTAGTGGCAGCAATCATTCTGCGTCAATTTGGCGCATGACGTTGCCTGCTGGCCGACGGCGCACGCTACTGCTGGGTCTCGGCTAGTCGCCCGCGATTGGCGAGCCAGTGGACTCAATAATGCCGACAAGAGAAATCTGAATACTATCGACAGCGCCCCACGGGTGTAGCGCAAGCGACGATGCTGATTCACCACCCGAACAAGTCGCGATGCATCTGGTCGATGTCTGGGTCGCTCCGGAGCTGCTCCAAAAAACGCCCACATGAGATGAGCAGCGGGCCGGCTTGCGCGCCCCAAAAGACTCTAGTGCGCGACGGCGATGGCGTTCGGGCCCAGGTTCTGGCTGGCCGCGCCCGAGAATAGCGCGAAGGGACTGCCGTTGATGAGCGTCAGCGAGCCGTCGGTCGGAGCGACCGAAAAGACCTCGACCTGGTTATTCACATTGTCGAGGACATAGAGGAAGTTATCCGTGCGGTCCATCGCCAGGGCAATGGCTTTCCCGCCGGTCGTAGACAGCCCGAGCTCCGACAGGTCGCCCGCACTGGAATTGATCCAGAAGCAGTCGACGTCCGTGCCGTTCGCGACGTGCAGCCGTTTGCCCTCCCCATCCATGACCGGCGCGGAGACCACATAGCTGGCGTGGAACGGGCTGCCCGCAATGGCCGTGAGGGCACCGCTAGCGCTATCGATCGAGTACCCGGCCACTCCATTCGGTTGCGACTCAGCCGCATAAACGTGGGTGCCGCTGTCGTCGACGACCAATCCGTTGGGCGATGCACCGATCGCGAAGGGGCTGCCCGCCACGGGTGTCAGAGCGCCGCTCGAGGCGTCCATGCCGTAGGCGGACAAGCTGGCGCCGGAGCTGTTCGCGACATAAGCGTACGGACCCGGTGCGACTGCAACCGCGCTCGCATCCGCCCCGG
>DASWBL010000302.1:0-10062 GCA_036390615.1 Steroidobacteraceae bacterium | reverse complement strand
GAGGTGTGATGTGTAAAGCGCGCGCCGACCTCGGCCAATTCGTCGACCAGCTCGGGCGAGGCTTCGGCAACTCGCTGCATGTAGCGGCTATAGCGCGCATGCAGCAGGCGGCCCGGGATCTTCGCGCCCGCCTTCCAGCCGTCGCGCGCCAGTTCGGGGCGCTTGCGCAGCATTTCGCGGGTGATGACGAACTCCTCGTTCATGATCGGCGCCGGACCTTTCTCGCGCGCCAGCTCAAGCCCGGCTTCCCAGCCGGCGAGCGCCATCTCGCGCGCCACGTCTTCCGTGAACTTGATCGACTCGGGCGAGCCGTACTTCTTGCCAAGCAGCGTGATGGTCGAACCGAGCCCGAGGAATCCCATGCCGTGGCGGCGCTTGCGGACGATCTCCTCGCGCTGCTGCGGTAGCGGCAGCCCGTTGACCTCCACCACGTTATCGAGCATGCGCGTAAAGATCCGCACCACTTCGCGGTATTGTTCCCAGTCAAAGCGCGCCTGCGCGGTGAACGGGTCACGGACGAAATGCGTGAGGTTAACTGAGCCGAGCAGACATGAGCCGTACGGCGGCAGCGGCTGCTCGCCGCAGTTGTGGGCGTGCAGGCCGTTGGCGTCGAAGGCGTTGACGCCGGGCACCTGCACGTCATAGACGGGCTCGTCGCCGGCAGGCTCGATGGCGCACACCGTGGCGATGAAGCGCTCACGATTGAGCTCGCGGCCGTAGCGGGCCAGCGCGGCGCGCAGCCTTGCAGCCTTGACGGTGTCGGCAAATCCGATCTGCTCAGCGTACAGCCGCAGATTCTCGCCGCTGATCACCAGCTCGTGCTGCGCACGCACCGCGTATGGGCGCGTCCCGCCGTGGCCGTCCGGCAGCTCCCGCGTGCCCGCCCGGCGCCGGTCACGATACAGCGCCGCAACGATGCCGAGTCGCAGCAACATACGCTGCGCAGCCTCGAGCAGCGGCAAATCGGACTGGGCGAGTCGCACCGACAAACCTTTCCGCTGACTGCCCTGTACCGACCCGTCGGTATCGAAAAGCCCGCGCAGCAAGCCGCGATGAAACTCGCTGGAGGTGCGCTCCGCTGCCGGCGTGATGGTCTTGTGCCCAGCACGGATGTCGAGCTCGGCAGCAAGATCCCGCACCGCGGCGGAACGCAGTCGCCATTCATTGCGGCCCGCGACCGCGTGCCAGCCGGCAAAATCCGACCGGCGCGGCATGTCAGCGAGCGCCTGTTCGGCGGCGCGCATTACGCCGTCCACACCAGCGGCCTGCGCTTCGCCATTGGCCACCGCTGCCGGGCGCCAGGCGGACAGCACCGCTCTCTGGCCGGCAAATGTGCCGTCACCGATCAGCAGTCCCATCAGATAGCCTTCCTGCTGACCAAAGCGCCCGGTCCATGCCGCCGCCGATCGGTGGTCGTTCAGGAGCAGCTGATCACCTGGCTTAAGCTCTGCGGCTGCGCACCACTGCGATTCACGCCGCCACCGGGTCAGCGTGGATATGCGCCGCACGCGATGATCAGCCGTCAGTCGCAGCGAATAGCCCTCGCTGGTGCGCAGTTGCAGCACCGGCTTCGTGCCGGTGAGGAAAAAACCTTCTGCGGCGCTGGGATGATCGTTGCCGTCGAGGCGGGCGGTAAACGGCTGGCCGATGAGTTCCGCGACCTGCCGGGGTCCGGCCGCCGTCTGCACCCAGGTATCGGCGGTGACGCAGGGATTCGTTGCCCGGATGTTCTCGCACCACCAGTTGTTATTCATCTCATTGACGCGGTCAATAAGAATGAATCCCGGCTCGGCAAAATCATAGGTTGACGTCATGATGACGTCCCACATCCGCCGCGCCGGCAGGCGCTTGTAGATGCGGCAGGCCACGAGCCCTTCATCGTTTACGACGTAGCTGTCGTGCACCGGCCACTCGCGCCAGACGAAATGCTCGGCATCATTAAGATCCGGATGCTCAGCCTCGAGCTCGCGCCGCGTCAGCGGGAAAGCCAGGCGCCATTCCCGATCCTCGTGCACCGCCTGCAAGAACTCGTCCGTGATCAGCAGCGAGAGATTGAACTGGCGCAGCCGGCCGCTTTCGCGCTTGGCGCGAATGAATTCCATCGCATCGGGATGGCCAATATCGAAAGTGCCCATCTGCGCGCCGCGACGTCCGCCGGCCGAGGACACGGTGAAACACATCTTGTCGTAAATATCCATGAACGACAGCGGACCGGAAGTGTAGGCGCCGGCGCCGGTTACGTAGGCGCCGCGCGGCCGCATCGTGGAAAATTCATAGCCGATGCCGCAACCGGCTTTCAGCGTCAGTCCGGCCTCATGCACGCGGCCGAGAATATTGTCCATCGAGTCGTTGATGGTGCCGGAGACCGTGCAGTTGATGGTCGAAGTCGCCGGCTTGTGTTCGAGCGCGCCGGCGTTGGAAATGACGCGTCCGGCCGGGATCGCGCCGTGGCGCAACGCCCATAAAAACCGCTCGTACCACTGCGCGCGCAGCGAAGCGTCTTCCACGTCGGCGAGCGCGCGGGCCACTCGCTGATAGGTCTCGTCCATCGACTGATCGATGGGCGATCCATCCTTGGACGTCAGACGGTATTTTTTATCCCAGATATCCAGCGAAGCAGGCTGGAAGGGTACCGAATTGACGTCGACGGTTTCGAGCTTCACCACGGAATTCATTTTATAAAATACTCCCCCTACCAACGCGTCAGACAAAGCCAATCAAACAACGGCGAAATACCGGCCTTGCGCCCGATCGATGGCTTCATCGACCAACACAACATCTAGTAAACCGGAGGACGGAGACTAATGAGGGTCCGGAGCTCGGTCAAGATAATGAAATAAAAAAAACGCACCACAAATTACTATTTAAAACAAAAACTTCTATCTGTAAAGGCGGGTTTATGCCCGGCAAATTTTTACAACGCCTCTAACTTAGACTCACTATGTAAAAATCAACCTATAGTGTTCACCCGCTGTGCACATTCCGTGCACAGCCTACCCACAAAAGCGCCCCTGCCGACCCTGTCAAGCAACTCTTGAAAGCCTGCCGGGCGACCGCACATTGGTAGCCATAGGTCGCCACGTAGCGGCGGCCTTCACAAACCCCTTGGCTGGAGGAATCAAAAATGACGATCGTGCGATATGAACCTTGGAGACTGATGAGCCGCGTGCACCGGGACATCGACAAGCTGTTTGGCGAGTACTTCACGGCCCCCGATGCCGATGCCGACCGCGTCGCGAACTGGGCGCCGGCAGTCGATGTGCATGAGGAGCCGGGCCACTTCACGATCCATGCGGATCTGCCAGGCGTGGAGTCGAAGGACATTCACGTGACCGCCGATAACGGCGTGCTGGTGATTCGTGGCGAGCGGCGGTTTGAGCGCAGCACGGAACAGAAGGGCTTCGAGCGGCTGGAACGCTCGGTCGGCTCGTTCCTGCGCCGCTTTACGCTGCCGGAAAACGTCAAGGCCGACGAGATCAAGGCCCGCCATGTCAACGGCGTGCTTGAAGTGACCATCCCGAAGCAGGCCGTACCGGAGCCGCGCCGGGTCAACGTCGAGGTCAACTAAAGCTCAAGGCCCGAAACCTGCTGACTGGCCGGCGCCGCTTCAGCGCCGGCGGTCAGCGGCTGGCTTGCGGCTACGGTCCGGGTTTGCCCGGCGCGCACAACATCCGGCGCCGGGCCGCGGGCTCCCGGCCAAGCGCGCGAACCGCGGCATAGAAGCGCGGCAGTTCGCCACCGTTCTCGGCCAGCAGCCGCTGGAACGCGGGAACGCATTCGAAGTAGGTGGCGATCGAGGCCAGGTGAGCGTTGTTCAATCCCTGGTCGATCCAATCGTCGTACCCGGAGCTTAAGCCCTGCCGTGCCTCGTACTCACGAACGGCAGTCCCGGTCTGCGCGAGGATCTCCCGCTTGCGCTGCCGGCGCTCCGCAAGCGGCAGCGGCTGCGCGTACAGCGCCTCAAGCTCGCTCCTGCCGGCGACAAATAACCGTACCACCTGCTCCTGCGCCTTGCGCCTTGAGATATACGCATCGAGCTCGGCGCCGCGGCCGCGGGCCGCGAGCCAGCGCGCGACGCCCTCCTGCTCGACGGTCATCGCGAACGCCTCGTTGAAATCGCTGTCGCCCTTCACATAGAGCAGCTGGTGCGCGAGCTCATGGAAGATGGTGCCGGCCAGTTCGACGTCGCCGTAGCGAAGCATCGTATCGAGCACCGGATCGGCGAAATGGCCGAGGGTCGAGTAGGCCGGCACCCCGGCAACGAGTACATCGTCGCCCCGGCGAACCAGCCGCGCGGCAAACTTGCGCGCCGCGGGCTCCTTGAAATAACCCCGATAGGCGACGCAACCGACCACCGGGAAGCACCAGCGCAGCGGCTGCACCGAAAACTCAGGCGCGGCGACCACGTTCCAGACGACGTACGGGCGGTTAAGCGCCGCAAAGCTGCGGTAGCTGGCGTTATCCGGCAGCCCAAGAATTTGCGAGGCAAAATCGCGCGCGTCGAGCACGACGGCGAGCTGCGTGCGCACCGGCTCTAAAGTCTTTGGATCGGCAATGACCGTGGCCAGCGGCTGGCGCCGCTTAAGCACCTGCCACTGGCCGTGCGCCGCCTGCACCAGGTATCCGACACCGCAGCCGCTTAAGGGGAAGCTCAGCACCATTGATACCAGCAGCGCCGCGTAAAGTCGCGGGGACTGCCCACGGGCCTCGGTTAACATGCGCACATGCAAGTCTACCTCGTGGGCGGCGCGGTTCGTGACGAGCTGCTGGGCCTTCCGGTCCGGGAACGCGACTGGGTAGTCGTCGGCGCGACGCCCGATGAGATGCTGCAGGCCGGATACCAGCCCGTTGGCCAGGACTTTCCGGTGTACCTGCACCCCAAGACTCGCGAGGAATACGCACTGGCGCGCCTGGAACGGAAGGTCGGTCCGGGCTACCGCGGTTTCGTGACCGAGTTTTCGCCCACCGTCACGCTCGATGAGGATCTGCTGCGCCGGGATCTGACCATCAACGCCATGGCACGTACGCCGGAGGGCAAGCTGATCGATCCTTACGGCGGCGAGCGCGACCTTCGCGCCTGCGTGCTGCGCCACGTGTCCGAGGCCTTTGGCGAAGATCCGGTGCGGGTACTGCGGGTGGCAAGGTTTGCGGCGCGATTCGCGGCGCTGGGCTTTGTAGTAGCGCCGCCGACAGTGACGCTGATGCGCCAGCTCGTCGCCAGCGGCGAAATGGCCGCGCTGGTGGCTGAGCGCATCTGGCGGGAACTCGAGCGCGCGCTCGGCGAGCCGCGGCCGGAGCGGTTCTTCGAGACGCTCGCGCTGTGTGGCGCGCTGCCCATCGTGCTGCCTGAGCTCGCCTCGATGTGGCCGAGCGCCGGTCCCGCGAACGAGGCGGCTCGGCGGCTTAAGGCCGCTGCCGCGCTCAGCGCCGAGGGAGCGGTACGGCTGGCCGCCTTGACAGCGCCGCTCGCGCCCGCGCCGATCGAGGCACTCGCTGCGCGACTACGCCTGCCGACGGAGTACAGCGACCTGTGTGTGCTCGCCGCCCGCCTCGGCGATGCCGTTGGCCGCGCCGATCAGCTCGATGCCGAGGGCCTGCTTAAATTGCTGGAGGCGGCCGATGCGCTGCGCCGGCCGGAGCGACTGTCGCGACTGGTGCTGGCCGCCGAGGCTCTGGCCGGCTCCGGCGCGGCGCTGTGGCCGCCGGGCGACGCGCTGCGCCGGGCGTTCAAGTGCATTGCCGCCGTCAGCGTCAGCAGCGCTGGTTTGACCGCGCTGGCCGGGCCGGAACTGGGTCAAGCGCTGCGCGCGGCACGGCTCGCCGCACTTACAAAAGCCGGCGCAGATCCTGCACCGTAAAGCCGCTCGGGGACTGGTTGGCAGCGCGCGTCAGCGCCATCGCCTTGAAGGTTTCGCCGAGCTCACCCGGCAACAGCAATTGCCGCGCCTCGGAGGCCCGCCGTGCGCGCTCGGCCTGCGCGGTGATACCTGCCAGCTCCGACTCGATGCCGCTCGCCAGTAAAAATGCCGCCTGGGTGCAGTAGCCGGCCACGTGCAAACCGCTGCGCGCGGCGGCTTCGGCCAGGCGCGTGAAATCCACCCACGCCGTGATGTCCTGCAGGCCCGGATGGAGCAACGGGTCGCCGTGCGCGCGGTGCCGGAAATGACACTGCAGCGTGCCGGCATCGCGCTGCGGGTGATAGCGCTCGGCGCGCCCAAGGCCGTAGTCAAACAACAGCACCGCGCCCTCGCGCACGCAGTCGGCAAGGCTGTGCACAAAGGCATCGAGGCGCGGACAGATCTCGGAGCGATAGCCGCTCGGAAGCGGGGCCGGGAGCGATGCCTCAAGCCGTGCGAATTCCGCCTGCAGGGCCGCGGGCGCCGGCCGGGTACTGCACTCAAGCGCGCCCGTGGCACTGCGGCCGACACCTTCGGCGGCTACGCCTGTGCCGCTGACCACGAATCGCTCCACGGGCAGTGCGTCGGCCACCTCGTTGGCGAGTATCAGACCGGACATCGGCGCCGCGGGGAGCGAATCGAGCCATTGCACGCGCGATTGCAATGCCGACGGGAGCGAAGCCAGCGCCCGCTGCTGCCGCTCGCGCAGCTCGGCACTGATTTCGAGGATGCTGTAGCGGGAGGGCAGCGCGCCAAGCCGCGCGAGCTCGGTGAGCACGTCGGCGGCCAGACGGCCGGTGCCAGCCCCGAGTTCCAGCAGCTCGCCAGCCGTGCCTTGCAGAAACTCGGCACACTGGCGCGCCACGCAGTGGCCAAACAGCGGCGATATCTCCGGCGCCGTCACGAAGTCCCCGCCAGCCCCGATCTTGATCGCGCCGGCGCTGTAGTAGCCCAGGCCCGGCTCGTACAGCACCAGGTTCATGTACTCATCAAACGGCAGCCAGCCGTCGTGCGCGGCAATGGCATCGCTGACACGCTGCAGGACACGGTCGGTGTGGGCCTGCTCGTCGGCTGAGAGCGCCAAAGGGCTTGAGCCCGCCTCAGCTCGCGTCATAATCGAAGCACCGGTACCGACTGGCGCAAAGGCCGATGTCATGACCACCGATTCGGCGACCCGGCCGCGCCTGGCCGGCAAGACGGCGCTGATCACCGGCGCAGCGCGGCGCATCGGTGCCGCCATCACGCGCTCGCTGCACGAACAGGGCGCCAATGTCGTGATTCACCACCGCGCCTCGGCCGGCGCGGCCCAGGCGCTGGCACAACACCTCGAAGAAGCGCGCGCCGGCTCGACGGAACTCGTCCACGCCGATCTGCTCGACGCCGGGGCATTGCCCGGGATCATCAATGCCGCTATCGCGCGTTTCGGGCAGCTGGATCTTTTGATCAACAATGCCTCGAGCTTCTATCCCACCCCGATCGGGAATGTCACCCTCGCCCAGTGGGATGACCTCGTCGGCACCAACCTGCGCGCGCCGCTGCTGCTGACCCAGGCGGCGGCCGGCGAGCTGCGGCGAAGCAAAGGCCTCGTGCTCAACATCGTCGACATCCACGGCCTGCGGCCGCTGGCCGGGCACACGGTCTACAGCGTCGCCAAGGCAGGCCTCATCATGCTGACGCGGGCGCTGGCCCGCGAGCTCGCGCCCTACGTGCGAGTCAACGGCATCGCGCCCGGGCCGGTGCTGTGGCCCGAGCAGGGCCTGGATGAAGCGACCAAGAAGCACATCATCGGCAATACGCTGCTGCATCGGATGGGCGAGCCGGCCGACATTGCCCGCACGGTGCTGTTTTTCGCTGCCGATGCGCCCTACGTGACCGGCCAGATCCTGGCGGTGGACGGCGGCCGCAGCGTCGGCTGGTAGATTCATACCCGATTCAGGTCAAGGCCGATGGCCGTCAGCGGCGGCGCGTCCGCACCGAGTTCGGCCAGATGCTCATCAATGCGCCGACCGGTGACCGGATGGCGTAACCCCGGCGCCAGGTCCGCCAGTGGTTGCAGCATGTAACGCCGGCGCAACAGGTCCGGCCGCGGAATGCGGCACTCGGGGGTCTTTTCGATACAATCGCCATACAGCAGCAGGTCGAGATCCATGGCGCGCGGCGCCCACTTCGGATCGTCGCGGCCGCGGCCGCAGCGCTGCTCGATGGCGCGCAGCTGCGCCAGCACCTGCTCGACGGATTCGGACGAATCCAGTTCGACCACGGCGTTGATGAAATCCGCCCCGGTAAAGCCAAAGGCAGCGTTCTGGTAGCAGGGCGAAAAACGCGCGCCGGCGTGCCACTGCTTAAGCCCCTCTGCCGCCTGCACCATGCGCCGCTGCGGCTCGATGTTGCTGCCGATCGCCACGTGGATCAGCGCCACCGGTTCAGCCGCCCTTGGCAGGATTGTCGCTGCGCCGGCGCGTCAGGCTGACACCCACGTCGCGCGATGCGCTGATGGCGCCCGGCTTGTTGACCGATACATGCACCCAGGCGAGCTTGAACTCGGCCAGCAGCAACAGCGCCAGCTGGTGCGCCAGTGTTTCCAGCAGCTGGAACTGGGACTCGGCCACCCAGGCCAGCACGCGCTTGGCGACGGCCTTGTAATCGATGGTGTCGGCCACCGCATCGCTCCGTGCCGCACGCGCGCAGTCGCACGGCAGCTCGAGGTCGATCACCAGCGTCTGCGGCAGCCGGCGTTCCCACTCAATGAAGCCGATGATGCAATCGACCTTAAGCCCGCGCAGAAAGATCCGGTCGCCAGTCTCAGTGACGCTCATTGGATTTTAACCTGCTCCCTATGGCTTAAACCGGCCAGCTCAGTTCAGTGAGCGGCCAGCGCGCCCCAACCTGGATCTGCTCGTCCCAGCGCTCGCCCGCCTGCAGCCTGAGCAGGCCCGCGATCGCGATCATCGCCGCGTTGTCGGTGCAGAACTCGGCGCGTGGATAATAAACGCGCGCGCCGCGCGCTGCGGCCCGGCCGCTCATCCGGATCCGCAACTCCTCATTGGCCGCGACGCCACCGGCAATGACCAGCGTGTCGTAGCCGGTGTGCTCGAGGGCGGCCAGCGACTTGGCGCACAGGGTCTCGACGATCGCATCCTGCACCGCGCGCGCGACATCGGCCCGTTCCTGCTCGGTCAGCTGGCGGTTACGCACCAGCAGCATCACCGCGGTCTTAAGCCCCGAAAAACTGAATTCAAAGCCGGCCTGATCAAGCATCGGGCGCGGCAGCTTATAAACTCCAGGGCGACCCTGCGCCGCAAGTTGCGCCAGCTGCGGCCCGCCCGGATACGGCAAACCCAAAAGCTTCGCCGTTTTGTCGAAACATTCGCCCGCCGCGTCATCGCGGGTCTCGCCGAGCAGCACGTAGTGGCCGATCCGGCGCACGTCGATCAGCATCGTGTGGCCGCCGGAGACCAGCAGTGCCACGTGCGGGAACTTTGGCGCCGCAGCTTCGAGCAGCGGCGCGAGCAGGTGGCCCTCGAGGTGGTGAACGCCGACGATTGGCACACCCCAGCCGAAGGCCAGCGACTGTGCGAGCGCCGCGCCACCGAGCAGTGCGCCGGCGAGGCCCGGACCTGCGGTATAGGCGATGCCGTTGATCTGCGCGGCTTTGGTATCGGCGGCATGCAGTGTGGCGTCGACGAGCGGCAATAAGCGGCGCACGTGGTCGCGCGAGGCCAGCTCGGGCACGACGCCGCCGTACAGCCGGTGCAAATCAATCTGGCTCCACAGTTCATGCGCGAGCAGGCCGCGCTCGGAATCGAGCACTGCCACGGCGCTTTCATCGCAGGAAGATTCAATGGCCAATACGCGCATGGACGATGAGGCTCGATATGAATGAGTAGGCTCGGGGCGCACTCAGCATGCCCGACCGGGCCAGCCAACGGCGGCCGAATGCGTAAATAATGAGCGGGCGTGATCTGGGTTTTGCCTTTTGATGCATAGCTGATTAAAATCCCGCCCCTGCCCGCGTGGCCGGGAAGCAGAAAGTGTTTTAAATTCAATGGGTTGAGGTTTAAATGCCGAGCGTCCGGATCCGCGAGAACGAGTACTTTGACGCCGCCTTGCGGCGCTTTAAGCGTGCCTGCGAGAAGGCAGGAGTGCTCGCGGAGCTGCGGCGGCG
>DASWBL010000301.1:0-31772 GCA_036390615.1 Steroidobacteraceae bacterium | reverse complement strand
GACGGACGGCCCGGTGTCCTATCTGGCCGAGGAGCGAGTCTTCGTGCTCGATCAGCCGGTCGACCTGGTGCTTACCGATGACGAGACGCTTTCTGCTCCGGCTCACGAAGTCGTCGCCGAAGCCCTGCGCTCGACGAGCCGCTACTGGGAACAATGGGTGCGCGGGCTGGCGGTGCCGTTTGAATGGCAGGAGGCGACGATCCGGGCAGCCATCACGCTGCAGCTATGTACCTACGACGACAACGGCGCGGTGCTGGCGGCGCCCACCACCTCTATCCCTGAGGCCGCCGGCAGTGGACGCAACTGGGACTACCGCTATTGTTGGCTGCGTGATGCGTACTTCACCGTGCAAGCAATGAACCGATTGGGTGTAACGGATGCCATGGAGGCATTCCTGCGCTTTCTCGACAACGTCGTCGTGCGCCAGGGCGACTCACCGCTGCAGCCGGTGTACGGCATAACCGGGGAACGGGACCTGAGCGAGCGCACGGTCGAGACACTCGCCGGGGTCGAAGGCATGGGACCGGTGCGCGTTGGCAATCTCGCCTACCGCCAGCGCCAGCATGATGTATACGGCTCGGTCATTTTAGCTTCCACCCAGTATTTCTTCGATGAGCGCCTCACGCAGCCTGGCACTGCCGAGCAGTTCGAACGTCTCGAGGCGCTGGGCGAACGCGCCGTTCCGCTATTCGACCAGCCGGACGCGGGGATCTGGGAGTTTCGCGGCACCGAACGCCGCCATACCTTCTCCGGTGCAATGTGCTGGGCGGCGTGCGACCGGCTGTCACGCATTGCCGCACGGCTGCGGCTGCCGCAGCGAGCGCGTTACTGGCGTGAGCGCGCCGACACCCTGAAGGCGCAGGTGCTGGCGCACGCCTGGAACGAGTCGCGCGGCACCCTGTCCGCGAGCTTCGACGAGGAAGTGATCGACGCCAGCCTGTTGCTGCTGCCCGAGCTCGGCATCCTCGAGTGGCGCGACCCGCGCTTCACGCGCACGCTCGATGCCATCGAGCGCGAACTGCGCGTCGGCGACTTCCTGCTGCGCTATCGACACCCGGACGACTTCGGCACCACCACCAACGCCTTCACCGTGTGCTCCTTCTGGTGGGCCAATGCGCTGGCCGGGACAGGACGCCTGGAGGCCGCGCGCGAGCTGTTTGCCAAGCTGCTTGCGGTCCGCAACAGCGTCGGGCTGCTATCCGAGCACGTCGATCCGGAAAGCGGCACCTTATGGGGAAACTTTCCCCAGACCTACAGCATGGTGGGCGTCATCACCACCGCCATCCGGCTCAGCCGTCGCTGGGAGGATGAGGTTTGAGCCGCCTGGTCAACGTCTCGAACCGCGTGGCGCTACCGCGCGCCGCCGATGCCGCGGGCGGACTCGCGGTCGGCTTGCGCGCCGCGATGCGTGAGTCCGGCGGACTGTGGTTCGGCTGGAGCGGCAAGACCTGTGCCCCGGACGCACCGCATTCGTCGCCGAGCATGCAGCGGCGTGCCGGGGTGTGCTTCGCGACCATCGACATTCCTGAGCCGCTCTACGAGCCTTACTACAGCGGCTTCTCCAACGGCACCCTGTGGCCGCTGCTGCATTACTTTCTCAACGACCTGCGCTATCAGGACCGCCACTACGAAGCCTATCTGGCCGTAAATCAACTGTTCGCACGCGACCTGCTGCCGCTGCTGCGCCCGGACGATCTCGTCTGGGTCCATGACTATCACCTGATTCCACTTGGCACGTTGCTGCGCGCTCAAGGCACCCGGGTACCCCTCGGCTTCTTCCTGCACGTGCCGTTTCCAGATTTCGAGGTGCTGCGGGTTCTGCCCGTGCATGCGGAGCTTCTCCACCACCTGCTCGCCTACGACCTGATCGGCTTTCAGACTGAAGTCGACCGTCAGGCTTTTCTCGGCGCGGCGCGCGCTGTGTGCGGCGCCGCAAGCGTCAATTCATCCACCGGGGTCGTATTCGGCGAGCATCCGGTACGCACCGGCGTATTTCCGATCGGCATCGATGCCGACGCCATCGCCCGCGCAGCCGCGCGCGGCGCAACTTCGAGCCTGGTGCAGAGCTTGGCCGAAGGTTTGCAGGGTCGCGACCTGATCATCGGCGTCGATCGCCTCGATTACAGCAAGGGATTGCTCGAGCGTTTCGAGGCCTATGAGCATTTCCTCGACGAGAGCCCGCAATACCGCTCGAAGGTCACCTATCTACAGATCGCCCTGCTCGGACGCCAGAGCGTGCGAGCGTACCGTCACTTACGCCACCAGCTCGCGCAAAGCGCCGGCCGGATCAACGGCCGCTTCGGTGACGTCGACTGGACCCCCATTCGCTACGTGAACCGCAACCTTCCTCACGGAACTCTCATGGCGCTGCTACGCCTGGCCCGAGTGTGCCTAGTAACACCGCTGCGCGATGGCATGAATCTCGTAGCCAAGGAGTTCATCGGCGCCCAGAATCCGGCCGACCCTGGCGTGCTGGTGCTGTCCGAGCGCGCCGGGGCTGCACACGAGCTAACCGAGGCGCTGCAGGTCAATCCAACGGACACGCGCGGCGTCGGTCGCGCGCTCAGGCGCGCGCTTGACATGCCGCGTAGCGAACGCTCGCAGCGCCACGAGCAACAGCTCGAGGCTGTGCGCAGCAATAACATCTATTCATGGTCGTCGCGCTTCGTGGCGGCTCTGGCGGGCGAGCTCCCGCAGCCTTTGCCAGTGAGCGGCACAGCGCGCAGCGGTCCGTCGAAAACCTCCGTCAGACAGGGCGTACCTGCACTGTAAGCGGCGGCTCACAGCGCAATGTCGCCCGGACCGACGGCTGCGCAAAGGCGATTTGCGTAGTTTGCAGTCACACGAGGAGGAACTCACTCATGAAAATCTTCAAACGCGAACCTCGGGCGCTCGTGCCATTTCTAGCGCTGGCACTGCTGGCCACTACGCTGCTGGGCGCTGGCTGCGTCGTTGAGCCGCGAGATGGCTACTATGACCGCGATAATCATCGCTGGTGGCACGAGCACGCCTGGCGCGATTGCGGCGAGCGCGAGGAGCACTGCCGCTGAGCGAGCCGCCCGGTCAACGCTGCCTTTAAGCCAAACGACCCACCGCAGCAACTGGTCGCCATAACGACAACACCCCGGCCGAGGCGATCGGCCGGGGTGATGAGATTTGCGCCCTAATCAGCAGCCCAGTTGCGCGGCGCGATGCGCCTCGCAATGCAATCGGCCAGCTAGGCTACCGCCTGATGATCGTTGTCCGCCGCGAAGAGTTCGTCGTCGGGCGCGATTAGTCGGCCCATTTCGGCGATCTGCGCCCATTCCTTTTCAGCTATTAGCTGCGGATCCTTGGCCAGGTGTCGCACAATTTCGAGGAAGGCTCGCCGGTTTTGTGAAGCGGCCGAGTAATACAATTCGAGCAGCTTCAGGCGCAAATCGCTTCGATGGGGCTCACGCTCGATGGCCTGGCGCAGCACATCAACGGGGCTCTTGCGTCGCTCGACAAATGCCGGTCGCTGGTGCAAGCCGCTGGCAATCATGACGTGAGTGGTGTTGACCGCGCTTTCCGGATTGAAGAACGCAAAGTTATGTTCGACCGTGTCGTCATTGACTTCGACGCGCGGGGCCAAAACCAGCGTCGCCGCTCGCTCGCTGATGTTGGGTCCTGCCAGGTTCACTGTAGGTTCGGCGTCGGGCGGATCTGGGATCTGCGCGCTGCCGAAGCGCCTGACCTCGCTAGTTTCGCTGGGAGCCGCGATCGGGCCGGCTGGAGTTGCTTCCCGAGCGGACTCTTCAACGAGCAGCGATGTGGCGCTGGGAGAAGGCGCGAACGGCAGCGAAATGCCGCCGGTTGCAGTGGCCTCACTGCTGCTCTCGCCCAGGAGTGGAGATTGCATCGGTTCGGCCAGCGATTGCGCGCCGCCAGTGTTTTCGCTGCG
The DNA here is from genome assembly GCA_036390615.1 of Steroidobacteraceae bacterium. GTDB lineage: Bacteria > Pseudomonadota > Gammaproteobacteria > Steroidobacterales > Steroidobacteraceae > FEN-1191. The sequence continues at coordinate 27,850 of DASWBL010000301.1, read as the reverse complement.
GCGGCGGAAGAACCAGGCGCCGGCAGCCACCAGGAACCCGAGACCGGCAGCGATTGGCGCGTAGCGCATTGCGCTCGGCCGGATCTTGGCAGACAGGTCCTTACTCGGTTGTGGCGAGGTCGTGATCGCAGTTGGCGGGCGTGCCGCCGCGAGCGCCTCGGCTGCGACTTCCTCTGGGGACGGCATTGCCGGCAGTTGCTTGATCTGTTGCGTCATCGCTTCAAGCGACTTCTGGAGAGATTCCACCTGCGCGCTGAGTTCCGCTACGCTCGGTTCCGTCGCTTTGGCTTCCGCATTGCCTGCATCGGCCCGATTCCCGGCAACCGCTATTGCCGCTGGCGATGCCGGCCTCGTGCGGCGGCTTGCCGCGCGCCAACCGGCCAGCTGCGCAACAAACTCGCGATCGGCATCGTCACCCGAAATGGCAGCTACCTCCGCCATGCTCGGCAGGTGCAGCGTCGCACCACTGCGCAGGAGATTCAGGTTGGCCTGGAAGGCGTCAGGGTTGGCGCGAAATATAGCCAGCATCATGCGGTGGCGATCGGACCGTGAATTGGCTCCAGCGAGCCTTACGATCCGATCCAGTGTGTCGTGGTGCTCGACCGTATAAAGGTTGATCTGCGGATTCGAATCCAAAGTGACTATGACTGGTTCCGGAGGCATGATGATCATAGGTGCGGGCTGCGCCGCTATTTCCGCCAGTAGCGGGGCCGACGCTGCCGTCACTGGCGCTGGCACCAAAGTGGCGTCTGTGCGGGCAGGGGCCGGAACTGCGGGATCCAGCAGCAAATTGTATTCGCGCAGCAGGTGCCCAGCCGGCGTGCGCAGATCAACGAGGAATGTTACCAGGGGTTCGTTAAGGGGTTCCGTTGTGCGCAGGAGCAGTACCGGGTGACCCTGCTTGTCCTGGCTCACCGTCAGCGCGATGGCAGAAAGATAAGGGGCACGGTCTAGGCCATGGCGCTGGAATGTCTCCGGATCAGCGATGGCCGCATGGAGCCCCGTCAATTCATCAGGCGCGGCGCCAAGCAAGTCGATTTGCGCGGCAAGTGGCTGGTTCAGCGCCGATTCGACGCGAATATCCCCAAGGCCGAGCGCTAATGAAGCGCCCGGCAATGCCAGGCTGAGCAGCAGCAATTTGGGGTCCATCGGGCGCAATATCATTAGCACCGAACCTACTCGATCGTCCGCACGCAACCCAATGGCGTACGTCACCAAAGCGCAGTAATCGCATCCTATGCGACGAGATTGACGGTCAACTAACAACTTATGTGAAGTACTGGACGCAGTTCACATTCTGGCCGGCTCCGGCACCTGCGCCGGGTTTGGCCTTGCGGAAAGCGACGAACCGGGAGGGCGCTACGGTCCCGCCGCCACCATGCCGATGTTGAATCGTCAGAGTATTTTGATTGCCAAGTTCGGAAATTGTCTGACTGCAGATGGGATTCAATCGATCGTGCATTCCTCGCATTGGTAACAAATAAATGCAAGGCAGACTTATCTGGCGGCGATGGCGTCCGGGCGGAGCGGCTCCGTAGACTTGGCAAACGACTTTGTCGGCACGACCTGCAGTGAAGATCATCTGACCGTCATGCATGACTCCCGCGTGAGATTCTGAGTAAGGTACGCCGGCCAAGCCGGCCCGGCGAATTGATGGCGCCGCGACAGTCTCACAATTTCAGGATTGCGAGGCTGCCCTGGCACCAGTTTATTTTACGGATCCTGCGCCAACCTTGCAGGCTGCCTCATCCTGCGAGCCTGTGCCGCCGGAGCAGCCTATCGCACCGATGAGTTTGCCGTTCTCCACCAGCGGAATTCCTCCACGCGAGGCAATGACTCCGTCCAACGATCGGAGATAGACGTTATTGTTCTGCTGGATTCCGTTTTCAAATACTTTGGTCTCGCGGCGGAAATTTGCCGCGGTGCGTGCCTTATGTTCGGCAATTTGGATCGACGCCAGCTGCGCGCCGTCCATCCGCTGGAAGGCAACAAGATTGCCCCCTGAGTCCACGACGGCGACGTTTAGCTTCCAGTCGTGTTTCTTGGCCTCGGCAACTGTCATCGCAATTACGGCGGTGGCGCGATCAAGCGCGATCGGTGTCCCGTAGGGTATGTCAAACGGCATCTTGTCCGGAATATTGTCCAGCGGATTCGGCGGCGCCGGTTGCGGTGTCTCGGCTGCAGCGGCGCCAAGCAGGAAGCCACCGAGGATGGCGAATGTCAAAACGACTCGTGCGATCATGTTAGGCTCCTCATTACGTCGAGTGAATTCATCCCTCGCAAGCATTGCGCCAGGCGATCGCTCCGGGGCTTTCCAAAATCGAAGCTTGGCGCCAACGATTAATCCCGGCGGCAATCGCCCTGCGGCAGTCAGCATGACGTACCCGGCCGGCCGGCCGCAGCCAGTGCAACTCGTCGGCCGGGCTCAGGCCGCTGGCCGGATGTTTGCATTCAGGCGGAACAGATTGAGCGGGTCGAATTGTTTCTTTAGTGCCACCAGGCGCGCCCGATTGGGCCCGTAATTGTCGTCAACTGCTTTTTGGTCGGCGCTGTTGAGATTGACATAAAATCCGCTCGTGTAACGACTGACTTTATCCCAGGCCGCATGCACTTTGGCGCGCATGCGGTCGTTGTCGGCCGCGTCCTTCCACCCACCAAATACCAACAGCTGGTAGAGCTCCTTGCGGTGCGCGATCGCAGTCGCGGTCGGCGCTACATCGGCGATCGCGCCGCCGCAATGGACGAGCTCGATGCCTATATCGGTACTCGTAACCGCATCATTCATGAGCGTATCGACGAACGCCGGTGTGATATCGGCCACAAAGCCGCCTTTCAGGTAGGAGTTGTTCTCCGATAGCGGTGGGCCGTCGAATCGCCGCTGCAGATTCACGTAATCCATCATGCGGATGTCGTCGCTGCGAGCTTTTACTGCCGCCCGCAATGGCTGCAGCAGCCGTTCGCCTTCCCTGGGATTACCGATATAGCCAACCGAGATCGTCAGATCGCCATCATCCCCCGGACTGCCGCCCCAGCTCGCCTCGACCGTCAACTCGCGCGGCGCGCGGGCGGCGAATTGGCTGTAGTACTCCAGGGCGGCGCGAGTCTGTGCAGGCGCATAAATCAAGTCGCCGGCCATGACCTGAGTCCGGAGTTCATGCAGCTGAAATTCAAAGGAGCAAACGACACCGAAATTGCCGCCGCCACCACGTATGGCCCAGAATAAATCCGGATTTTCCGCGGCGCTGACACGCAGTAACTTGCCATCCGCCGTGATGAGATCGGCCGACCGCAGATTGTCGCACGCTACTCCGTAGCGGCGCGCCAGCCAGCCGTAGCCACCACCTAAGGTGAGTCCGGCTACGCCGGTATTGGAAATCTCGCCCATCGGTGTAGCCAGGCCGTACTGCTGCGATTCCCAGTCGAGATCGCCGATCCAGGCGCCGCCGCCGACCCACGCTCGTTGGGCTGCCGGATCCACGCGAACGCTGCGCATGTCAGACAGGTCAATCACCAATCCGCCATTGCACGTGGAATAACCGGGAAAGCTGTGCCCGCCGCCCCGGACGGCAACGAGCAGCTCGCGTTCCCGTGCAAAGGTTACCGCGCGGGCCACATCGGCAGCGCCGGAGCAACGTGCGATAAGCGCCGGTCGGCGGTTGATCATTTTGTTATAGACGCGCCGTACTTGATCGTAGTCCGGGTCGCTCGCGGTCACTAGCCTGCCGTGCAAATTAGCCGCGAAGGCCTTGACGTCGGCCGCAGGAATGACCGTAGTGTCTCCGGATAATTTGATCGCCGCTATGTCGCTGCCGGCATTCGGGGCAGCTTCGGCCGCCAGGGCCCGCCGCCAGTGCGCGGCCGGCAAAGCTGCGAGTGCGCCGCCGATCAGCGTCGACTTGCAGAAGTCTCGACGTTTCATGATGATGTTCCCCCACGTTTGAGTTTTTCTAATACTCTAAATATAGCCGGTTGGACGAGCCGGGGCGATAGCGCCGGTGCCTAGTCGACGATGCCGGCAGTAGCGGATCGTGGTGAGCCGGAGAAAGATTTAAATTTCAAACGCTTAAAGGAAAATGCGTGACGTAGACTGCAGTTAGGTAGCTACGGATTCACAAGTGCTACCGTCGCCAAGGGCGAGTTGTAGCGCCGATGAAAATTTTGCGTTGGGCGTGAGAAAATCACTGGCATCGATCGCCCAGCCCGACGCACCGATAATCGGCTGACATGTGGCCGCGAAAAAGAACAGCAGCGAAAAAATTTGTTTGAGGTATCGAAATGAGTTCAACCGATCGAAAGGCCACGTCCGATCACCCACCCGATTCCTATTTGGACAATAGCGCGCGCGCCGATCGGTTGAGCGGGGGCGTGCGGCGCATCCCGATCGCCACGCCTTACGGGCGGCACACGGTCTGGACCAAGCGCGTCGGCAACAATCCGCGTATCAAGCTGCTGCTGCTGCACGGCGGTCCCGGCTTCACGCACGAGTACCTTGAACCCTGTGATTCCTATCTGCCGGCCGCAGGCATTGAGTATTACTACTACGATCAACTAGGTTCCTATTACAGCGATCAGCCAGATGAGCCGGGGATGTGGGAGCTGCCGCGCTTTGTTGATGAAGTCGAGCAGGTGCGGACCGCGCTGGGGTTGGATACCGGCAATTTTTTTCTGTACGGTCAGTCTTGGGGCGGCATCCTCGCGCTTGAGTATGCGCTGCGCTATCAGCAGCATCTCAAGGGTCTGATCATCTCAAATATGATGGCCAGTATCCCGGCCTATAACGACTACGCCGAGCGCGTGCTGATGCCCGGCATCGACCCGGCTGTGCTCGCCGAAATTAAGGCGCTGGAGGCGGCCGGTGATTTCCAGAATCCGCGCTACATGGATCTGTTGATGCAGCATCACTACGTGCACCACGTGCTGCGCATACCGCTGGCGGAATGGCCTGACCCGGTGCTGCGGGCGTTCAAGCATCAAAATCCCGCGGTTTATATTCCGATGCAGGGACCGAGCGAACTTGGAGCCGGCGGTAAGCTCGCGCGCTGGGATCGTACTGCCGATTTGCACAACATCCGTGTTCCGACGCTGACCATTGGTGCGCACTTCGATACAATGGATCCGGCGCATATGCAGGCCATGGCCAAGGCCATGCCGCGTGGTGAATACCTGGATTGTCCGCGAGGCAGTCATTTGGCAATGTTCGATGATCAGGAGCGGTATTTCGCTGGACTGATCCGCTTTCTTCATGCGGTCGATCAGCAGCCGAGCTGAGCCGATGGTACCCGTTCAAATCGCGTGTCCCGTGAGCGCGGGAGTCAATGCTGGTGCCTGAGCTCGAGCAATTCGGTTACCGCCAGCAGCTGCACCGGAGCCTGTCAACTCGCGATCTGGTCGTTTACGGCATGATTTTCATGGTGCCGATCGCGCCGTTTTCAGTGTTCGGCTTCGTCTGGCATGACGCTCATGGCATGGTACCGCTCGCCTATCTGGTCGGTATGGTCGGCATGCTGTTTACCGCGATGAGTTACGCGGCGCTGGCGCCTGCCTTTCCGCTTGCCGGGTCGGTCTATACCTACGCACATCGTGGCTTGCATGAAATCGCCGGCTTCTTTGCCGGGTGGCTGATCCTGCTGGATTACATTCTGATCCCGGCGCTGCTGTATGTGATCAGCGCTGTTGCGATGCAGGGGCTGCTGCCTGGTATTCCCGAATGGATGTGGCTGGTTGGCTTCGTGGTCTTTAACGCCGTCGTCAATCTGCTCGGCATCCAGTTTACTGCACGAGTCAACTGGTACCTGCTGCTGTTGGAGCTGGCGACGCTCGCGCTGTTTGTGGTTTTGGGTCTGCTGGCGTTACGCCACGGCCTCGGTGCCGGCGCGCTGACGTTGCGGCCAGTTTACGATCCAGCGGTCTTCTCCCCGGCAACCGTGGTGGGGGCCACCTCGATTGCCGTGCTTTCATTTCTGGGATTCGACGGCATCTCAACGCTGGCCGAGGAAAGCCGCGGCGGCTCCAACAGCGTAGGCCGAGCAACATTGCTGTCGCTGGTGCTTGTCGGTGGGCTGTTTATTGTGCAGACCTGGATTGCAACTGATCTGGCCCGCGGTCTGAAATTTTCGGACGGGGCGACTGCTTTCTATCAGATTGCTGATCGCGCGGGCGGCGGCTGGCTGCGCCTGATCACGATACTGGCAGTGGTTGTCTCCTCGGGCGTTGCCAACGCGATTGCCGCGCAAGCCGCGGTCGCGCGTGTACTGTTTGCCATGGCGCGTGACGGCAAGCTCCCACGCGTACTGGCCCGGATCCACCCGCGCTACAAGACGCCGTACGTCAGCACGCTGTTGGTCGCGGCCGTGTCGCTGATCGTTGGCTTTGTCTTTGCATCGCGGATCGATGACCTGACTCGCATTGTCAATTTCGGGGCATTGACCAGCTTTTTGCTGTTGCACGCCGCGGTCGTGAACCATTTTCTGGTCCGCCAGCGCAGCCGCAACTGGCTGCGATACCTGTTGTGCCCGCTGCTCGGTTTTCTGGTCATCGCCTACGTGCTTTATGAAATGGATGCCAAGGCCAAAATCCTCGGCGCCTGCTGGATTGGCCTCGGCGTGCTTTATTACCTAATCCTCACCGTCGTGCTGCGGCGTTCGGCCCGGATGCAGATCTAACGCCGATTTTCATTGATTGGCTTTGGCCGGACCCACATAATTGCGCTCGGTAATCCCGCCTTAATTGGAAGTAATGCACCTTGAACGCAATGAGTTATTTGCGACTTGCCCTCATCACGCTGGGCGCAACGTTCGCCGCGCAGTCGCCGGCGGCATTGCAGACGGCGAATCCGATCGTCATTGCCGTCAGGCATGGCGACTGCAAGGAGGCTGCCAAGATTATCAATACTGAGGCGCGATTTAGCGACAGTCAGATTGACTTTCTGGCCGGGCGGATGCTCGATGAAGGCATCTGTGTTGCCGAGGACCACGCCTCGGCAGCCCGTTATTATGCGCACAGCGCGGAACTCGGCGATCAGGGCGCGGCGCTCGATTACGCTGAAAAATTAGGTCTCGGCGAGGGCGCTGCGCAAAATTACGAGCAAGCGGGCGAAACGTGCCGCGCGGCCGGTCTGGACCCGCAGCATCGGCTTGCGAACTATTCGCTCGGCTATGCGTGCACGTTGCGCGGCCTCGCCGGCAAGCTGCTGCGGGTGTCGCTGCCGTCGGGCGCCTTTCTGCCTGCCGCCGGCGCGGCAGTGCGGATTGAATTCACGCCGGCTGGCGAGAAGATGCGGATCCGCGCCACGCCGCAAGTCGGGTCCGCAGGCATGGTTACTGGGTCGATAATTGCCCGGCCGCTGGTCGATGCCAAGGCCGTGATCGAAAACGCATGGCATACCGCGCAGACTTCGGCGCCACTGCCAGATGCCTCGCGGCTCGATAGTCAAGTGATTGAATTATCCCTCGACGTGGATAACACGCTTGAGGCGGGGCGTGCCGCCGGCCAGGCCGGAGTCCAGGAGACGCTGCATCCGCTGCTCCCCGGAGATACGCAACGGATGGCAGTGCCTTAGTTAACCTGCACCGCCATCGAGCAGGAGACAGTTGCTGCGGCGCCCCCAAATCCGCGGACGGGCAGGCAGCAATTCGTAACTGGTCAGCCACGTGATCGTTACTCGCGTTTCCCGGGAGCCGTCGCGGCAATTTCGGGTGTTGGCCTGCAAGCCACAGGACCTTTACCGATGATTGCGGGATTCGTCGCTCGCGCATTAAGTGTCGCTGGCTGGTTTCTCAGTCTGGCAGCGGCCGAAGCGGCACTAGCGGCCGTGCCGTTTTCCTTTGATTCGGCTCCGGGGCGATTACCCAAAACCGTAGTACCGATTGATTACACGATTTCAATCGTACCGGACGCGGCGGCCAGGACCGTGAATGGTGAAGAGTCCGTGAATCTGCAATTCCGCGAGGCGGCGGACACGATCCAGTTTAATTCCGTCGGCCAGAATTTGAGTGCGGTTCAGCTCGATGGCAGGCCGGTCAAAGACGTCGTGACCGACGGCGCTCGGCAACTGGTGACTGTCGCGCTGGATAAGCCAGCGGTCGCGGGGCGGCATCAGCTTACGCTGGAATTCCAGGGCAAAATTGATTCCAATCCACCTGGATTTTTCGAGCAGGAATTCGTCAAGCCCGGGGGCGGCAACGGCATTCTGCTGTCGACGAAATTCGAACCCACCTACGCGCGACGCATGTTTCCCTGCTGGGATGAGCCAGCCTTTCGTTCAACGTTTCAGCTGTCGGTCACTGTGCCATCCGGTTGGGCCACCGTTGCCAATATGCCGATCGCAAGCCGCAGCGAGCACGGCGCGCTGGCGACCACCACGTTTAAGCGCTCGCCGCGCATGCCTTCCTATCTGGTGGAGCTGTCGGCCGGCGATCTGGCGCAGATTGCCGCCGTTGTCGCCAGCACCAAGCTCGGCGTCTGGGCGGTGCGCGGACAGGAGCAGGACGGCGCCATCGCGCTGGCCAACGCGAAACAGATTCTGCTCGATTACAATGATTACTTCGGCTACCCGTATCCATTACCGAAGCTAGATTCCATCGCCATTCCAGGCGGATTCGCCGGCGCCATGGAGAACTGGGGTGCAATTACCTATAACGACCAAAGCCTGCTGCTGACGGCCTTGAGCACCCTCGGCGATCGGCAGACCGTATACAGCACTCAGGCCCATGAGATGGCACACCAGTGGAACGGTGATCTGGTGACCATGGGCTGGTGGGATGATTTGTGGCTCAACGAAAGCTTTGCCTCCTGGATGAGCGCCAAGGAAACGGATTTTCGTAATCCGACCTGGAATTGGTGGGAAAAGTTGGACGCCACCAAGGAGCGGGCGATGCGCGCCGACTCGCAGCTGAAATCACACTCTATTGAGCAGCACGTCAGCGATGAGCTGCAGGCCCAAACCGCCTTTGATCCGGCGATCACCTACCTCAAGGGGCAGGCGGTGCTGCGTATGTTCGAGGCCTACTTGGGGCCGGGCACATTTCGCGACGGGATTCGCCGCTACATTAAGGCGCACGCGTTCTCAAACACGAGCAGCGCCGATCTGTGGAATTCGCTTAGCGCCGCCAGCGGCCGGCCGCTCGCGCCATTTGCGGCGGCCTGGACCGAACAGGCGGGCTTTCCACTGGTCGAAGTTGGCGCGAGCTGCGCTGCGGACGGCCGGCGCACCGTCACTCTTACTCAAAGGCGCTTCTTGCTGCAAGGCAGCGATCCTGAGCACCGGCACTGGGATATTCCGTTGCAGATCCGCTCCGGCACCTCTGTAGCGCAAAATGTTTTGCTGACACACGACGGTCAGTCGATCACTGCCGGCCGCTGCGATGAGACTCTCAGCGCCAACGCCGGCGACGTCGGTTTTTATCGGACCGCCTACGACGATGCGACGCTGCAGGCTAACATCAGTGCCTTCGCCACCATGCCGCCGACTGATCGGGTCGCGCTGCTGGATGACCAGTGGGCGCTGGCCGAGGCGGACGCAAAGCAACTGCCGAATTACCTCGCGCTGGTTAGGGCGATGGGCCCGGATCTGAATGAACGCGCCTGGAATCAGATCACGCAGGCTCTCGCCGCCATTGAATATGACGAGCGCGGCACCGCCGGCCACGACGCCTTTACGGCGTTTGCAAGCTCGATCATCAGGCCGGTTGCCGATCGACTAGGCTGGCAGGAAATGCCTGGTGAAAGCCCGGGCCTCCAACAGCTGCGGCGAACAATTCTCCGCGATCTCGGTGCCTGGGCGGACCCGCAGGTCGTAGCTGAGGCCCGGCAGCGGTTTGCCCGCTTTGTCCTCGATCGCAGCGCGATCCTGCCGGACGACCAGAATGTGGTGCTGTTCGTTGTCGCCCGCAATGCCGATGCAGCGGCCTTCGAGCAATTGCACACCGTTGCCAAGAGCGCGGCGAATGAGACGGAATTGCGCCGTTACTACACTGCGTTGATGGACGTTCGCGATCCGCAGCTGGCCGCGCTCGCGGCGAAAATTGCCGTTTCCACCGAGATCCCGCCGCAGGCGGGGGCGCATCGCCTGACGCTGTTAGTCGAGCTTAGTCAGAATAATCCGCAGTTGTCATGGGCGACTTTTGCCGAAAATGCCGATTTGATCATCAGGCCGCGGGAACCCTACGGTGCGCTGACTATCGCAAAAAATATCCCGGAATATTTTTGGGACTCCCTGCCGCCGGATCAGCTGGAAAAATGGGTCCGGGCGCACACGCCCGCCGGCATGGACACGACGATCACACAAGCCATGGACGACGCACGCTTCCGGCTTAGCGAAAAGACGGTGCTTACTCAGGCAGCCGACCGATACCTGGCATCGCTCCATTAGCGGGAGGCGACCGCGGCTGCCGGAAGAGGCCCGGCAGCCCGGGACAGTCAAGTGCCCGCCACTGTGCCCCGACGGGTCGGCGCTGCTTAGGCGGCAAGTCTAAATCGGCTGCAGGGGGCCGTTTACACTTGATTCAATTGAAGACGCCGTATTCGACCTGCAGTACCTCACCGTTGCCCGTGCTGACCAGTAACGCGTCATCGCCAACGCGTACCCATTCAAAGCCAGGCGGAGGCACTTCCAGCGCAAACAGCCAATAGTCTGCAAGAATGAAGCGTGCGGTCCAGTAGCCGCGCGGCAGGATATCGCCATACGCCCACTGACGATCGACCCAGCCTGACGGCCGGTGGTAGGGCCCGATTCTGTAGCTGCGCGCCGCCTGGAAATTGTGCTGATAGGCGCCCCGATCTACGGCTGCCGGCCGGGCATTCCAACCCTTCGGCTCAGCGACGCGTTCGTAACCCTTAGGGCCTGGATGCGGCTCGCCGCGGTGCATCGCAGTTGAACCCCGGTCACCGTGCTCGTGTTCATCGGCAAACGACGCGCCTACCCATAGCAGAGTGGTGGCCAGCAAAAGACTGATTTTCATCGCATGGGTCATGGGCCTGCTCCAAGGCTGAATAGTCCGCCGATGATAGGCGCTGATTTTGGGACAGGTAAAGTTAAAAAGACCTTAATTCGTGCAGGGGAGCGCCTACATCAGGCGACTGAATTTAGTTTGCCGGCAACATCGTCGGCTTCAGACGAGGTCGCTCAAAAAAAAGCGGGGCGGCCAAAGCCGCCCCGCGACACTGGCCAGCCCGAGACCAAGGGCCACGAGCCAGTAATAGCTACGATTCATTTAGATTCCCTTAGTTATTTGTGTCCGCCAATTGTAGGTGCTTGGCGGCACTGGCGACGACGCCCGCGGTAGCATCCGAAAGCAAGGGGCGAGCAGCGATTAATGTTACATGATAGTTTCACGCTTGTGGCCGTCACGGATTCTTGCTGCATAGATAAGGAATAACTCCGACGGCGGTGGCAACGGTTAACTCAGCGGCTTGCCTATAATTTTATTTGTCGACCGACAACGATGATTGTGAATCCAGGAGCGACGCTCATGGCTGCAAGCTTCAGTCTGGCTTGGCGTAGGCGGCGAAGGCTTATGCTCGGTGCGGCTGTTGCGTCGCTGGCGACGTTCGCGGCGGGCGCACGCGCAGGTGATGCCGTCGCGCCGCCGGCGGCGGTCGAACCCGCCGTTGCAGCCGCGCTCGTCAGCGAGCTGGGCCTGCACGCAGCCGCCGAGCCCGTGCGGGAACGCAGCGGCTGGCGGCCGGCGCGCAAAATCCTGATCGCACATCGTTTCCACGACGATCTGCCCGCGTTGCAGCTGGTCGCACCGCAAGTGCAGTTCATCGATGTCCTCCCGACGACGCCAGCGCACGATATGGCTGACGCCGACGTCGCCATCGGCATTTGCGATACGAAGATTTTGCAGGTGGCGACGCGGCTGCAATGGATTCAATGGCCGGCCGCGGGCGTGGAGCGGTGCGTGCGCGAACCGCTGATTCGCGAACGCCGCCCGCTGATTACCAATATGCAGCGCGTCTTGGGCGCAAGCATGGCCGAGTACGTGCTCGGCACCATGCTGGTCCTGAGCCGTCACCTGGATTATTTCTTTTCCCTGCAACAGCGTGGGCACTGGCCCACGGATACCGAGGAAGTTCCGCAGTCAGCCGATCTGCAAGGTAAAACCGTATTGGTGGTCGGCCTGGGCGGTATCGGCACCGAAGTGGCCAAGCGGGCGTACGCCTTCGGAATGCGAGTCACAGCGACGCGCGCCAGCGGCTCGGGCGGGCCGGATTACGTGAGCTATGTCGGGCCGCCTGCCGATCTCATGAAGCTGGCCCCGGATGCCGACTTTGTCGTCAATTGCACGCCGCTGACGCCGCAGACCGCCGGACTGTTTAACAAGACGGTATTTGACGCGATGAAACCGACCGCGTATTTCATTAATGTGGGTCGCGGAGGCAGTGTCGTGACCCCTGATCTGATCGGCGCGCTGCGGCGGCATCAAATCGCGGGCGCCGGCCTTGACGTAACCGATCCGGAGCCGTTGCCGGCCGACAACGCCTTGTGGCACTTGCCGAATGTGCTGATTACGCCCCACGTATCGGCCAACACGCCGATGGTTGATCAGCAGCGTGTGGCAGTCATGCAGGAAAATCTGCGCCGCTACATGGCCGGTGAGCCGATGCTGTCGGTGGTTGATATCGACCGCGGCTATTAGCCCGATGAGGCCATCAGAACACGGTCGCCAGCAAGCCGTAGATGCCGATCGATAGCGCCGCCAGCGAATCGCCGGCGATGAGTCCGCCGCCAGCCAGGGACATCGTGCTCATATCATCAGGCAGTTCCCCGGCACTCTGGCGTTGGCGAGCGAAGGCACTGAATAGCGAGCTGCCGATGCCGCCAGCCGCCCACCACAGCACCGTGACGAGCTCGACAAAACCGCCGAATGATGAGGCATAAGGGCTTGGCATCAGGACCGCGTCGAACAGAAAATCCGCCGTCCGGCCCGTGGTTGTAGCGCGGCTGAAGTGCTGGTAGCGCACGCTGCGCTTGACGAGCTTACGGATGATTTCGATGCCAAGGCCGACTGATATGCCGAGCCTTAATGCCTGCATAATCTGCGGCTGGCCGCTGGTAATACCACGCAGCGCGCCGACAAATTTATAGGTCATCGCACTCTGCCAGCGCTGGGCACCGGCCACGTGGTGGCCAAACTGATCCAGCACCAGCACCGGAAAGGCGCGCATAAAAAGGTTGGCGAGAGCTACCGCCAGTACGGCGCCGAATGCGATGCCGATGATCTGGTAGCGGAACTGGTTGACGCGATTGGTGCCGAGCCGCCAGCCGGTCGAGCGGTCCTGCTGCATGTCGCCGCCTTCCGCGCAGGCGATCAAAAGGATCGAGGCGCACATGAGTCCAGTCCCCGCATCCGTCAGCCCAATGGCTGCGAGGATAAACACGGACAGGACGAACGCGCTGGAGATCGGATTCCAGTCCGAAATTCCCTGCGATATGCCATTGACCAGCACAAACAAGAAGCTCAGGCCAACGGCAACCAACAAAAAGCGCAGCGGCTCACCCATCATCCAGTGGCCGGCAACTACCACGGCCACGCCCCAGAAGACCACCCAAAGCACCAGGCGCAGGGAATTGACCCGCTTCCAGTCCTCTTGGGGCGGCGCGACAAAACTCTTGTCGCGAAAGCGCCTAGCCGCCTCTACCATGATTAGCGTGATATCTAGCAAGGCTGCGCCGAGGATCGTGCCCAATGCAATGACGAAACCGATCTTCCGGTACGGATCGCCTGCGTTGAGCCAACCAATTTGCACCAGGTACGGCTTGGCCATAGTTCCGGCCACCGAAACGACCAACGCAGGTATTGCGATACGTGCACCGACGATCATGCCGGCCCCTACGGTCGAGGCCGACAGGCCCGTGGCCCCGATGGCCGTCACCTTGAGCGATGCCAGGCCGACGCCGTAACCGATGCCCATGCCGCTGCCGAGCTTGACGACCGATCGGCGCAGCAGGGTTGGATCGGTCAGGGCACGCAAGATATTTGCGACCGCGAAGCCTGAAGGATAAGCCAGCTGCATGCGATCAACGAGCACGGGCGTGTAGATCATGCCGACACCGACACCGAACATGCCGATGCAGCAGTAAAAAATAATGAGTTGCCAGGACGCGACCTCGGGCATGCCGAGCCAGTGGCGCGCCTGAATGAGCACGCCCATCGCTGCCATGCCGGCAACCGATGCTGCCATCGTTTGCATGTAATTGGCGCCGTGCTTGCCTTCGGAACCATAAGGCAGTGTGACGACGCTGCCGAGAATTCCGGCGAGAACCTGGCCGCCAACGTAAAAGCCGATGGAAAAACTCATGAACGCCGCGGAAATTCCACCGAGCGGGCCAAGAATAAGGATGGCCACCAGCCCAAGCATCAAGTGATAGGCGCGCGACCCGACCGGCGGCAGGTAACGCTTGATGCCTTGCGTTCGAGGACGACTGACCCCGCGGTCGACAGCGACGTTCACGGGAAGTACCGCCAATAAGCGGCCGGCAGGCATAGGGTGGCGGCCGCGCGCTGCACGGGGTTACCGCCGCTGTGCTGGCACAAATTCATCCATTACCGCCTGGCGCAGCAATCGAGGCGGCAGCAGACCCTGCGCCAGTACGAAGTCGTTGAAGGCCTGGCGGTTGAAGGTCGCGCCCAGCGCCAGCTGCGCCGCCTCGCGGGTTTCCATCAGTCGCTGGTAACCGTAAAAATACGAGGTCGCCTGCCCCGGAGATCGGAACACGTAGCGCTGCATTTCCTGAGTGGCCATGCCCTCCGACAGGCATAACTCATCCATCAGGAAAATCTTCGACTGCTCAGGAGCCAGTTGCCCGAGATTTATCATCGGGTCCAGAAAGGCCCGGGCGGCGCGTTGCGCGCGTGCCTGCAGGGCAAATAACTGGCCGTCGAGCGGCTCGTAGGGCTGCATTTCGGCTTCGGCGTACAGCCCCCAACCTTCCACGTTGACACTATTGAAGGCAAACACCGCCCGCGCGATCGACACACCGCCCTCGACCATGCGGGCGAACTGCAGTTCGTGGCCCGGCCGCGCTTCATGTGCGGTGAGCGTCCACGCCATGGCCTGGTGGGAGAAGTCATCGTAGGGCAGGGACGCGCCGGATGCACCCGGGCTCATGCCCGTGGCCAATACAAACTCCCCGTACTCGCCGGTGTTGCCGATAAGCCGCGGCGGGTTCATGTGCGGGGCCGGCTGCTGAGCGTTCTCCGCTGCCGTCGCGAGCCGTATGACCGCAGCGCGCTCTGGCAGGGTGACGATGTGGTTGGCGCGCACCGCAGCCTCGATCTGCGCCAAACGGTCGTTGTACAGTCCCATCAACTGGTCGGTCGGGATCTGTTGCTCCTTCAATTTGCGGATGACGGCGCGGTAGTCGCTGTCGGGCAGGCCTTGCTCCTTGGCGATCAGGCCTGCCGTGATGATCATCTGGTTACGAATCTCTGCGTATGCCGTCAGTGCGCGGGCGATCAGCTCGTCCGGGGAAATATCGACGCCGAACTGATGCAGGTTGTCGGCGTAAACCTCAGCTGGCAGGCGGTTGTCCGCGCGTGCTCGCGGTAGGATCTCGGTTTTGATCCAGTTGTTGTAATCCGCCAGCTGGGTCTGCAAGGCTGCAAAGCTCGGCTCCCAGCCGTGCAGCTGGCTGCCCGCGAGCAGTTGCTGTATGCCGGTCAGCAGTGTCGGTGCCTCTGCCAGTCCGGTGTCGACCTCGCCCTTGAACGGGCCAAGCAGCTTGCTATCGGCCTTGATGCGTTCGAGCGTGCGTTGCTTGGCAAGCTCGGTCGCCGGCCGGTAGCCCTTGGCCAGGCCGGAATATTTTTCCAGCCGCCGTACCAGTGTTTTTTGTCGCTCCAGTGGAATGCGCGCATCAAGCATGTTTCGCACGACGCCAAATATGCGGCGGGTAACATCAATGTACGGAAAGAAATACTTGCGATCGAGCGCGCGGGTCCGCAGATTATCCTGCGCCGCTGTGATCAGGATCTCCAGGTCCTGTCTCACCTTGGGATCCGATTCGGTCCCAAGCCGCTGCCGGTACACGGCAATGACCTGCTCGAGCGCGCGATTAAAGGCCGCGAAGTTGTCGCGCGAGTAGTCGGTAATGGCTTCGTCATAGCCGTCAACGCCAATCTCGCTGGCGTATTCCGGCGCGTACTTGGCTTCGGTCTGCAGCAGCAGCTGCGAATTCTCATCGCTGCGCTTGACCCAGGGAGGCTCGTCGCCGTAGGCCGCCGCGGCGATTAGTGCCAGCAGCGCGGCACAGGGGATAGCCTTAATTGGCATTACACGATTCTCGTTCGATCGCTTCAGCGTCGCAGCATACTGGCATTGGCCGGCCGAGCGCCACAGCCTTGCCGCCGCCGCCGTGATCCACTGCGGTAGCTCAGCCAAACGCTGTCAGCGGAAGTACGGAGGCCGGCACGGCCGATCGCGCAAAACCAACGTCTTGTCGCGCAGGCGCAGCAACAACGCAGTGCCGAGAATTAATAGCGAGACGGCCCCCAGCGCACCGCCGCCGGAACCGCCTGATGGCGTCGTGACCGTCAATATGACTGAGTTGGCAGCCTGCCCGCCTGCGCCGCTGCAAGTCAGCGTGTAGGTGGCGCTGCCCGTCGCCGCCGGCGATACGCTTTGCGTACCGCTTGGCGCGAGATTGCCACTCCAGCTGCCCGATGCTACACAGGCGCTGGTGCTGATTGACGACCAGCTCAGCTGGCTTGAGCCGCCGAGGGCGATGGTCGCCGGGGTCAGCGTCAGTGATGGTGGCGCTGGCGGGAGCAGCGCGAGAGCGGCGTTGGCCTGGATAAACCCGTAGCCACTGTTGAAATTGACGCCACCGCCCATCGGCACTGCACTCGACTGCAGCGCTGCTACAAGCTGCGTGGCCGAGACTGCCGGATTTGCCTGCCACAGCAGTGCGGCAGCGGCCGCAGCATGCGGCGCGGCGGCCGAAGTACCGAAAAAACTTGGGTAGGCGCCGTTGATCCGGCAGCCAGGCGGCGCGTTCCCCATTCCGGTCGGACTCACGTTGAAGCCGAGGAAAGTATTGTTGACGCCGTCTGGTCCGACGAATTGCGGCCTCTGGCGCACCTGGGGTGCGGCCAGACGGTTGCCCGAAGCATCAAATAAAATCGGATCTCCGCCGGGCGACGAGAAGCTTTCGAGCAGCGCGGGTGCCGTACCGCAGTCCGGCGTATCAAAATAGTAAGCGGCGCCGACGGCTGTCGCACCAGCCGCACCGGGATGCCCCTGGATCGTCGGGCTGTTGGTCGGAAACGCGTCGATGCCAACCGGGGCGCCGTCGCCCGCCACCAGCAGCTTTATCAAGCCGGGCGCAGGCGTACCATTGGCGAGGCCAACGGCGATGGTCACTTGCTCGCTTGGCGTCGACCCGCCGGCGTCGGCCGGATTACCTATGAGGATGACCTGAACCGGATCGCTGCCGATGGCATTCGCGCCGGTGCAGGCGACCTCAGTTGGAAAATCCGCCAGGTCGGAGATTTGATCGGCCCCCGAGGCGGCAGTCACGCAAAGATCGATCGAACTGGTAGCGCCGCCGCTAGTCGGCGCGCCCGTTACGAAAGGCTGATCCCACTCGACCGCCAGATAGATGAACTCCCCAGGAAACAGCGCGGGAATGCTTATCGGCATCGAGGTGGTAGTCGATGCGCCGGTCGGGTCAAAATTCAATAATTTTTCGCCGCTGTTGGGCGCGGTGGTGGCGGTCACCGGAAACACGGGCGCGGTGTTTTCATAGGAGTTACGGCCTTCGTTGCCGGCCGAAGAGAAATACGCAACCCCCTGGGCAGCGACCTCATCCACCGCCTGGGCGATCACGCCGTCCTGAAAAAACGGTTCATCCGGGTAGCCGACGTCATCGTCAATGATTTTGGCGCCGGCCGCGGCGAGGTTGATTATTCCCTGGGCAAAATCCGCTTCGCTGTTCGATGCCGTGTGAAAGGCGAGGGTCGCGCCAGGCGCCACCACGTGGACAATCTGCAGGATCGCACGCCCTTCGTCGGTGAATGGCAGTAGCTCCGGAGCGCCGTATTCCAGGCATGGCGCCTCCTCGAGGACATTGATGCCGGCGGGCAGCGCGCCGGTACTCTGGTCGGTGGAGTAAGTGGCCTTAAAGCCATTAGAGGCGTAGCCATTTGGGCCGGAGGCGTTCAAGCCATTGTCGGCGTAGGCCTGATAGCAATTGAAACTGTCCGACAGTATGCCGATCTTGACGCCGGCCCCGCTCAGGCTCGGGTATTGGGCCCGGATCGTGCTGCTGCCTTGCACGTAGTCGCCCTGAGTGGCAATTCCGCCGGCGCGGGTCAGTGGAATCGCCGCACGGGCGTGATGCAGTGGGGCCAGCTGGGCTGCAGCCGCCAGCTGTCCGACCGGCAGCCAGCCGCCAACATCATTGGCGTAGACCGCGATATCGCGCAGGCCCAGTCCCGCCAGCGCCCGCTTCAGAATCTGCGGATCGCCGGTGGTGATGGCGTCGACGAGCACCTCCGGCCCGACCGAAGGCGTCGCTAGCCGAAATCGCAACGCAGGATTGATGGCGTGCAAGCTGGCCAAGGGATGGGCCGCACTGATTTTCGGGTAGCGAGCGGCAATTTCCGCCAGTGCGCCGTCGAGTTTGGCGGTCGCCGCACGCTGCTGTGGCTCCATGGGCCGAATTCCAAATACGCGCAGGCGCGGCGCGCCCTCGGCCGGTGTCGCACCATAGCAGGCAGGCCCTAACGCCAGCACGGTCAGCAATGTCAGTGGCCATAGCCGTCGCCGAACCCTTCGCGATCTGCCGCGACTGCGAAGAAAATGCGGGTAACCTGGGGCGCCGCTGCGCGCGGCCCGAACTGAATCCGCATGCGCTAGTCGCTTCGAATGACTCATCATGGCCAACCGAGCTTACACGGAGCCGGGGGACACCGCAGGAACAAGTACCGATGCAGCGGCGCGACCGGCGCTGCAATGGTAGGTTGATCTAGCCGCGCGACGAGTGCGCTGCAATTTGCACATAATCGCTGGCGGGTGCCAAATAGCGTTAAATATGGCCGAGCCGGTCCTGCTGGTCACGCCAACCTGGGACATTCATGGATTTCTCTGATCGCGACAATTCACTGCCGCCGTGTGCCCACGCCAAGTTCGACGTGGGTTCAACCGACGATTCACTGGCGCGGATGATCGAGGATTACGCCCAGTTCGGTGAGATTTATCGCGTGCATGCGCCGGGCCGGCAACGTGACTCCTGGATCGTCTCCGATCCGGAGGGCATCAAGCGCGTGCTGGTGTCGAACCACGCCAGTTACGGACTCGGCGTTGGGCTCGATCGGGTTCGGCTGCTCGTTGGCGACGGCATCATTGTCAGTGAAGGGGATGTCTGGAGGCGGCAGCATCGCATGATGCAGCCGTTGTTCCAGCGGTCGCGGGTGGAGCGATTTGGCGATTTGATAGCAGCGATCAATCGTCGGCGCCTCGAAAACTGGTCGCGATTGGCAATCAGCGGCGAAGCCCTGAATGTCACGCGCGAAGTCAGCGAAAGCGCGTTGGAGGCAGTGCTCAGGGCGATTATTGGCAACGATCTGGATCGCCTGATGAGCGAGCATGGTGCCAATCCATTTGCGATACTGACGGAAGAAGTTGGCCGCGATCTGCAGTTTGCGTTCCGTTTTCGGCAGTTGCGCAAACATATCGAGCAGATCATCACGCGTCGCGAGGCCGCACGGGACTCGACGGAACCGGCGGCGATGGACTGGCTGGACATGATGATGGCGGCGCGCGATCGGCGCGACGGCACCGCCATGTCGCATCGTGAATTGATCGATGAAGTGATGTCGCTGATCGTCGCAGGGCACGAGACGACCGGGGCGACGCTCAATTCAGTCTGGTACCTGCTGTCGCGGCACCCCGAGGCCGAGGCCAAATTGCATGCCGAAGTCGACGCCGTTGAACTGGCGGATTTTCGGCTCGAGAGCGTTGAGTCGCTGCATTACACGCATCAGGTCATCACGGAGGCGTTGCGCTTGTACCCGCCGGTGTGGACGCTGACCCGGCGTTGTCTGCACGCCGATCGTCTTGCCGGTTATGCGTTGCCGGCAGGCACCGACGTATTTATGAGCCCTTACCTGGTTCAGCGTGATCCGAAGCACTGGCCGGATCCAGACGCCTTTCGTCCTGAGCGCTTTGCCGCCAGCGCCGATGCTGGCGCCCCGCGTTTTGCGTACATTCCCTTCTCCGCCGGCCCGCGTCACTGCATCGGCGAGACTTTTGCGACCCTCGAAATGGCCATTCATGTCTATTTGGCGGCGCGTCAATTCCGGCTGTGCTGCTTGAGCGACCAGCCGCTGGAGATGGAAGCGCGCATCAACCTTCGCACCCGCGAGGATGTGCTGATGAAAGTGGCGCGGCGCGGCTGATCCCGGCGCTGCTTGCGGGGCGGTTAAGGGCAAAATGGCAATGGCGGCGCGCTGACGCTATGCTCTGCAGGGCGTGGTGGCTGAATGGGTGTCTTATGAAAGCGATGCTGGGGTTTTTGGGTGGCTTAGGCTTGGCGATCGCCGCGGCAGCGGCCAATCTGCCGTACGATGAGCATGCCGATGCGGCTGCCCAGTTGCAGCAGGCGCTCGGCTCGGCGCTGATTGATCATCATGACGTACTGGTAATTTTCGGCGCCAACTGGTGCGACGACTGTCGCGAACTCGATAAGGCTCTACATGGCATCAGTAACGCGATGATCACCAGCCGTTTCGATGTCGTGAAGGTCGACGTGGGTCGCTTTGACAAGAATCTCGAACTTGCCAACCGCTATGGCAATCCCATTGCCAAGGGTATTCCGGCGGTGGTGGTGCTGAGCGCCGATAACCGACTGTTGTATTCGACCAGGGCAGGGGAACTGGCCAATGCCCGGCGCATGGGCGAAACGGGAATTTACGAATTCCTGTCGCAGCACGTAGCAGTGGCGCACTGAGCCGCTGCGATCTGCGGCCGGCTGGCTCAGCCGGCCGTTACTGCGGATCGTAAATGGCGTAAAGCTTGACGCACGGCTCCAGCACTTCCCAGACGCCGGCAAAGCCGCTGCAGATCAGAAAGGTGTCGCCAGCGCCAAAATCGTACACGGTCCCGTGTGCCTCGCGCAGACGGATGCGGCCGCTGAGCAAATGGCATAACTCACTTTCCGTGTACTGGACGCGCCAGCTGCCCGGAGTCGAGGACCACTGCCCGACGTGAAACCAGCCCTTCGCGTCTGAATACACATTCCATAGCAGCTGCTCGGGCTGCCCCTGCACGATCCGGTCAGGCGCCGGGCTGCTGCGTTGAGGATCGCCTAAGGGGCTGAAGCGGATGATCTTGGACATGTTCGACCTGCAGCCATGACCGGCAGGATTGCGAGCTTAACCGGGCTTAGGCAGATTGGCAGGGCCGGAGCAGTACCGGCAACCATCGGCAGGATTTGACCGCCGGGATTTAAGCCCAGTCCCGGGCCACTGTCATTTTGGCTCGCTGCCGGGCTTGGGATCTTCCATCGGGAAGGTGTGTGCGCCGCCTGCTGTGCTCGCGGCCGGTGCGGCGGCCGGAGCGGGCGCGGCGGTCGGTGTCGGGGCCCCCGGCGTCGCCGAATTGTCGGGCCCAAGGCTCGCCGCAATGGCGGCGATAAATCGACGCGCGGGTTCGGAATCGACTTTAGCCTGACCGCTGAAAATCTGATCCGCCGTGACATCCCGCCCGTAGAAGCTGCGATTCGCGTTGCTGCTGAAAGTCAGGGCTGTGCCATCCAGTGCGACGCCGGCAAAAAGGCCCCGGGCGTGCGAGTAGGAATAGACCTCTGCGGTCATGCCACCGGCCGCTTCTCCCTGCCGGCCAATAGGCCCGGCGGCGACCGAGGCGGTCGCTCCCAACGTGACCTGGCCGCGCGCGAAATTCTCAAGGCTGCGCTTGCTGGCAAAGACCAGCACCACGTCGGTCGCTTCCGCACCGGCCTGGAAACCGAAGCTGCCACCGTTCAGCGCGATGAAGACCGGGTTGCTGAAGCGACCGGCATCGTCGCGGGCTGACAGCACACCAGTGCCGTGGCGACCGCCGACGATGAAAGCTCCCTTGAGCACATCGGGAATCACGGCCACGCCATACGAGCGATTCAACAACCACGTGGGCACGCGCTGATCGGCCTGGGTGCGAAGGTCCTGCAGCACCTGGGCGGCCGCGATCAGCTTGGCATCCTCGCGGGACTGGGCAAACGCGGCGGTCGCCGGTAGCAGCAAGCCAATGACCAGTGTCGCCGTCAGGCGCAATCGCGTGTTCATCAGCATACCCCTGAATATTTGGTTATCGCCAGACTGAAACTATATCAGTACCAGGCTGAAAGGAAGAACTGCAGGACGTTGGCGTCCAGCACGTAAAGCGGCTCGGTCCCCGGGCCCGCCGCGGGGATCAGCACATCACGAAAGTCCTTGTAGTGAATCGACAGCCGATCGTACCGAAAGTTCATCGTGCTCCGTTGCAGCCACGCATAGCGCGTCAGCGGCAGCTGCCAGGTCACGCCGCCGCCGAGTGTCCAGCTGTTGAAGGCCGCCAGTTCCCGGTCGCGCGCCAGAAAATTCTGTGAGTCGAAATACGGGTACAGATCGCTGTAGAAGCTCGCTTGGCGCTGCGTGTAGTAGCGCGCGGTGCCGTCGACAATCCAGTTTTGACCGACCGGCTGCGTGTAGCCCAGCGTAAAGGTGTGCGCAAGGATGCTCCAGGTATCGGTATAGAAGCGGTAGGAGCCATCGATCGATGCCCGGTACGGCAGGTAGTACTTGTACTCCAGCGACAGCGCATTGCCGGTGCGCGTGTGCGGATAGCGCTCCTCTTCATAGGAGTAGCCGCTGCCACTCGAGGACAGGTAGCGCACGCTGCGGTAGGGGTTATTGAGATAGCCCTCGCTGTCGGTGGCCTCGTAATTAAAGGTGAGCAGCGAATTTCGGGTCAGGATCTGCGACACGCCCACCTGCCAGTTACGCCGGTCGACCGACTGGTGGAAATTCTGTACCACGCCGTGATCGACCCGGCCGACCCAGTCCCAGCCGCGGGTAAAACCCATGGAGACCGTGGTCAGGTCGCCAAACATGTCCTGGCTGATACTGACGTAGCCGGTGTTGGACAGGTAATCGGGCTCGACACTGTGGATCTCGCCGCCGCTATAGGTGGTCTTGCCGTTCAAAAACTCAAATCCGAGACTCCCTTGGTGGCGCTGCTCCTTATAGGGGCTGGCCTGCGTCACCACATCGATCGATGCGCTGGTGATCATGTCGGTGTAGTAATTGGCCGTCGCGGCAAAATTATCGGTGATCTTTTTCTGAATCAGCACCGACGGGCCTTCGATCTGGATGCCGCCGCCGTCATAGTCGTGCCACAGCAGATCGACCCGGTCGTCAGGCAGCACGCCGGCATGCGACAACGCGCCGAGGCAGCCGAGGCCCGCGAGGCCAAACCGTATCCCGTGCTTGTTCACTCAGATCCCGGATTCAATTGCAGCCACAGCCCCCGCCCACGCCGCCAGTGGCGCCCCGTGCCCCTTCGCGCGTCTCGAACACATGGTCCAGGTAGTTCGTTGAAACCGGGTTGGGATTGAGGGACATGATCGGATCGGCCAGGTGCTCACGCTCGTAGGGTTTCACCCACGGCTGGATCGCCCCGCAGCCGGCCAGCAGCAGCGCCGCCGCGCCCAGCAGCAGCGCGAGCGGCCAATGCCCGCGGCGCCTCACGGATTACTCCCGCACCAGCGATCGGATCTGGTCCAGATACTCATTTTCTTCACCCGGGTTGTAACCCCGATGGATGTAACGAACATTGCCCTTGCGGTCCACGATGACCGTACTTGGCATGCCGGCCACCTCGTAAAGCTTACTGACCTTGCTATCCGTGTCGAACAGTATCGGAAAAGTGACAGGCGTGGACTTCAGGAACCCGGTGGCATTGCTGGGATCCGGTTCGACGTTGACGCCGAGCAGTGTGAAGCCTAG
The DNA here is from genome assembly GCA_036390615.1 of Steroidobacteraceae bacterium. GTDB lineage: Bacteria > Pseudomonadota > Gammaproteobacteria > Steroidobacterales > Steroidobacteraceae > FEN-1191. The sequence continues at coordinate 3,863 of DASWBL010000301.1, read as the reverse complement.
CGGCTTGTACTTGCTGTACAGCTGATCGAGCACCGGCATTTCCTTGCGGCACGGGCCGCACCAGGTCGCCCAGAAATTAATCAGCACCACCTGGCCCTTGAGATGGGACAAATCGACCGGCTTGCCGGACTGGGAGCCAAGCGCAAAGGCCGGGGCCTGCGCGCCGGGTGCCAGGTCGGCCGCGCCGGCGACGGCAGCCAGACCCAGGGCTGCCGCGAGGCATGTTCTTGTCAGGATGTTCATGCGTTGATACTCCAAAGTTTTCAGAAAAATACCGTCGCACCGATGAACCCCTGCAAGTTATTTTTCAACTGATTGACGCCAAAGATGCTGGTCCTGAAGACCAGATCTTTCATGTCCACATGAATCGCGAGCCAGTCCGTGGGCAGAATCCGGTAGCCGGCGCCGAAATCGACCGAGAAATTCTGGTCGCCAGCGAACTTGACCGCACCAATGCCGCCGATCATGTACAGCGCACTGGTCATGGCCAGGTTTTTCCCGATAAACACTTCGCCGGGCAGAAAGTTGTAGCCTAAAGACAGATCGTAATACGTGAAGCGCCTCTCAGCCTCGGTCAGCAGTTGTACATTGCCGTTGAGCAGCTCGTAGCTGGTCTCGCCGCCCTTGGCCTGGCCGTAGGTGCCTTCGAAAAAGATGTCCTCGGTGACGTGGTAATCGGCCCGGAAGCCGAACAGCCGGCTGGTGCCGAAGTCCTCGATGGAGATCTCGCCGTAATAGGCGCCCAACTCAAGGTTATGGGCCTTGATGTGCGGTACCTTGATCTGCCGTCGCTCAACTTCAGGTTCGATCACGGTGGGCGGCGTTGCGTCGGCCGTTTGGCCGGTCGTGCTGGTGCCAGCCACAGGCTCCGTCGGCGCCTTGTGGTGCCACGGCCAATGGAGCGAGGCGCAGCCGCCAAGCGCGACGCTGGCGCACGCTAGAAAAAGAAGGCGCAGCCGAGTTTCCATTCTTGATCGACCTCGTTGAAATTCGACTTGGTGAAGATCACGTTGTCGCGGTATTCGGCCCGCAAGAAGAACCGTCGTGTCAGGTAATATCGCAAGCCGGCCCCTACGTAGCCGAGCTGATCCCGCCGGTTGACCGGCTGCACCAGCGAAACCTTGGGCTCGATGACATCGAGGCCGGTTCCCATCGACAGGAATGGCGACAGTCGCCAGTTCGGCCAGATTACGTGACTCAGGCCGATGGTGGCGATGTAGCCGTTGGAGACATTGCCCAGGTACTGACCCAGGGTCAGATCCACCTTCAGGTTGTCGGTCAGGCTGCCAGCGCCGTATACCGTGATCAGCGATGCCCCGCCAAAGCTGCCGGCAAGCACGCCGGCTTCCCAGTTATGCGAGGTAAAGCCGGCGCGGTTACCCATGTTGACGACGAAGGGGGAGCCGTCGGCCATGCGAGTCAGCGCCATTTCGCGCGCAGCGGCCCAGCCTTCTTCACCGCGTTCGGTGCGTACCTTGTACCAGTCGGTCCGCCGCATCAGCACATCAAAGGCTTCGCCGCGGCCGACGACCCAGCGAACCGGGTAACCGCGACCCGGACCGGTGTGCAGCTCGAGGTACGGCGCGGTGACGAACAGCTGTAAGTGCTCGGCAGCAGTTAGGCCAGGAGTCGGAGCGAACCATGCCAGCCAAATCGCAAATGCTAGGACAGCGCTAGTTAGCGAGCGGCGCATTGAACGGATCGTTATAATACTGCGCTCCGATATCCGCCCATTCCGACACCATCCGCAATTCCGACGGCGACAGCAATCCCGTGTGGATCGCGTCCGGCATGATCGTAAAGAAGCGCGAGTTTAACGCATCCCCGGAATTTATTTCCTGTGGCCGCACCACTGTGACCACGGGCTGGCCGTTGACTTGGGTCGTCACGGTCACCGGTTGAGTCAACTGCACGTAGGCATTGTCCTGGTTAGCGTTGTTGACCGACGGTCCGTTGCTCAGATCCAGGTTGCCGCTCTGGACCACCGTGGCGCCGGTGTGGCAACCCGCACTGTTGCAGGTACCCGCGCCGACGATGCCGCCCCGTGGGCGCGACTTATCCCAGAGCGCCTGGACGTTGCGGTCGTAATCGATCTCGATGCGGCAGCCGGTGTTCCAGCCCACGCCGACACCGTTGGCCAGTGCGCAGGACAGTGAAGTCGGCAGCGGCGTCGTGAAGGTCGGATCATCGTAGGAAATCGTCAATGGCTCATTGCCGGGGCCGCCGCCGAACCACGGGTCGACGTACACCAGATTGACGCTCGGTACCGCGGCGTTAGCGGTCGTGCCGCAGCTTGAGCCGGACAGCGTCTGGGCCATGGTATCGGTCACGCCTTTGGCGCTGCAGACGGTGTAGGGGCCGAGCGTGCCCGGGTATAAGCCTGTCGCGGTCAGCGTTGGATTCCAGGCCGAAGCGAACAGGCCGCTGCGGCCGTGGGAGTAAGAGCTTTGCCCGGGCCCGACCTGTTGCGCGCCGGCCGGCGTATGGCAGCCATTGCACGACAGCACTTCGCCCGGTTTGACCTGCAGCCAGGCGGCGTGCAGCGGCATGATGCGCTGGTCCTGGGCGTTGACCACAGAAATCTGAAAAGCGACGTTGGCGGGTACCTGCACGCGCACCGACCCGTCCGGCTCGATCGGCACGTACTCGAGGATCTCGCGCATGTAGTTGCCGGCGACGCCGAAAGCCGTGTTGCGATCGAAATTCAGCGCAAACATCGGTGGAGAGCCCTTGGCCGGCGGGATCGACACCGCCATTTCCACCCGCAAAAAGCGCGCCTGGCGGCTATCGGCAGTCGACTGCGCCATCTGGGCAACGCCGCCGGCCGGCAGCCATTGGCTGTTTTGTGCGCCGTCCCAGTCATAAATGCTGCGAATATCCAGGACCCCCACCGATGGCGTGCCCGCAGTGTAGGTATCGGCGATATAGGCAGGGGCATTTGGGCGGGGCTGCAGCGCCACGATGTCGGTGACCATGACGCCCTCGACCGGCAGCAGCAGCGGCGCGAAGGTGTTGGCCACCGGATCAAACATCCAGGCGCTGTACAGCGGCGGTGCCTCCGTCATCGTGCTGTTCGGCTGGGCCGCGGTGGCCAGGTTGGCGCTGGTGCAGGGCAGTATCGTCGTGACCATATTGACGGTGTTCTGCAGGCGGCAGTCGGTCCAGGTCACCAGGATGCGGCCGGATCCGTCCCAAAGCGGAAAAGCGGATGAGAACCGGCCGCCGGGCGAGATGGCCGGCAGCGGCGCGGCACCGGCGTTATTCACCGCCGTGATGACATCGTTCATCGTTGCCGGCTGCAAGCCGGTGGTCGCGCTGAGGCAGGGTGCGGTCAGGTTGTTCTGTGTGCACAACGTGCCGGGGTAGCTGTAATTGTTCTCGATAAAGTTCTGCGTGTTGATGATCTGCAGATCGCCGCCGAAATTCGCCGGCGTGAACGAGCGGCTGAGCGCGAGTACCTGGCCGCCGGGCATTTCCCGTGCGCGCACGAACTGCACCGTGCAATCGAGATTGGCCGGACAGGCGGTGGCACCGCCCGGGTTGGTGCTGGCGGTGACGTGACTGCCGAAGCCGTACAACAGTTCGACGTCGGTGCCGTCCGGGTTGGCGGTATATAGATGAATGCCGTTGTTGCCGTTGGCATGGTCCCAGCGGCTGTACAAGATCCGGCCGTTATTGAGCACCGTCGCGTCGACGTCGTGGCTTTGATTGAAGGTCAGCTGGTGCAGACCGGTGCAGGTCTGGATGCCCGTGCCGGTGCCGCTTGGTGCGTCCATGACATGCAGCACGAAGGCCGATTCATTGAGATCTTCGGTCTGCCCTTCGAACTCCGGCTCACCTTCATTGATCAGTACTGAGCCGGC